>CAXDNE010000083.1:0-24955 GCA_963990595.1 uncultured Methylobacterium sp.
GCGTGGACGACACGGGCGAAGGTAGCTTCGTCGATGCCGAGGCTCTTGAGGGCCGACAATCGCCGGAAGAGCTCGCCGACGAGGCGGTCGGGGTCGTGGGGGAGGTCGGGCTTGTGGAGGTTCATGGCGGCCTCGTGCGCGGGCCGCCGGGCGTGTCGCCGGTCAGGCCTCGCGGATCGCGTGGACGGGAAGCGCGGCGCCGCCCGGGGGCAGCGAACGGGCGTCCGGTATGAGGCAGTCGAGCGGTGGCACGGAGGGGCTCCGAGATGCGGGCCGGGACCCGGAAGCACACGGGAACACAACAGCAACGTGAGGCCGGGCGTCAACGCACCAAACACCGATTGCCGAGGTCCATCCGCAGTTTGCCGCAAACGGGCTGTGGATCCCCAGCGAGGGCGCGAGTCGCGGTAAGGGCCCTCGCTTTCAGCGCGGCGAGCGGCGCCAGCTACCCACGCCATGTTCGCCACGCAGGACCAGAAGGAGGGCATGGCCACTTTCGTGGAGAAGCGACCGGCCAAGTTCACGCACGGCTGAAGTCCTGGTGTCTGGTTCCGAGCACCAGGGGCGGGATGTTTTGGGCGCCTGCCAATCTACTCATCGGCGGCGACAGACCCGTACGAGGCAGGTCCTCTCGCGGCGGCAGGCCGATCCGACGCTGGTAGGGCTCGAACCGCCGAACCGTCGACTCGATGCAACGACAGCCAAAGGCCCTTCGGCGGGGCGTGCCTACCTACGACGCACAACAAAAAGCCCGGCATGTCATGCGTCGACTGCCGGACGATTTCATCTATGCTGGTTAAGTCACGTGGCGAAGGTTCTGGCGAGTTCTGCGGGTGGGTATGCCAGTCGCCCAAATAATCGAAGCCCCGCGCATAGAATTCAGCAATATCGCGTCGCTCCCGCTCCCGATCCGGGACGAAGCGGTTCCGGCACCGGCGGTCGCGAAGGTCTGGTCCCGTGGCATGGGTGATGTTCCAACGTCTTTGGCCCGCGCGTCCGAACAGTTGACCTCCGGCTTCGCTATGAAGGAAGCTGGTCTGGCGGTGGCTGGCGAACACAGACAGCGGGTCGCGTCCGATGTGCAACTCGATGTCGTCAAGGCGAAAGACGAGCGGCCCATTCATTCCTGCCACCACGGCCCAATCACGATCTGGCCGTGCGCGTCGGGCGTCCCCCGCGTAGTGACCCATTCAAGCGTCCAGCGACCTTCCCCGTCGGCCAGAGAAGTCGCGTCGGTCAACCACGACCTCCACGTGGTTTCGACCGTCTTAGCCCTCAAGAAATCCATGGCGAGGCGGGCGGTAAGCGCTTCGGCATGGGCTAATTCTATTGCCCCGAACGGCGACGTCGAAGAACCGCATTCGGCGGGCAACGGCTTGTCGCTGATCGACGCCGTCATCCTGGGATTGCCGACCTCGTCGTAGCCCATCCGATAGGAGTGGCCCGGCATGATCAACACGGCATGGGCCGCGAGCGCGTGCGCCTCCATCCAGGCGTAGAGGACCGGGGTTGCGTTAGCACCCGTCAGCAGCTCGTCGAGGGCGCAGTTCACGGACCAAGTCGCAGTGCACGCGATCACCAGGTCGACGCCGGCGAGCGCACCGGAATCCTCCATGAGCAGTTGCTCAACCCTGAGATCTAGCGCTCGCGCGGAACCGATTTCGGGATTGTCGCGCGCCAGCGTGCGCGCGAGCGCCGTCGCCTTAGGTAGCCCGACGGCGCCGGCCCCGAGCCGGTGCCGGCGGATGTTCTCCCAGCCGAGCGTCTCGTGGTCAACGAGCAGGATGTGACCTACCCCGGACTTCGCGAGCAGCCGGGCCACGCCAGATCCCAGTGCCCCGCAACCGATTACGGCCACGCGCGCGTCCGAGAGCCGCTCACGCTCTTGGTAAGGCAAGCGCGTCATCGCGGCGTCGAGTGCGTCCGTCGCCAGCCGCGAGACCTGGAACCGTTCGCAGTGCACTTCGGCGGGCATCTGGCCGCGCCGGTAGTCACGTTCGATCACGCGGCGGTTCACCGGCCGGCCCTCGGCGTCCGGTGGCCGAGAAAGCATCAACCCGACGGCGTGGCGGCGACCCGAGGGGGCCGGACCAGCGAGGACCGTCAGCAGGCCTTTCGGCGTCTGCCGAAGCAGGGCTTCGAGGAGGTTCGTCCCACCGGCCGAGCGGGAGGCGACGAGGTCCCAGAACTCGCGTCCCGTACGAGGGAAGAGATCCGGATGCGGTAAACGGTCGAGCTCGATGAGCGCGCCTTGACGCACCTTGGCCGGTTGCGTCCCAAAGCGATGCGACCACCACCTGCGCAGCGCGCCCGGGGTGTCGAAGCCGTAGACGGCCGCCTCCGTCGCGGTCCACGCGATTTGACCGGATGCGCCTACGTTGCGCAGAAGCAGTCGTGCGGTTCGGCCTGCGTCCGCTCCTTGGCGCCAGTAGAGCCCGAAGTCTTCCTCGAAGTCCGTTTCCTCCGAGCCGTTCTCAATGGCGAGCAGGAGATCGCGTGCTTCCCCTAGGGCGCGCGCCACCGCCGCCTCCGGATCGGGTGGGATTTCTGGGTTCCGCAGGCACAGGCGACCGCCGCGTTCAACGTGCGGCATCGCCCGGCGGTCGCCGCGCACGTAGACCAGGGGCCGCGTGTACGGGAAGGCTGCGTCGACTACGACCGCGAGTTCCCGACCAAGTGTCCAGACGAGCCATCCCGCCCCGCCTTCGGATATGAGCGGGTCACCCGGCAGCAGCCGACCGCGGAAGGGGGGGCCGAGCGAGCGAAACCACGCATCGGCGACCGCGACGGCATCCACCGGGAGGGGATGGACGTGGACCGTCATGCGTAGCCTTGGCCGCCGACCTTGATCGTAGGGCCACGGCTGGTCTTTTTGTCGAGCTCGGCCTCGTCGTCGGGATCCGGCTGGTTCGAGAACCAGTCCGACAGGAAGAACTTGTCCCAGGCCTTCATGGCTTGGTCGTGCGTGCAGTTCGGATCGTCGAGGACGTCGAGAAGAGGAAGCTTATCGCCCAACTTCTTGCGGAGGAACCTGGCCTTCGCGCTTCCTGCCGGAAGGATGTCCTCGGCCAACTTCGGATGTTCCACCCGGTCTCTATATGCGAGCCGGCCGTGGATCGCCCGCAGAACGTCGCGGAGCGCGACGTCATCGCGGTCGGCGGTTTCCACGTAGTGGTCGCTCAGCAACCGCGATAGGGCAAAGCCGCCGGCGATCTTGCCGCTCCAGTGTGGTCGGCTGCGCGCGAATGCCTTCGCGAGGCGGACCAACCGGACGAACTGGCCCTTGTCGCCGTCCTTCGACGCGTCACCGCAAGTTTCTTCGTTGCGCGCCTTGAACCACTTGGTCACGTTCAGCGCGTCAGACGCTTTCCATTCAGCGCTCGCGATCTCGTACCTATCGATGTTCGCGCCCGTGAACGGATCCTTGGTGCGGATACGGCGGTAAACAGGGACGTCGACGTGATAGTTGTTTGGGCTCGCGTACTGGATCCGGACGCAGTTCTTCCTGACCTCCGGCTTCTCGTTGAACCGCTTGTCCTGGAGGGCGTCACAGACCATCTGGCGTGCCGCAAGCGCGGAGATCTCGCCTCCGTTCGGCCCGACGAGCGCCTCCTTGGTAAAGTAGACACCGTCGTCGACATCGTAATCGCCGTCGTCGTTCTGGATCATGGTTCGCATGGCATATGAGCCCTGCGTCGCCGACCCGAACGGGGCGGGCTTCCCGTCCCGCGCCAAGCCGTTGCGCAGGCGGCTACGGTTCGACTTGGCCTTGGCCAGGATATCCCTGCGGCCAGCCGGACCCATCCACACGCGGTCGCCGTGGAAACGGCGGAGCTGTTCGTTCGTGTTCCTCATCACAGCGATCTCCAATCCACGCCGGCCGCCGGCATGGCGGGCAGATCCATCATGAGGGCCCTCACCATTCGGCCGTCTGGGTTGTTCGGGTCGTCGCAGGCGCTCTTCGTCACGTCGGCATCGGAGTTCGCCTGCTGGATAAGGCGGTCGACCGCCGCTTTGCGCGCGTCGTCCAGGGCGAGGTACGGCATCATCTCCGCGGGCACGTCCTTCTTCGGGAAGCGGAGCGTCCGAACGGGCCTGCCGGCCTTGGTCAGGATGCCGGCGAGGAAGCGCGCCATGTTGTCGAAAGCGAATTCCTGCGCCGTGATGCTCAGGGGCGCCACCTCCGCCCCGAGTTTCCAGTCCAGCATCGACCTGTGGACCTGTCGCTCGGTCAGGTGCTCGCCCTCGGGGCGCGAGCAGGTGCCGAGTGAAAAAACCTCGATGGGTTGCCCGGGCGGTGCGACCGCCAGCGCGTCGATCATCCCAACGAGGATCGGGTTGTTCGCCCAAAGACCGCCGTCGGCGAACACCTGCTTGAGGCCATGCTTGGCCATAGGATCGTCGATGGCGGCGAGCGAGCGGTAGATCGGCGCGGCGCTCGACGCCATGCAGACGTCAACCAAGGGGTATAGCTCGTCCCTGGGACCACTGACGGGCGTCTTCTTGAACACCCAGGACCTGTGGGTCTTCATCGCTACTGTTGGGATCGAGAGCGAGATTCCGCGACGTTCGTAGACGTCGATAACCCTTGTGTCCCCGAGGACGTCGACCAAGGCTTTCCGAAGAGCCTGGTCGCCGGCACGCACCACGACGCCCCCGAGGAAGAAGGCGCGGAAGATCGCGCTCAACGTCCCCCTGATGCGATGGGGGAAGATGTGGCGGCCGTTTTGGCGATACAGGGCAACGACTTCGTCGAGCGGCTTCCCAATGGCTAGTGCACACGCGACGATGGCACCCGTACTGGTTCCGGTGATGAGGTCGAAGCCCTTGCCGAGGTCGAGTGCCTCCTCGCCCCTGCTTCGGGCGAAGTAGGTCGTCAGCCTGTTCAGGAACTCGGCGGTGTAGACTCCGCGCATACCTCCGCCGTCGAGGCTGAGCACGCGATATGGTTTTGTGGGCACCTCGGGTGCCTCGGTCATCGAATTCTGCACACTGTCCATTCTGGACCCCTTCCGCCCTATTGGCTTACGCTTAAGCTTGATCCCGATTTGTTCCTCCAACCATCCGGCGACGAGCATTGCTCGCCGCCGTCTTGTACGGAGGTCTATGTAAACCTGTTGCTGTGTATTTTTCAGTTTTTGAGCAGATTAACCGATTATCGATTGAGCTTATGCAATCGTTACACGCATATCTACTCAAAAAACCAAATTGGAAATTAGCTTGATATGCACTTCCAGCCTTTCCGCATCCGACTATCGTACGTTCCGCCAATGCGGGACTTTGGCAGTCGGATGCGGAATTTTGGCCATTGAGCAGCGTCTACGGAATAATCAAGAGCACCCTGTCGTCGAACCGCAGGTGTCGCACTTCAGGCAGGTGCCGTTGCGGACCAGCGTGAAGTTCGCGCATTCCGGGCAGGCCTCGCCGACATAGCCCTTCATCTTGGCCTCGGCCCGCCGGTCGGCGACGCTCCGCTCCGCCTTCGCGAAGGGGAGGGTGTCGGCGATCGTCTCGGCCTGACCGGCTGTCGCCGGCTCGGCCTTCAGCGCCGTGCTGCCGCGGAGCGCGTGGACCGTGCCGCCGGCCGGAGCCGACTGCCCGGCATTCGCCGCGCCGATGCCGAGGCTCCCGCCAGCCGGGCCGCCCTGGATCAGGGTCAGCCGGTCGGCCGAGCCGCGGAGCAGGCCGCGGGACACGACCGAGGAGGCGGGCGCGGGCTTCGGACCCTCGCGGGTCGTATCGCCGCTCTCGCCACCGCCGATCACCGTGCCGCCGATCTCGGCGGGGCTGACATGGGCGAGGTCGGCGCGGCCGAGATACGAGACCGCCAGCTCCCGGAACACGTAGTCGAGGAGCGAGGTCGCGTTCTTGATCGCGTCGTTGCCCTGCACGAAGCCAGCCGGCTCGAACCGGGTGAAGGTGAAGGCCTCCACGTACTCCTCCAGCGGCACGCCGTACTGGAGTCCGAGCGAAATCGCGATGGCGAAGTTGTTCATCAAGCTCCGGAAGGTCGCGCCCTCCTTGTGCATGTCGATGAAGATCTCGCCGAGGCGGCCGTCGTCGTACTCGCCGGTCCGCAGATAGACTTTGTGACCGCCTACCACCGCCTTCTGGGTGTAGCCCTTCCGGCGGGCCGGCAGCTTCTCCCGGGACCGGATCCGCTCGACGCGCTCGATCACCCGCTCGACGATCTTCTCCGCGGCCGCGGCGGCCTTGGCGGCGGCCGGCGCCTGGATCAGGGCCTCGATCCCCTCATCCGCCTCGTCGTCCTCCTCGGAGATGAGGGCGGCGTTGAGCGGCTGCGACAGCTTCGAGCCGTCGCGGTAGAGGGCGTTCGCCTTGAGGGCGAGGCGCCAGGACAGCAGGTAGGCCGCCTTGCAATCCTCCACCGTGGCGTCGTTCGGCATGTTGATGGTCTTGGAGATCGCCCCCGAGATGAAGGGCTGCGCCGCCGCCATCATGCGGATGTGGCTCTCCACCGAGAGGTAGCGCTTGCCGATGCGCCCGCACGGGTTGGCGCAGTCGAAGACCGGGTAATGCTCGACCTTGAGGAAGGGCGCGCCCTCGAGCGTCATCGCCCCGCAGATATGGGTGTTGGCGGCCTCGATCTCCTTCTTGGAGAAGCCGAGGAACGGCAGCAGCTCGAAGGTCGGGTCCGACAGCTTCTCCGCGGGGACCTTCAGGGTCTGGGTGAGGAAGTCGTCGCCCAGCGTCCAGCGGTTGAACACGAACTTGATGTCGAAGGCTGAACGGAGGCCCTTCTCCACCGCGGCGATCTTCTCGTCGGTGAAGCCCTTGGCGCGCAGGGTCGTCGGGTTGATGCCGGGCGCCTGGCCCATCGAGCCGTGGCCGACCGCGTAGGCCTCGATCTCGGCGATCTCGGATTCGCGGTAGCCCAGCGCCCGAAGGGCGTCCGGGGCGGCCTGGTTGATGATCTTGAAGTAGCCGCCGCCGGCGAGCTTCTTGAACTTCACCAAGGCGAAGTCGGGTTCGATGCCGGTCGTGTCGCAATCCATCACGAGGCCGATCGTGCCGGTGGGCGCGATTACGGTAGCCTGCGCATTGCGGTAACCGTGCTCCTCGCCGAGCTTCAGCGCCCGGTCCCAGGCGGCGCGGGCGTGGTCGCCCAGATCCGCCTGCGGGATGTTGGCGTGATCGAGGGCGACCGGCGCGACGTTCAGGAACTCGTAGCCCTCGGCCTCGCCGTGCGCCGCCCGGCGATGGTTGCGGATCACCCGCAGCATCGCGTCGGCATTCTCCTCGTAGGCCGGGAAGGTGCCGAGCTCCGCGGCCATCTCGGCCGAGGTCGCGTAGGCCACGCCCGTCATGATCGCGGTGAGCGCGCCGGCGAGCGCCCGGCCCGCGTCGGAATCGTAAGGAAGGCCCATGGTCATCAGCAGGCCGCCGATATTGGCGTAGCCGAGGCCCAGCGTCCGGTACCGGTAGGAGAGCTCCGCGATCTCCTTCGACGGGAACTGCGCCATCATCACGGAGATCTCGAGCACCACCGTCCAGAGGCGGTTGAGGTGCTCGAACGCCTCCACGTCGAAGCGCTTGGTCTCCCGGTCGTACATCGTCAGCAGGTTCGCCGAGGCGAGATTGCAGGCGGTGTCGTCGAGGAACATGTACTCGGAGCACGGGTTCGAGGCCCGGATCCGCCCGCCCGCCGGGCAGGTGTGCCAGTCGTTCATCGTGGTGTTGAAGTGCAGGCCCGGATCCGCCGAGGCCCACGCGGCCTCGCCGATCCGCTCCCACAGGTCGCGGGCCTTGAGCGTCTTGGTGACCTTGCCGGTGGTGCGGGCCGTGAGATTCCAGTCGGCATCCGCCTCGACGGCGCGCAGGAAGTCGTCGGTCAGCGAGACCGAGTTGTTGGAGTTCTGGCCGGCCACCGTCAGGTAGGCCTCCGAATCCCAGTCGGTGTCGTAGACGGGGAACTCGATCTTGGTGAAGCCCTGGCGGGCGAACTGGACGACGCGCTTGATGTAGGCGTCCGGCACGGAGGCCCGGCGGGCGGCCTTGATCTCGCGCTTGAGCGCCGGGTTGCGCTCCGGATCGAAGCAGGCATCCCCTTCCGCCTCGCACTGCGTGCAGGCCTTCATCACCAGATTCAGGTGCTTGGAGACGACCTTCGAGCCAGTCACCAGGGCGGCGACCTTCTGCTCCTCCTTCACCTTCCAGTCGATGAAGGCCTCGATATCCGGATGGTCGATGTCGACGATCACCATCTTGGCGGCGCGCCGCGTGGTGCCGCCCGACTTGATCGCGCCGGCCGCCCGGTCGCCGATCTTCAGGAAGCTCATCAGGCCCGACGACTTGCCGCCGCCGCCGAGCTTCTCGTTCTCCGAGCGCAGCATGGAGAAGTTGGAGCCGGTGCCCGAGCCGTACTTGAACAGGCGCGCCTCGCGGACCCACAGGTCCATGATGCCGCCCTCGTTGACGAGGTCGTCCTGGACCGACTGGATGAAGCAGGCATGCGGCTGCGGGTGCTCGTAGGCCGAGGCCGACTTGGTCAGCGCGCCGGTCTGCGGGTCGCAGTAATAGTGACCCTGGCTCGGGCCATCGATGCCGTAGGCCCAGTGCAGGCCGGTGTTGAACCATTGCGGCGAGTTCGGCGCCACCATCTGGCGGGCGAGCATGAAGCGCAGCTCGTCCATGAAGGCCGAGGCGTCCTCCTCCGAGGAGAAGTAGCCGCCCTTCCAGCCCCAGTAGGTCCAGCAGCCGGCGAGCCGGTCGAAGACCTGCGTGGCGGAGGATTCGGAGACGAAGCGCTCGTCCTCCGGGAGCTCGGCGAGCGCCGCCTCGTCGGGAACCGAACGCCACAGGAAGGAGGGGACCGCGTTCTCCTCGACCTTGCGGAGCCGGGCCGGGACGCCCGCCTTGCGGAAGTACTTCTGCGCGAGCACGTCGCTCGCCACCTGGCTCCAGCTCTCGGGCACGTCGATCCCGTCGAGACGGAACACCACCGACCCGTCGGGATTGCGGATCTCGCTCAGCGCCTTGCGGAAGGGAATGCCGGCGTAGGGCGATCGTCCGGCCGTGGTGTAGCGACGCTCGAACCGCATGAAACGCACCTCTCCCGACAGGACACGACGGCCCCGGCCCCGCAAGACACGGGGTCTATGCCCGATGATGGGATTCGCTCCCCGGCCGCGCCAAGAGACCGGACGCGCGCCGGGTTTGCGAACGAATTCGTGGGACGGCCGACCCTGCTCAAACGCATCACTTCAGGGGCGCGACCGATGAAGAGAGATTACCGCCGCCTCCGCTCTCTCGTCAACAAGTGGTGTGCGACGGAGGGGTTCCACGCTAGATGTTGTGCCGGCTCGCAAAAGCCTGTGGATATCGTCCCCGGCGCGGATAAGTGTCCTTCCGGCTTTCGGGATTCGCTTCGGGAAAATTTTAGATTCACAGGCCGGGAGAACGGCGATTTCTGACGGGCGGCCCCCGCGGTCGACGACCGCGCTCGGGCGTTGCCCGGCAGCGACACTTCGGTTCTCCCGCTGGACTCACGCGCGCGCGCTCACCATAACGGCGCCCAGAGGCGCCCGAGGGGCGCGAAACGATCCGGGACCGGCGATGGCGCTGAAGGACACTTTGCTGCGCGTCTTCACGTGGTGGAACGGCGAGACCGTCTCCCTCGCGCTCCAGACCGCGCGCACCGGCATCTTCGTCGGCGAGGACGAGTTCGGGAACAAGTACTACAAGGCGGAAGGGCCGCTGATCGACCGCTCGGTCGGCTCGGAGCGGCGCTGGGTGGTCTATAACGGCTACGCCGACGCCTCGAAGGTGCCGCCGGGCTGGCGCGGCTGGCTCTCGCACAGCTTCGATGTCGCGCCGAGCGAGGAAGACTACAAGCCGCGCGCCTGGCAGAAGCCGCATATGGAGAATCAGACCGGCACGGCCAATGCCTACCGGCCCCAGGGTTCGCAGCTCTCGTGGGGCTCCCGCCCAGCCGCCACCGGCGACTACGTCTCCTGGACCCCCGGTGAGTGATCAGGCGTACCGGTAGCTCTGCGGGAAGAACCGCTCGATCCAGTTGCCGACAGCCGGCAGGGCCCGGACCCCCACCGGGACATGCATCTGAAGCCGGTAGGTGCCGTCCGTCCCCCTGGTGACGCGGTGCGGCGCGGCGGCGGGAAGCTGCCGCAATTCATCCAGGATCTGCTCGATGAAGGTCGCATCGAGATGCGTCATCGTCACGAGGTCGCGGACGGTCGCCGCGGTGCGGGCCGGTCCGACGAGGCTCGCGAGGATCAGGCGGACGTCGTCGGTCTGCCGTCCGACCCGCCTCTGATCGATGAGCCGGTCGAGCGAGCGCGGCAGGTCCCAGCCGCTGATCTGATTGCGGCGCACGAGGTCGGCGAGGATCGTGAGCTCGATGAAGTTCAAGATGCGCCGCCTGCTCAGGAACAGCACCAGCCGCAGGGCAAAGCGGATCTCGGCCTTCTTCACCTGCGCGTCGACCAGCGGCCCCCGCAGGCTGCCGAAGCGTCGGGCGACCCGCCGCATCAGCGTCTGGAAGTTCGCGCCCGACATCCGGGGCCACGGCGGCAAGCCGACTTCGCGCGCCGCCTCGCCGACGAGCGGGATGATCGGGAGGTCTCCGGCGGGATGATCGCCGCCGCCGACCAGCCCGCCGGCCTCTCCCGGCCCACCATCCTGGGCCGTGGCCTTCGCGGGCAGCCTGAAGGTGGTCTTGAGGAAATTCTGGCAGTTCCGCCGACCGAGCTGGTAATCGTGTGCTCGGAACTGCTCGTCGAGGAAGCCGCCGAATCCGCCGAGCAATCCGCAGGCGATCGGGTAGCGTTCCTTCGGCCCGGCAGAGAGGGATCGCCGCGGTGAGATCAGGAAGCGGCTGAGATCCTTCTCGTCGAGGGCTGCCCCCAGTTCCGAGGCGCGGAAGCGGGCTTGGTTGAGCAGCGTCGGGAACAGCGCGCGGACCACCGACCCGATCTCATCCTGCGGCTGGCCGGCGGCGAGGAAGGTCGGAGGCTCGGGGAAGGGCGCGATCATGATCACCGCCCGATCCGCATCGGCACCGGTCTTGCGCTCCTCGCCCCGCTCCCAGAGCGCGTACTCGACGAAATCGAACGGGCTGTTGTTGACGACCCCGCCATCCACCGCGAGGAACGCGAACGCGGCCGAGCGCTCGTAGGTCGTGGGAAAGCTCGGATTGATCGCGCAGGACACGTTCGGCAGCGGGAACTGCCGGTCGAAGTATTCAGCGAAGGTCGTGGTGATCAGCCGGGGCGCGAGGCCGCCCGGGAACGCGCCCGACGCGACGGCGGTCATCCCGTACTGCATCCACGTCTCCGGCACCGGATGCCCCGTGGCCCGCGGCAGGTCCGCGGCTCGGATGGCGATGCTCTTGTCCATCTCCAGGAACTTGGTCTTGGCCCAGGGCACCGATCCGGGCGGCGGATCGCGCAGCGAGACCCGGTAATGGACGCGGTCGCCGTGCGTCAGCATGCCGTAGCCCTCGTCGTTCGGTCCGAAACCGACGTGGAACGGGATACCCCGCAGGTTCGTCACCGTCATGAAGACGTGCATCTCGTCGGCCAGGAACGGCGGCGGATCCGCCGCGGCCGCCGAGGCGGCTTGGCCGGTGAAGCCGGGATAGTGCAGCGCGGTGCTGGCGATCTCGTCGAGCAAATCGGCGTTGAGCAGGGAGCGGACGACCCTCCGCTTGCGCGGCGCCGTGCGGGCCCGATCGGGCTTGAGATCGTCGAGACCGAGCAGGTCGCGGGCGGCGCTTCCGGGGTCGGCGACCATCCGGGGCCGTTCGACCCAGGCCTCGTAGAGACTCGGCAGGACGCAGCGGATCGACTGGAACCCCGTCGCGCGCCCGGCGGGATCGTCGGCCTCTTCCTGGAGGACGGCACGTTCCGCCGAGGTGAGCGGCACCGGGTGCAGACCGCGCTTGAGGGCGACCACGCCGAGCGCGCCGGTGATCGCGCCCGCTGAGGCCCCCGCGATCGTCCGGATGCGAACCCGATGTCGGGGCGCCCCGTCGGACCGGGCCGATTCCCACGCCTGCAGAGCCTGAGCGAGGAAGTCGATCACGCCGGCGGTGTACGCCCCGGCTGAGATCGCGCCCGCCAGCGCAAGACCGATCTCGAAATCTGGCCGTCCGTCGCCGCGCTCCGGCCCCTGTACAGTGCTCGACCGATCTGGCTGCGGCGACAACATATCGAGCACCCTTGATCTATGGCGAATACAGTAACAGTTAGAATGTCGGGGCGACGCTCCGCAAGAGCCGGGTCAGGCGCTTGGAACGCCCTTTTTCCACCACCCTTTGCGTATAGGCCGCAGCCTGGATCCTCGGGCCGCGGGTGAGCGCGGTCCTCTCTGCCAGGTACCCTGGCACTCTTCGAGTGAGGCGAGCCTTGAGCCGCACGACAGCACATCATCCCGTTCGGTCGGTGCTCGGCCTGGCTCTGGCTGTCGCCCTCTGCGCCGGCCCGGCCGCGGCCGACAAGATCAAGAATCCGACGGCGGTGTTCTCGGGGCTCGACAAGATCACCGGCCGGATCGTGTCGTTCGAGGTCGCGGTGGACGAGACCGTCCAGTTCGGCGCGCTGCAGCTCACCCCGCGGGTGTGCTACACGCGACCGCCCACGGAGAGCGCCAAGACCACGGCCTTTCTCGAGGTCGACGAAGTCACCCTCGACAACAAGTACCGCCGGATCTTCACCGGCTGGATGTTCGCGTCGAGCCCCGGCCTGCACGCGATCGAGCACCCGATCTATGACGTGTGGCTGGTCGACTGCAAAGGCGGCAGCGACGTGATCGCCGAAGCCAAGGAGCAGGAGGACATCCCCGCGGTCGCGGCCAAGCCCGAGAAGGGCAAGCGCCCCGGAAAGGATGCCACCAAGACGGCCCAGCAGATCAACGCTGCCGGGCAGGTCGACGTGGAGGCGCCGCGCGGCGTGCCGGTCCAGCCCCGCCAGAAGCCCTCGCGCAAGTTCTTCCCGTCGAACGAGGGCCCGGCGCCGGCCCCGCCGCCGCCGCAACAGCAGCAGCCGCAGAACCTGTTCGACGCGCTGTTCCGCTAGGAGCCGGTCCCGCGCGCGTCGCCGGCCGGACCAGTCCTCAATCCACCGTTCTCATCCCGAGGTGGCGAAGCGGAGCCCGCGAAGGCGGTCTCCCGCTGGCTGCGCGATCCCCGGAGCCCTCGGTCGAGGCTGCTGCGGAGCACCTCAAGACACGGGGACCGACTGGACGGGGCCACGTGTCGCGGTCCGGGCGGCGGCAAGTCGCGCCGCGTCTCAAGCGTCGTCGCCTCCGCCCAGCGCCTGAAGGACCTGGGCGCCCGGCACGGAGCCGTCGCCGGGCCAGACGTTCCAGTCGGCAACCTGATCGAGGGCCTCGGCGAGCCGCCGCTTGTAGACGTGCCGCGGCAGTTCCTCGGCGCCGAACTGCGTGAGGTGCTCGGTCACGAACTGGGTGTCGGCGAGTTTGTAGCGTCCGGCACGCAGGCGGCCCATCAGGTGGACGAGGGCGACCTTCGAGGCGTCGCGCACCTCGTGGAACATGCTCTCGCCGAAGAAGGCCGCGCCCAGCGAGACGCCGTACAGGCCGCCGACAAGCCGCCTGTCGTCGCCCGCATAGACCTCGACCGTATGGACGTAGCCGAGATCGAACAGCGCGCCGTAGAGTTCGCGGATGCGCCGGTTGATCCAGGTCCGCTCGCTGTCCCGGCGCGGCGCGGCACAGCCGTTGATCACACCCTCGAAATCCGTGTCGCAGCGGACCTCGAACTGGTCGGACCGCACCGTTCGGGCGAGGCGGCGCGGGACGCGGAACCCGTCGAGGGGAAGGACGCCGCGCGCCTTGGGCTCGACCCAATAGAGGGTCGGGTCGTCGGCATCCTCGGCCATCGGGAAGATGCCCGCCGCGTAGGCCTTCAGCAGGATCTCGGGGGTGATATCCACGCGGGTGGGGTCATGCATGGCGGGAGTGTCGCGCGCCGACGACGCGAAGGCCAGATCCCGCGCGTGCCGCGATCGCCGCGGACCCGCTCGGTGCCGGTCAGGCCTTCATGCCCCCGTCTTCCAGGAAATGCTCGAGCCAGTGGATGTCGTAAAGGCCGTTCTGCACGTCCGGGTTGCGGACGAGGGTGCGGAACAGCGGCAGGGTCGTGTCGATGCCGTCGATGACGAATTCGTCGAGGGCGCGGCGCAGGCGCATCAGGCACTCGTTGCGGGTGCGCCCGTGAACGATCAGCTTGCCGATCAGCGAATCGTAATTCGGCGGGATCCGGTAGCCCTGGAAGGCCGCCGAATCGACCCGGACTCCGAGGCCGCCCGGCGTGTGGTAATGCGTGATCTCGCCCGGTGAGGGCCGGAAGGTCTCCGGATGCTCGGCGTTGATCCGGCACTCGATGGCGTGGCCCTCGACCTTGATGTCGGACTGGCTGACCGAGAGCGGGCCCCCCGAGGCGACCTGGATCTGCTCGATCACGAGGTCGATCCCGGTGATCATCTCGGTGACCGGATGCTCGACCTGAATGCGGGTGTTCATCTCGATGAAGTAGAACCGCCCGTCCTCGTACAGGAATTCGATGGTGCCGGCCCCGAGATAGCCGAGCTCCTTCATGGCGTTGGCGCAGATGCCACCGATCTCGGCCCGCATCGATTCGTTGAGCGCCGGCGAGCCGCCTTCCTCCCAGACCTTCTGGTGGCGGCGCTGCAGCGAGCAGTCACGCTCGGCGAGGTGGACCGCGCCGCCGCGTCCGTCGCCCAGGACCTGAACCTCGATGTGGCGCGGCTTCGCGAGGTACTTCTCGAGATAGACGGCGTCGTCGCCGAAAGCGGCCTTGGCCTCGGACCGGGCCATGCCGATCGCCTGCTCCAGCTCGGCCTCCGAGCGCGCGACCTTCATGCCGCGGCCGCCGCCGCCCGCCGCCGCCTTGACCAGGACGGGGTAGCCGATCTCGGCAGCCACGCGCTTGGCCTCCTGAGGATCCTCGACCCCGCCCTCGGAACCCGGCACGCACGGGATGCCGAGCTTCAGAGCGGTGCGCTTCGCCTCAATCTTGTCGCCCATGGTGCGGATGTGCTGCGCCTTAGGTCCGATGAAGCCGATCTGGTGATGGGCCAGAACGTCGGCGAAGCGGGCATTCTCCGACAGGAAGCCGTAGCCCGGATGGACCGCATCCGCCCCGGTGATCTCGCAGGCCGCGATGATCGAGGGGATGTTGAGGTAGCTGTCGCGGGCGGCGGGCGGCCCGATGCAGACGCTCTCGTCGGCGAGGCGCACATGCATGGCGTCCGCGTCCGCGGTGGAGTGGACCGCCACGGTGGCGATCCCGAGCTCCTTCGCTGCCCGCAGGATGCGCAGGGCAATCTCGCCGCGATTCGCGATCAGGATCTTGTCGAACATCGAACCCGTTAGGGCATCCTGGCGATTCCGGACCGCGCGGGACGCTCTATCCTCTCGTTAAGCGGCGTGTTCCAGAATTGAGAAACGACCGGCCCGTGCCGTCCTAGCTGATGACGAGCAGGGCCTCGCCGAACTCGACCGGCTGGCCATCCTCGACGAAGATGGCGCTGACCGTGCCGGCGCGGGGCGCGACGATCTCGTTGAAGGTCTTCATCGCCTCGATGAGGAGCAGCTTGTCGCCGGCCTCGACCTTCGAGCCGACATCGATGAACGTCTTGGCATCGGGGGAGGGGCGCAGATAGGCGGTCCCGACCATCGGCGAGGGCACGGCCCCGGGCTGCGCGCGCGGCGTCTCGACCGGGGCGAGGGCCGACGGGGCCGGTTGCGGCGCAGCGGGCGGCGCAAGGGCGGCGACGGGGGCCGGCGCCGCGACCTGGACGTTCACGGGTTCGAGCCGCCGCGCGACGCGGATGCGCAGGTCGCCCTTCTCGACCTCGATCTCGGACAGACCGGTCTCGGTGACGAGGTTGGCGAGCTCGCGCACGAGCTCGGGATCGATGGCATCGTTCTTTGGCATCCGGCCTACTTCGTATCGCGGCACGTCGGTCCGTCCATCCGAGTCGGCACTGGACCGCGGCCCTGCGGCTCGCGGCTCTTAGACGAAGGCGGCCCGCCGCGACAAGGCTGCGGGGACCACCTTCCCAGATCCAGCGGCGCGACCGGAGGGCTCAGCAGGAGGCGTGCCCGCACTGGCGCACGTCGGCGATGGTCTTGCGCATCGGCTCGACGCCGACCGCGCCCGGGATGACCTCATCGCCGATGATGAAGGCCGGGGTACCCGACAGGCCGAGCCGGTCGCCGAGGCCCCGGTTCTCGCTGAGGGCGGCCTTCACCTCGGGGGCGGCCATATCCTTCTGGAGCTTGGTGGTGTCGGCGCCGAGATCCTTCGCGACCTGGATCGCCCGGGCCCCGTTCACCCGGCCCTTCGTCTCCAGGAGCTTCTGGTGGAACTCGAACAGCTTGTCGCCCTTGAGCTGCTGGCGCACCGCGATGGCGACCTGGCTGGCTTCGAGCGATTCCGGGCCCAGAACAGGGAAGTCCTTGATCACCACGCGCAGCTTCGGATCGGACTTGATCAGCGCCTGGACGTCCCCGAGCGCCTTGCGGCAATAGCCGCAATTGTAGTCGAAGAACTCGACCATCGTGACGTCGCCCGAGGGATTCCCGGCGACCACGTCGTGCGGCCCGTTGAGGAGCGCCTCGCGCGCCTCCTTGAGGGCCGCAGCCTGGGCGAGACGCTGCGTCTCGGCCTGCTGCTTCTCGGCCTCGGCCAGAGCCTCCTGGAGCACCTCCGGATGCTTGATCAAGTAGTCCTTCACGATCGCCTCGATGCCGGCGCGCTGCGCGTCCGTGAAGGGTTGAGCGGCCGGCGCCGCGGTCTGGGCGAGAGCCGGACCGGCGACGAGGCCGAGCGCCAGAGCCAGCGCGGGCAGGGGACGGATGAACGGCATGGATCCTCGCTTGCGCGGCGCGCCGGGCCGCACGTGTCGGGAGCGGTAAGCGTTGGGTTAGGCGTTTTCGCGGCGTCCGGTCAAATCCCCGCGCCGCCCTGCGGACCGCCCGTGACCGCCTGTCGCGCCGGGCCACGCGACCGCCGCCCGGTTGAGGCGCGGGCCGCCAGGGACTAACCCGGTTCGGCGGCCGCCCGGCCGCAGCCAGCGTTCAGAAGGACCGCATGATCCCGATCTCCCGCCGGGCCGCCGCCGTCCAGCCCTTCCTCGCCATGGACGTCATGGCCGCTGCGGCCGCCAAGGCCCGCGCGGGCGACGACGTGGTGCGGATGGAGGTCGGCCAGCCATCGCCACCCGCACCCCGCACGGTGATCGCGGCGGCACAGCGCGCTCTGGCCACCGGACGGGTGCCCTATACCGAGGCGCTCGGGCTGCCGGCCCTGCGCGAGCGCATCGCCCGGGACTACGCCGAGCGGCACGGCGTCTCCGTCAGCCCCGACCGGGTGGTGATCACCACCGGCTCGTCAGCCGGCTTCGTGCTCGCCTTCATGAGCCTGTTCGACGCCGGCGCCCGGGTCGCGGTGCCGCAGCCCGGCTACCCGGCCTACCGCAGCATCCTGGCCGCCCTGGATCTCGTGCCCGCCCCGATGGTTCTGCGCGACGAGGACCGCTTCGCGCCCACCGCCGCCCTCCTGCGCGCGACCCATGCCCGGGAGCCGGTCGCGGGCGCGCTCGTGATGAGCCCGGCCAACCCGTCCGGCACCATCATCACGGAGCCCGCCCTGCGCGACCTCTGCGCGGCGGCCCGCGCCCTGGGCCTCCCGCTGATCTCCGACGAGATCTACCATGGCCTCAGCTACGGCGTGCCCACCGTCACGGCCCTGCGCTTCGAGCCCGACGCGGTGGTGATCAACTCGTTCTCGAAATACCACTGCATGACCGGCTGGCGCGTCGGCTGGATGGTCGTGCCTGAGGCGCTGGTCCGCCCGATCGAGCGGCTGGCGCAGAACCTCTACATCTCGGCGCCCTACCTGTCGCAGGTCGGCGCGCTCGCCGCCTTCGACGCCACCGCGGAACTCGACGCCGTGCGCGACGGCTACGCGCGCAACCGGGCGATCCTGCTCGAGGCGCTGCCCGGCCTGGGCCTCGGCCGCGTGCATCCGGCCGACGGCGCCTTCTATCTCTACGCCGACGTGGCGAATCTCACCAACGACGCCTCCGCCTTCTGCCGCCGGATGCTCGACGAGGCGCATGTCGCGGCGACCCCGGGCCTCGATTTCGACCCGGAGCTCGGAAACCACCACGTCCGGTTCTCGTTCGCCGGCTCGGAGGCGGAGTGCCGCGAGGCTGTGGCGCGGCTCCGGGCGTGGCTGCGCTGACGGATCAGAGCGCCGCGACCGGCACCAGCGCGCCGACCGCCTCGACGAGTTCGGAGAAGTGCGCGATCACCCGGTCGGGCCCGAGGTCGGTGACCGGCACATCGGTGTAGCCGAAGGTCACGGCCACCACCGGGATGCCGGCGGCCTTGGCGGTGTCGATATCGGTCCGCGAATCGCCGACCATGACGGCGCGGGCCGGGTCGCCGCCCGCGCGCTCGATCGTGCCGGTCAGGTGGCGCGGGTCGGGCTTGTATTGCGGGAACGTGTCCCGGCCGCAGATCGCCGCGAACCGGTGCCCGATCCCGAGGATGCGCAGCAGCTCGACGGACTGCCCCTCGTATTTGTTGGTGCAGACTGCGAGGCGGAAGCCCGTCTCCTCGAGGACATCCAGGGCCTCGACCAGGCCCGGATAGAGATGGGAGGTGTCGGCCAGGTGGTCGCCGTAATGGGCGATGAAGTCCTCGAAGAGGCGCTCATGGTCGTCCGGCGAGAGAATGCGTCCCTCGACCTCGAAACCGCGCCGGATCAGCGCCTTGGCGCCCGCGCCGATCAGTCCGCGCGCCTGGGACAGGGGCAGTTCGGCCAGGCCTTCGCGCCGCATCAGCACGTTCAGCGTGCCGATCAGGTCGCCGGCGGTCTCGGCGAGCGTCCCGTCGAGGTCGAACACGGCGATCGGCGGGCGGGTCGTCGGTTCGGCGGACATGCGCGATGGGCTCCTGATGGCTCCGGCCTCGCTAGCGGGGCCGGGAGGCGGGAGCAAGCCGAGGGATGGCGTGCCGCTCATGCGCGCAACCCGGCCGAGCGCCCCAGACTCGCCCGAAAGCGCAGCGAAAGGCACGCTGCACCAGCCCCAGGACCCGCGATGAAACCGTCTCTGCCTCTCCTGACCGCCTGCGCGGCGCTCCATGCGCTGCCGGCGGCGGCGACCTCCTTCGAATTCGTGCCTGCGCCGCAGACCGACCTGAACCGGATGTACCGGGTCGACAAGGTGACCGGCGAGGTGACCTCCTGCCAGTACGGCCTCCAGGAATCCGGCGGCGGCATCGGCCAGACGGTCTGCTTCGGCGCAGGCGAGGGCGCCGGGCCCCAGACCCCCTCGGAATACGGGCTGGTGGCGAGCCGCCACACCCGCGAGGCCGGCGTCTTCCGCGTGAACTACCGGACCGGGGAGATGAGCATCTGTTTCGTCCTGGTCAAAAAGGAGCAGGTGGTCTGCACGCAGCAGGCCAAGCCCGGTTCCGAGGGCGCGTCCGACACGCCGCTGACCGGACCGGCGCCCGGTCGGGCCGGGGCGAGCGCCACGCCGACACAGGGCGGCCGCCCGTGACGCAGCTTTCCCGGCGCGGGCGTTCCGGTCCGCGCTGTCACGTGCTAGGGGCCGGCCGACTTCCGCGGAAAGACCGGCTGCCCATGACGCGCGACCTCCCGATCAACCCCGTCGACCTGGCGCTGCCGCGGTGAGCGGGCCCGACCTGCGCCGGGCCGCGGCCGCGCGTGCCCTCGATCTGGTCGAGCCCGGCATGCGGCTCGGCCTCGGCACCGGCTCCACCGCGGCCGCCTTCGTGGCGCTGCTCGGGGAGCGGGTCGGCCAGGGACTCGACATCGTCGGCGTGCCGACCTCGGAGGCGACGCGCGCCCAGGCCGAGGGCCTCGGCATCCGCCTGGCGACGCTCGACGACGTGCCGGAGCTCGATCTCACGATCGACGGGGCCGACGAGGTCGACGAGCAATTGCGCCTGATCAAGGGCGGCGGCGCGGCGCTGCTGCGGGAGAAGATCGTCGCCTTCGCGAGCCGCCGCATGGTGGTCATCGCCGACGCCGCCAAGCGCGTGGCCCGGCTCGGCGCCTTTCCCCTGCCGATCGAGGTCAATCCCTTCGGCCTCACGGCCACGCACCGGGCCGTGGAAGCGGCCATCGCCGACGCCGGCTGCACCGGCGCCGTCCGGCTGCGCCGCCACGCGGACAGCAAGCCCCTGGTGACCGACGGCGGTCATCATATCCTCGACGCCCATCTCGGCGCGATCCCCGACCCTGAGACCCTCGGGGCTGCCCTCTGGGCAGTGCCCGGCGTCGTGGAGCACGGTCTGTTTCTCGGCATCGCCGATGCCGCGATCCTGGCGGCTGCGCGAGACGGACGGGCCGAGATCACCGTTCTCGGCAGCCTCGCCTGAGGCGCCTTCATCCTCGCCGGCAATCCTCGCAAGAAAGTCCAGCATGTCCCGACGCCCTACCGCCGCGCTCGGCCTCGCGCTCGGCCTCGCGCTCCTAGCGCTTCCCCAGGCGGCCTCCGCTCAGGGACACAAGACGGCGCCGGCCAAGCCGGCCGGCCAGCCGAGCACGCCGGCCGCCAACACGGCCGCCGGGGCGACATTCACGCCCAGCCATCTCGCGCTCGCCCGCGAGGTGATGCTCAGCTCCGGTATCGCCCGCTCATTCGATTCCGTCCTGCCCGCCTTCGCCGATCAGATCCGCAAGCAGGCGGTCACGCGGCCCGAACTCGCCAAGGATCTCGACGAGGTCCTGGCCTCCCTGCAGCCAGAGATGGAGCTGCAGAAGCAGCGCATGATCGACATCGCGGCGCGGACCTATGCGTCGAAATTCACGGAGGCGGAGCTGAAGGAGATCGTGACCTTCTTCCGCTCGCCGGCCGGCAAGCATTACGTCGAGGCGCAGCCGCAGCTCCTCGACGAGATGGTGCAGGAGATGCAGGACTGGACTCAGGACGTGTCGGAATACGTGATGGTGCGGGTGCGCGCCGAGATGGGCAAGCGCGGGCACCAGATGCAGTGAGGCGGCCCCGCTGCGGCGAGGGCTCGGCCGTCATGGCAGTCCCATGAGTGCGGTGTCGTGAGTGCGGCCGGCCGGCTCTACGCGGCGGGCGGGGTGCTCCTCGCCGTCATGCCGCTGGCGATGGTCTTCGCCAATCGCTCGAGCCCGGCTCTGGTCGGGCTCGCGGCGCTCGCCTTCCTGGCCGGCCGCTGGATCGAGGATCCGGCCGCCCTGCGCGCGCACCTCCGCGCGCCGCTCGCGCGTCCCCTGGCGGCTGCGGCGCTCGCCTTCCTGGCCTGGAGCCTCGTCTCCCTCTTCTGGAGCCCGTTCCCGGGCGCGTCCCTGCGGGTACTCGGCGAGTTCCTGCCGACCCTCGCCGCATCATACCTCCTCGCGGTTCTGGCGCCCGGTCGGATCCCGGCCTTCGCGCCGCGTCTCGGGGCGAGCGCGGTCCTGCTGGCCGGTCTCCTGATCGCGGCGGATCTCGCCTCCGATCTCGCCCTCGAGCGGGCGCTGGGGCGGCGGGTCGCCGCCTTCGTGCATAACCGGCCGGCCCTGACCCTCGACCTCGTCGCCGGCCCGCTCGCCCTGGTCTTGTGGCGCGCCCGTTCCCGAGGCCTCGCGGCGGCCGTGCTGGCCTTCGCGGCGCTCGGCGTGCTGCGCTCCATCAGCGGCGCCGCCCAGCTCGGCTGTCTCGCGGGCGCCGCGATGTTCGTCGCGGCCCGCCTGCTGCCGCCGCGCGCCGGCATCGGTCTCGCCGGCCTCGGCCTCGGCCTCGCGGTGGCACTCGCGCCCGTCGAGGGCGACCTCCTCGCCCGCTTCATGCCGGAATCGGCCCACGCGCATCTGGTCCAATCCTCCTCGCGGGCACGCGTCGCCATTGCGCGCAGCTTCGGGGCGGCGGTGGCGGCCGATCCCTGGCGCGGGACGGGCTACGGCACGAGTGCACGCTTCGCCGACGCGCCGGTCGCGCGGGGACTGGCGCCCGAGATGCGGGTCCTTCTCGGCGTCGGCCATCCCCACAACAGCTTCCTGCAGGTCTGGGCCGAGCTGGGCTTGCCGGGTGCGTTCCTCGGTGCGCTCACGCTGCTGCTGATGCTGGCGCAGATCGCCCGGATGCCGCAGCCGGACCGGTCCGTCGCGCTCGGCCTCGTCACCTGCGCGGCGGTGATCGCCTTCGTGGAGCACAACGGTTGGGCGGCGTGGTGGACGGCGGGGCTCGGCGCTGCCATGTCGTGGATGCGCGCGGCGTCCCGGCCCCGCGCGGACACGCGACCCGAGATGGACGGTCCCGCATGAGCGATTTCGACGTCGACCTCTTCGTCATCGGCGGCGGCTCGGGTGGCGTCCGCGCAGCGCGCATCGCGGCGGGGTACGGCGCCCGGGTCATGCTCGCCGAAGAGTATCGGGTCGGCGGCACCTGCGTGATCCGCGGCTGCGTGCCGAAGAAGCTGATGGTCTATGCCGGCCGCTTCGCCGACGAGTTCGAGGACGCCGCAGGATTCGGCTGGACGGTGGAGACGCCGCGCTTCGACTGGAGCGTCCTGAAGCGCCGCCGCGACGCCGAGGTAACCCGGCTCGAAGGGATCTACGACGCCAACCTGATCCGGGCCGGCGTCGAGATCGTGCCGGAACGGGCCGTGATCGAGGATCCGCACACGGTGCGCCTCCTCAAATCCGACCGGACGGTACGGGCGGAGCGGATCCTGATCGCCGTCGGCGCGCATCCCCTCAAAGAACCCGCGGTGCCGGGCATCGATCTGGCGATCACCTCGAACGAGGTGTTCGAGCTGGAGAGCCTTCCCGAGCGCATTCTGGTGATCGGCGGCGGCTACATCGCGGTGGAGTTCGCCGGTGTCTTCGCGGCCCTCGGCAGCCGCACGACTCTGCTGCACCGGGGCGACCGGCTGCTGCGCGGCTTCGACGACGAGGTCCGCGACGCCCTCGCGGAGGCCTACGGACGGCGCATGGACCTGCGGCTGGGTCGGACCCTGGCCGGCATCGAGCGCCGGGATGGCGGCCTCTGCGCCCGGCTGGACGACGGCAGCACCATTCTCGCCGATCAGGTCCTCGTCGCCACCGGACGGCGTCCCAACGTCACCGGGCTCGGCCTGGACCGGATCGGGATCGCGGTCGACGGCGCCGGGGCGATTCCGGTGGACGCCTATTCGCAGACCGAAGTCCCGTCGGTCTACGCGGTCGGCGACGTCACCAACCGCGCCAACCTGACCCCGGTGGCGATCCGCGAGGGCCACGCCTTCGCCGACACCGTCTTCGGCGGCAAGCCGTCCTGCGTCGATCATCGCCTGATCCCGACCGCGGTATTCTCGACCCCCGAGATCGGCGTGGTCGGCCACACCGAGGCCGCCGCGCGCGAGATCTACGGCAAGATCGACGTCTACAAGGCGCGCTTCCGCCCGATGAAGGCGACGCTCTCCGGCCGCGAGGAGCGCATCCTCATGAAGGTGATCGTCGAGTGCGCCACCGATCGGGTGGTGGGGGTCCACATCTTCGGCCACGACGCCGGGGAGGTGATCCAGGCGGTCGGCATCGCCGTGACCATGGGCGCCACGAAGGCCGATTTCGACCGGACCATCGCGGTTCATCCGACCGCGGCCGAGGAGTTGGTGACGATGCGGGTTCCGGAGGTGACCAAACACCCGGTCGGCGTCGGCTGACGCCTCGACGCCGCCGGGGCCTCGACGCCGTGCCGGACCGAGCCATATCAGGGGCATGGGCAAGCAGGGCGCAGGCAAGGGACGACGCGGGGACGACGCGCATGCGCGGCGGCAGGCGATCATCGACGGCATGCTGGCGGATGCCCTGCGGCCCGCCTTTCACCGGCCGCCGAGCCACGAGGCGCTGCCCGCGGACATCCGCCGGGCGATCGACCGGCTTCTCGCCAAGGCCGAGGCACAGCGCGGGCGAAACCTGACCTACGACGATCTGGAGGAGGCCCTGCCGCCGCGCGACGTCTCGGCGGAAGACCTGGAGGCGATCTTCTGGATCCTGGCCGAGCACGGAATCGAGGTCGAGGACGGCGAGGCCTGAAGCCGGGGCGCGCCTGCCCCGCCGTTTCCGGCACTCGCAAGTGCGGCGGAACCTCTCTATAAGCCGCGCGTCGCGCACGAGGCGCGGTCGCACGAAGAGGTGCGCGGAGAGAGATCATGGGCGAGCGTTGGACACCGAAGAGCTGGCGAAACCTGCCGATCGAGCAGGTTCCCACTTATCCGGACATTGCAGCCCTGGGCGCCGTGGAGTCGCAGATCGCGAGCTTTCCGCCGCTGGTCTTTGCCGGTGAGGCGCGGAAGCTGAAGGCGGCGCTCGGCCGTGTCGCCGCCGGCCAGGCATTCCTGCTCCAGGGCGGCGACTGCGCCGAGAGCTTCGACGAGCATTCCGCCGACAACATCCGCGATTTCTTCCGGGTGTTCCTGCAGATGGCGATGGTGCTGACCTTCGCGGGCGGATCGCCCGTGGTGAAGGTCGGGCGCATCGCCGGGCAGTTCGCCAAGCCGCGCTCGTCGCCCACCGAGACCCTCGACGGCGTGAGCCTGCCGAGCTACCGCGGCGACATCATCAACGGAATCGGCTTCACGGAGGAGTCGCGGGTCCCGGATCCGCGCCGCCAGCTCGAGGCCTACCGGCAATCGGCCGCGACGCTGAACCTGCTGCGCGCCTTCGCCACCGGCGGCTACGCGAATCTCGAGAACGCGCATCGCTGGATGCTGGGCTTCGTGAAGGATTCGCCGCAATCCTCGCGCTACCAGGACGTGGCGAGCCGCATGAGCGACGCCCTCGACTTCATGCGGGCCATCGGCATCAATCCGGAGACCCATCCGGAGGTGCGGACCACCGATATCTACACGAGCAACCAGGCCCAGCAGATCAACTACGACGAGGCGCTAACCCACC
>CAXDNE010000084.1:0-24688 GCA_963990595.1 uncultured Methylobacterium sp.
TGTGTATAAGAGACAGGTTCATCGAGATGTTCGTCGGCGTCGGCGCCGCCCGGGTGCGAGACCTGTTCGAGCAGGCCCGCGGGGCCGCGCCCGCCATCATCTTCATCGACGAGCTGGATTCCCTCGGCCGCAGCCGCAGCGGCACCCAGATCCCCGGTGGTCACGATGAGCGGGAGCAGACCGTCAACCAGCTCCTCGCGGAACTCGACGGCTTCGACCCGACCACAGGGGTGATCCTTCTCGCCGCGACGAACCGGCCGGAGGTCCTCGATCCGGCCCTTCTGCGGCCCGGCCGCTTCGACCGGCAGGTGCTCGTCGACCGCCCCGACCGGAAGGGCCGGGTCGACATCCTGAAGGTGCATGTCGGCAAGGTCCGGCTCGCCAGGGAACTCGACCTCGACGCGGTGGCGGGCATCACGCCCGGCTTCACGGGCGCCGATCTCGCCAATCTCGTCAACGAGGCCGCCATCGTGGCGACCCGGCGCGGCGGTGCGGATGTCACCTATGCCGACTTCACGTCCGCCATGGAGCGGATCGTGGCCGGGCTTGAGAAGCGCAGCCGCGTGCTCGGGCCGGAGGAGCGCAGGCGCGTGGCGTTCCACGAGCTGGGCCACGCGCTCGTGGCCGCGAGCCTGCCGGGTGTCGACCCGGTCCTGAAAGTCTCGATCATCCCGCGCGGCGTCGGGGCGCTCGGCTACACGATCCAGCGTCCCACCGAGGACAAATTCCTGATCACGGCGAGCGAGTTGCGGAACCGGATCGCGGTCCTGCTCGGCGGCCGTGCGGCCGAGGCGCTGGTCTTCGACGGGGATGTCTCGACCGGTGCCGCGGACGACCTGCAGCGCGCGACCCAGATCGCGCTCGACATGGTCACCCGGCACGGGATGACGGCGGAGCTCGGCCAGCGCACCTATCTGCCGCCCGCGAATCTGTTCCTCACGGAGATCGGCATCGACCGGCCGAATGCGGCCGAACTGACGGCGCGCGAGATCGATGTCGCCGGTCGGGACATCGTGGCGGACGCGTTCGAGAGGGCGACGGAGATCCTGAGACGGCGGCGACAGGATCTGGAGGGTGGGGCTGCGCTCCTCCTCGACGTGGAAACGGTCACGGCGGCGGAGTTTCCCGCGCTCAGGCAGGCCCCGGAGCGCGGACCCGCTTCCGAGCCCGAGCGGCGGCACGCTCCGGTCGTCCGGCTGCCGGCCGATGCGACGTAGCGCGCCGAGCGATGAAGCCGGCGGGCCTCTGGCGCGACGACGCAGTCCGGATCAAATGGCCGTCAGAGGACGGCTCCGCGCACGAGCGACGCGCTCGGCCTCTGAAGGCTTTGATCTGGAGCAGGGTGGCATGAGCCCGACCGCCGCCGATTGGGATGCGCGGGTCGACCGCCTGACCGGCCGTCTTCCCGGGTGGATGCGCGACGCGGTCACGTGGCTGAGAGTACCCTCGCGGCGGCCGGTGCGACTGGCGGCGGCGTTCGCCCTGATCGCCGGCGGGGTGCTGTCGTTCCTGCCCATCCTCGGCCTCTGGATGCTGCCTCTCGGCTTCGCGCTCCTGAGCGAGGACATCCCGGCCCTGAAGCCGCAGCTCGAGATGGCGGCTCGGGCCAGCGAGCGATTCCTGTCTCGCTTCCGCAAGCGCTGATCGGTCCGCGGCAGGGTTGAGGCGTCCCGCGGCCCGGCCTCCTCCCCGATGAGCCGGAGCGTGCTCGCGCGCGGCCCCGCCGAGGCGATCTCCGCAACCTCGGCCGGGTCAGAGCCCGGCCGACGCATGCTCATGCCGCCGGCCTCAGACGCTCCGACGCCGCTCCCGGCAGCTCCTCGGCTGGCTTGGCTGCCGCCCGGCCAAACCGCATGTACAGAGCCGGCAGGATCAGGAGCGTCAGCAGCGTCGCACTGACGAGGCCGCCGATGACGACGGTGGCCAGCGGACGCTGCACCTCTGCGCCCGTGCCGGTCGCGAGGGCCATCGGCACGAAGCCCAGGGCGGCGACCAGCGCTGTCATCACGACGGGCCGGAGGCGGGTCAGGGCCCCCTCCTGCACGGCCTCCGGAATGCCCATTCCGTTCGCCACCAGCGTGCGGATGTGGTTGAGGAGCACCAAGCCGTTCAGAACCGCCACGCCCGAAAGGGCGATGAAGCCGACGGCCGCCGAAACCGAGAAGGGCATGTCCCGCAGCCACAGGGCCGCCACCCCGCCGGTCAAGGCCATCGGCACCGCACTGAACACGATGGACGCATCCCGGGCCGAGCCGAGGGCGCCGAGCAGCAGGATGAAGATCAGCGCGAAGCAGGCCGGCACCACGACCGTCAGGCGCTGGCGCGCGGCCGTCAGGTTCTCGAACTGCCCGCCCCAACGCACCTCGTAGCCGGCCGGCAGCTTCACCGCGGCGGCGATGCGCGCCTGCGCCTCGGCCACCAGCGAGCCGATGTCGCGGCCGCGCACATTGGCCGTGACCACCACCCTGCGCCGGCCGTTCTCGCGGCTGACTTGGTTCGGGCCCTCGGTGAAGGAGAAGCTCGCCAGCTGCCGCAGGGGCACGCTCAACCCGGTAACCGGCGCGGGTGCCGCGGAAACGCCCGTGCTCGTCCGGCCCTGCGCGACCTGCGCGGCCGGGAGCGGCACCGGAAGGTTCTTCAGCGCCTCGACGTCGCCACGGACGGCGTCGGCGAGGCGCACCACGATGTTGAACCGACGGTCACCCTGGTAGACCAGCCCGGCATCCTTGCCGCCCACCGCGGTCCCGATCACGTCCTGCACATCGGCCATGCTCAACCCGCGCCGGGCGATCTCCTGCCGGTCGATCTTGATCTCCAGGAACGGAAGACCGACCGCCTCCTCGACCTTCACGTCGGCTGCCCCATCCAGGCTCCGCAGGATGCCGGCGATCTTGCGGGCGCCCTCGACCATCGGCCCGAACTCCTCGCCGAACACCTTCACCGCCAAGTCGTCGCGCACGCCGGCGATGAGCTCGTTGAAGCGCATCTGGATCGGCTGCGAGAAGCCCAACAGCGTCCCCGGGATCCGCTTCGCCTCCGCCTCCATCCGACCGATGAGCGCCTCCTTGGTTTCCTCCGGATCGGGCCATGCGCTCTGCGGTTTCAGGATGAGGTAGGCATCGCAGGCGTTCGGCGGCATCGGGTCCGCCGCGATGTCGGGCGTGCCGCATCGCGAATAGACGAAGGCCACCTCCGGGAACTTGCTCATCGCCTCCTCGACGCCGAGCTGCATGGCCTGCGACTGCGAGATGGCCGTCGAGGGGATGCGCCGCGCCTCCAGCACGATGTTCTTCTCGTCGAGAGTCGGCGTGAACTCCTGGCCCAGGCGCGTCGCCAGCACCCCGGCCAGGCCGAGGATGGCGATCGCGCCGGCCACGTAAGCCAGGGGCGCCCGGATCGCGCCGGCGAGAAGCGGCCGATAAGCACGCTTCAGCACCCGGATGAGAACATTGTCGCCCTCGCTGACGCGGCCGGTGATCACGGTCGCGATCATGGCGGGTACGAAGGTCAGCGAGAGAACGAAGGCCGCCCCCAGCGCGATCAGCACTGTCAGCGCCATCGGCGCGAACGTCTTGCCTTCGACCCCGGTGAAGGTCAGCAGCGGCACGTAGACCAGGATGATGATGGCCTGCCCGTAAACGCTCGGCTTGATCATCTCCTCGGCCGAGACGCGGACGGTCTCCAGCCGTTCGTCCAGGCGCAGCGTGCGCCCGAGCGCGTGCTGGCGCTCTGCGATGTGCCGCAAGCTGTTCTCCGCGATGATGACGGCACCATCCACGATGAGGCCGAAATCGAGGGCGCCGAGCGACATCAGGTTGGCGCTGATGCGCCCGGCCAGCATGCCGGTGGCCGTCAGCATCATGGCGACCGGGATGACCAGCGCCGTGATGATCGCCGCCCGGATGTTGCCCAGCGCCAGAAACAGCACTGCGATGACCAGCAGCGCCCCTTCCGCGAGGTTCTTGGCCACCGTCCTGACCGTAGCATCGACCAGGTCGGTGCGGCTGAGCAGCGTCCGGGCCTGGATGCCCGGCGGGAGCAGCCGGTTGATCTCCTTGATCTTCGCGTCGGCGGCCGCCGCGACCGTTCGGCTGTTCTCGCCGATCAGCATGAGGGCGGTGCCGAGCACCACCTCGTGCCCGTTCTCGCTGGCCGAGCCGGTCCGGAGCTCCCGTCCGAGTCCGACCGCCGCGACGTCCCTGACCAGGATGGGCACGCCGTTGCGGGTGGCCACGACGATCTCGCGGATCTGGTCGACGGTCTCGATCAGCCCGCCGGCGCGGACGACATAGCCCTCGCCGTTACGCTCGACGTAGTTCGCCCCGCGGGTCACATTGTTGGCCGCGATGGCCCGCGTGAGGTCGGCGAAGGAGAGGCCGTAGCCGATGAGCTTCATCGGGTCGGGCTGGACCTGATACTCCTTCACGAAGCCGCCGACGGCGTCGGCGCCCGCCACGCCCGGCACGCTCTTCATCTGCGGCCGGACGATCCAATCCTGGACCGTGCGCAGATAGACCGCGCGTTCGAAGTCCGAATTCAGCCGCTCGCCCTCGGGCGTGAGATAGCTGCCGTCCGGCTGCCAGCCAGGCAGGCCTTCCCGGACGGGCGATCCCTCGCCGGGCGGCCGGTATTCGACGGCCCACCAGTAGATCTCGCCGAGGCCGGTCGAGATCGGACCGAGCCGAACCTCGACCCCGGGGGGCAATGTGCCGCGCACCTCGACCAGCCGCTCGTTCACTTGGCTCCGGGCGAAGTAGACATCGACCCTGTCGCTGAAGACGGCGGTGAGCTGGGCAAACCCGTTGCGCGAGAAGCTGCGCATGCTCTCCAGGCCCGGCGTGCCGGCGAGCGCCCGCTCGACCAGGACCGTGACCTGCTTCTCGACTTCGACCGGCGTGAGCGCCGGGGCAATGACGTTGATCTGAACCTGGTTGTTCGTGACGTCGGGGACGGCGTCGATGGGCAGCCGCATGAGCGACCAGGCACTGAGCGCGGTCGCGATGAGCGTCACCAGAATAACCGCGTAGCGATTGGCGACAGAGAAGGCGAGGACCGAGCGGATCATGGCTCAGTCCCCCGCCGCGACCTTGCCGCGCTCGGATTTCAGCGTGAAGGTGTTGGCCACGGCGATGATGTCCCCCGGCTCCAGCCCCGCCGTCACCTCGACGCCGTCGTCGTCCGACCGCCCGAGGCGGACCGGCCGCGTCTCGAAGCCCTCCGCAACCCGCACGAAGACGTTCGGCTTGCCCTCCAGGATCTGGATGGCTGTCGCCGGGATGAGGACCCGAACGGGCTTGTCCGAGATCGCGATCTCGGCGGCCACGAAGGAACCGGGCCGCCAGATCTCGTCCGGATTGGCCAGCTCCGCGACGACCCGCGCCGCGCGCGTCGTCTGGTCGAGGACGGGCACGATGAAGACGATGCGGCCGCGCGCCGCTTCGCCGGTGGCGTCCACCCGCACCACCACGGTCTGGCCCTCGCGGACCAGCGGCAGGTCGCTGGGGCTCACCGCGAGATCGATCCAGACGGTCGACAGGTCGACGACGCTGTAGAGTTCGGTCTCCAGGTTGTCCCGGCCGACGGCCGCCCCGAGGTCGACGCGCCGCTCCACCACCTTGCCGCTGAGCGGCGAGCGGATCTCCTGGCGCTCGAACTGAGCCTCCGGCTGGTTCGGCAACGCCTGGATCTCGGCTTGGCTGAGGCCGAGGAAGGTCAGCTTGCGGCGCGCCGCATCCTCCTTGACCTTCAGATCCTGGTAGCTCGCCTGCGAGCGCAGGTACTGCTGCTCGGACGAGACGCGCTTGTCCCAGAGTTCCTTGTCGCGCTCGTACAGGGTCTTCTGGAGCGCGGCCGTCACCCGAGCCGCCAGGTATTCGCCCTTGGCATCGGCGATCTCGCGGCTGTCGAGCAGGGCGACCACCTCGCCCTTGGCAACCTTGTCGCCGAGTCCTTTGCGCAGCTCGACCACCGTGCCGGTCGTCTTCACCGCGATCCGGGCGGTACCGTCGGCGCTCGGGACGATGGTGCCCGGGACGTGAAGGTGACGCGCGAGGCGCCCCTCGCCGACCCGCGACACGCGGATCTTGGCGGTCGCGACCTGATCGTCGGTCAGGCGAACCAGCCTGGACCGTTCCGGCTCAGGAACGGCCGCCGGCGTGACCTCGGGATGCGCGATCGTGGGCGCGTGCTGCGGGCCGGTCAGCAGGGCCCGCAGCGCATCGGGGGCGGCGGGCCACCACGTCGCGACGAGGAAGCCGCCGACGACGGCCAGCAGCACGATGGGAAGATGCTTGAGCATGTCCGTGTCATGGGCGGCGGCGCACGCGCGCGCGTGGTCTCTGTGCCGGTGTTCGAGGATGGTTGGCCGGACCGGCTGCTCCACCCTCTCGCCGGCCGGCTCGGCGAAGACAGGGATGCCGGTCCTGGTGCCGGGCTCGTTGAATCGAGCGGCCAGGGTGCCGGCGACCTAGCGGCGGCCGGACCCGGACCCGGACCTCATCGAGCATAGCCACCCTGACCCGACAGACTTGGAAGGTGCCGGGGGCATCGGCGCGCTCAAGCCTCATGTCGTCGCCGACCTGCATCATCGCTGGCCCATGGCGGGACCGGGTCGCGGGTGACGGGCGCCCGCCGATCCTCCTGCCCGTTTGTCGCGGGTCGACGTCGGCTTCGATCACGGCTCTTCGAAGAATTTCCGAGGCTCCTCAGGAGCTACTTTTCCATCCTTGTCGGCATCGACCGCGTTGAAGATACGCATATGAACAGCGGTCATTTCCTTGAACGAGACAGACCCGTCTCCATCGGTGTCGGCGATAGCGAACATCCGTGTTGCCAGCGTCATGGTGCCCTCCGAACCAACGGCGGATGTCCCTCGTGATGAGCGGGTCGTCAGCGACGAGGTCGGCCCGCGATGCAATCGAGTTCAGACTGTCCCGCCCTGGGTGGTCACGCCTTGATGCTGATCAAGCGCTCGGGCTCCCTGGATCGAAGGTCCCGCCGGTCATGCCGGACCGGTCGACGCCCAGGAGGCGGCACGAGCCGGATCACCGTGCCGGATACCCTCCCAGCCGAGCCAGCCCGTGTAGAGCCCGACCAGGACGATCAGGGCAGCCGAGGCGTAGGGCGCCTGTCGGGCGAAGCTGCTGAAGCCGGACCAGCGCGAAGCGACGTGCCGGACGCTGAGCGCCGCCAGCACGCCCGCCGAGACCATCGTGATCGCCAGCCCGATGCTGAAGCACACCACCAGCGCGAACCCGAGGCTCAGCTGCCTGAGTTGAATACACAGCAGCAGCACCGTGATCGCCGCCGGGCACGGGATCAGGCCACCGGTCAGGCCGAAGAGCACGATCTGTCCTGTCGTCACCTGTCGCCCCGCGAACCGGCGCCGGATGTCCTCGGCATGGGCGCGCGCATGGGCGTCGTCCTCGTCGCCCAGGTTCATATGACCGTGGTCGTGGTCATGAACGTGCTCCTCGAACACGACCTCGTGGATCTCGCCCCCAATCGGCCCTGTCAGGTGCAGCAGCGCGGTGAAAGCGTGCGGCTCGGGAATCTCCTTCAGGCTTTCCAGGAACTCGCCTCGATCCGCAAAGGCGAACGTCTGCCGCCCTCCGTCCGGACGGATCGTCTCTACGGTCAGGTCCCCAGGTCCCGGGAGCTCTCCACGCTCGGCCCGGAGGCGCCAGCGCGGCGGCACGCCGTCCTCGAACACCTCGAGGGCCAGAATGCCGGCCTTGGTCGGGATGAACCTGGCCACGCCGTGGTGATGATGGTCGTGCGCGTGGTGCTGTTCATGCCACGTCCGCCACGCCATCCAGAGCGCGATCCCGACGATGATGACCGCAGAGGCGAGCTGGAAGTACGGCTCGCTCGCCTCGCCGCCCCATTCCTTCCCGAGATACTGCCCCCCGAGCGCGATGATCCACACCACCGCCGTGTGCGAGAGCGTCGCCGCGAGTCCGAGCAGCACCGCCTGGGTGACGGTGCCGCGCACGGCGATGATGAAGGCGGCCATCATCGTCTTGGAGTGCCCTGGCTCGAGGCCATGCAGGGCGCCGAGCAGGATCGCGCTCGGCACGAACAGCCACGCGTGCGCGGTACCCTGCTGGAGCAGGTCGGGCAGAGAGGTCATGGGGCGGCCTTGTTCATGTGGGGTCGGTCCGCACCACGTCGATCCGCGCGGCCGCGCCTCTGGCGCGCTCCGGATCCGGCTCCCTGTCCGGGTTCACGACGTGGTGGCTGATGTGGTCTTCCATCAGCTCGGCGGTCAGGCCGTTGATGGCCCCACGCATCGTGGCGACACGCATCGGGACGTCGGTGCAGCCGAGCTCGGCCTCCAGGGCCCGCCTGGCGGCGTCCACCCGTCCCTTGATCCGGCGCACCCGCGCCAGACGCTTGGTCTTCTCCTCGAGCGTATGGGCCACCGGGTCGGCGTCTGCCTCCAGTTTGACCTATAGGGGGGTACCCTATTTGATGTCGAGTGGAAACCGCCTGCACGCCGGAGTAGGCCGATCGTGAAGAAGGACGACCCCTGCATCTCGGTCTGCGAATTCCACGGCCGGACGGGCCGGTGCGTGGGCTGCGGGCGCACGGTGCCGGAAATCCGCGCTTGGCGGACGATGACGCCCAACCGGCGAACCGCCCTCGCGCGAGCGCTGTCACGCCGGATCAGCCAGATCGCCGGTACGGCGACCGAGACGGATGCGCCGCGGACGGACAAGCGGCGCGGTCAGTCGGGACGTAAGGCCATCCCGACGACGCGTCGCGACATCGAGGAAGCACCATGACGACGGTTGAGATGCCCGCCGGCAATCGCAGGGCCATCCCGGCAGCCATCTGGATCCTGGGCTTCGTCAGCATGCTGATGGATATCTCGTCGGAGATGATCCACGCGCTGCTGCCCATCTACATGGTCACGGTGCTGGGCACCTCGACGCTCGCGGTCGGCATCATCGAGGGCATCGCCGAGGCGACCGCCTCGATCGTGAAGGTGTTCTCGGGCGCCGTGAGCGACTGGCTCGGCAAGCGCAAGCTCCTGGCGGTCCTCGGCTACGGGCTCGGCGCGCTCACCAAACCGATCTTTCCTCTGGCGAGCGCCCTGGAGTGGCTGGTCGCTGCCCGGTTCATCGACCGGGTGGGCAAGGGTATCCGCGGTGCGCCCCGCGACGCGCTCGTGGCCGACCTCGCGCCGCCAGAACTGCGCGGAGCCAGTTTCGGCCTGCGCCAGACGCTCGACACCATCGGGGCGTTCGTCGGCCCGCTGCTGGCCATCGGCCTGATGTGGCTGTTCGCCAACGACTTCCGGTCCGTGTTCTGGGTCGCAGTGCTGCCCGCCGTTCTGTCCGTCGCCGTTCTCATCGTCGCAGTGAGGGATCCGGACACCCCGGCGGCGCGCCCGAGGGCCCGCTTTCCCCTGCATCGGCACGACCTCACCCGCCTGGGGGGCCGCTACTGGTGGGTGGTCGCGATCGCGGTCGTGCTGACGCTGGCCCGGTTCAGCGAGGCGTTCCTGCTGCTGCGCGTCCAGGAGTTCGGGGTGCAGCCGTTTCTGCTCCCGTTCGTCCCTGTGGTGATGAGCGTGGCCTACGCTCTGTCGTCCTACCCGGCCGGCGCGCTCTCCGACCGGATGAACCGGGCGACGCTCCTGCAGGTCGGCCTCGTCCTGCTCGTGCTGGCCGACCTGGTGCTGGCCTTCGCCCCCAGCCTCACCGTCGCGGGGCTCGGCGTCGCGCTGTGGGGGCTCCACATGGGCTTCAGCCAGGGGCTCTTCGCGGCGATGGTCGCCGACACGGCCGCCGCCGACCTGCGCGGGACCGCCTTCGGTATGTTCAACCTCCTGACCGGGGTGGCCCTCCTCATCGCGAGCGTCGTGGCAGGCGCGCTGTGGGACGCGTTCGGCTCGTCGGCAACCTTCCTGGCAGGGGCGGCGTTCAGCGCGCTCGCCGCGGGCGGCTTGCTCGTCGTCGGGCTCGACGCGATTCCGCCTGCTCCGGCCGATCCGTCGAAGTGACACCGCCTCGGACTCCGCCCGGCCCCTTCCTGAGACGGGCGGCGTTCGGGGCGTTGAGCGCGAAGCAGACCAGCGGCTCTCGGCCAGTTCCGGCCGCCTTGCGCCCATGCCTGTCGTTCCAAGCGGCGCCGTCGCTGCTCCGACGCGGAAGTTCCCATAAGGCACTCTTGTGAGCGCGTTGTGATGGTGCGGTCGGCAGAGCGCCTGAAAGCCGATGTCGTGGACGGCGTGCTTCGAGAACAGGGCGCGATAACAATTCAACGCCCCCCAGCCCGGCATGCTTCCGCGACGACGCCAATGGCAGTGGCGCTCCAATCCCGCCAAGGCAAGGCGACGTCATGTTCTACTGCGACGTCGATGCGGGCGCCGCCCACGCACGGACGTAGTCGATGGTGAAATCGAGCGTATCCGGGGTTCCGGTCTTGCCCTGCACCGCCAAGTCGAGAACCATGTAGACGGGCGCTAGAAACTGAGGGAATTGCGAGATCGGGTAGCGCGCCAGCTCCTTGCGGTCGAAATACATGATCACGAGATCGTCTCTGATTAAGCAACCGTAGGTATGGTAGCCTTGATCGACACGCGCGGCATCGTGGCCCACGTAGTTAGAGTTATACGTGTGTGCCGTGGGTTCACCGGGCTGTGGATACTTCGCCGGCCAGAGATGCACGGTCTGGTGCAGACCGCGCGGGTCATTGCTGTACCATTCGATGATGTCGGTCTCGGTGTTCGTCGTTCGATACGGAGCGAGGCGCGCGCGCGAATGCAGGAGGAAGGCGGGCCACGCATTGGCACCTTGCGGCATCATCGCGCGCATTTCGAAGTAGCCCTTTCGCTGCGTCCAGCCCTGGTCGGCGGCGTTTACCGTCTGCATCACCCCAGAGGTGTACGTGCCATCGGATTGCTTCAGCGCACGTATCGTCAGAATGCCCGGCCTCGCGAGGAAGTAGTTGGCGTTGCCGTTCGGACTCGGCGCGACCACGCGCTCGATCCCGGTCGGCGGACGAACCGGACCGTACCAGTTGGCGCAGCACGCGCCCGAGGTGACATCCAAGCTGTTGAAGTCGTCGTCAAAGGTCTGGACGTACCCTGTAAGGTCTAACGCTTCACCCGAGTGCGTGGTTCTGTCCCAAAGCACCGTCCCCATCACGCCCGAACTGCCGGCATGGGCCAACGAGGCCATCCCGGTCATGATGCCAAGCGCGACCGACAACATCAGTCTTCGACGTAGGATTTTGACTTCGTTCAAGGTTTCGCCTCGCCTTCGAAAGGCCTGGTGCCGGTTCAAATCTTCGACTTTCGGATGGCGCGCGAGAGCTCAGAGGGATCGCGCCGATGCAGGATCCTCCGTGAATGAGCTGGCGCAGCACCGATCTGGCGCTTGACAGGGAACGTACACCGTCAGGCACCTTCTTCCGGCACACCTCGGTGCAGCACAGCAAGCACGGCGGCGAGCACGCAGCCGGCGATGATGCCAGCCGTCAGATCCTCCAGCAGGGTGAGGCCGAAGGTGGCGAGCAGAACCGTGGCCGTGCGCCAATTCATCAGGAGCCGCGCGAACTCGCTCTTCTCCACCATGTTCCAGGAGACGACCACCAGCACGCCGGCCAGAGCCGCCAGCGGTACGAAGCCGGCGAGCGGAGCTGCGACCAGCATGAAGAGAAGGAGGAAGGCCGAGTGCAGTAGGCCTGAGATCGGGGTTGCCGCGCCGGCGCGGATGTTGGTCGCGGTTCGGGCTATCGTGCCGGTCACGCTGATGCCACCGAACAGGGCCGAAGCAATGTTGGCGATGCCCTGGGCGATCAGTTCCATGTTCGAGCGGTGGACGCGGTCCGTCATGCTGTCGGCAACTTTGGCCGACAGCAAGCTCTCGATACCGCCCAGCATCGTGAAGGCGAGGGCGGTCGGGAAGACGTCGCGCAGCATTTGGGATGTCGCCTGCGGCATCTGGGGCATGGGCAGACCGCGCGGCACGCCGCCGAAGCTGCTCGCAATGGTGGCGATGTCGAGGTCGCCGAGCCAAACCAGAGCCGAGGCGGCGGCAACCGATACCAGCATGCCTGGAAAGGACGGCGTCCACCGTCGCAGCGCGAAGATCGCCACCGCGACCCCGCAGCCCAGGGCAAGCGCGCGTGGATCGAGGGTGGGCAAGGCGTGGGCGAGGGCCACCAGTTTCGGGATGACCGGACCGGGCTCAGCGCTGCTCAGCCTGAGGCCGCCCAGGTCCTTCAACTGACTGGCCAGGATCGTACAGGCGATGCCTGCGGTGAAGCCGACGGTGACCGCGTGCGGGATGTGCCGGATCAGCGAGCCCAGCCGGAGTGCGCCGACGAGCGTCAGCAACAGGCCGGAGAGCAGCACGGCCAGGAGCATGCCGTCGACGCCGAAACGGGCGACGGTCGCCGAGACGAGGACGATGAAGGCGCCCGCCGGGCCGCCGATCTGGAAGCGGCTGCCGCCGAAGGCGGAGACGACGAAGCCGCCTACGATGGCGGCGTAGAGCCCCCGATCCGGCGAGACCCCGGACGCGACGGCGATGGCCATGGAAAGCGGCAGGGCGACGATGGCGACGGTCAGCCCGGCCATGACGTCGCGGCGCAGCGCGGGCAATCCATAGCCTTCCATCAGGGTGGTGACGAGCTTGGGCCTGTAGAGATGCGCAGTTGCGGCGCCGTTGGGCATGGCTTCGACTTCAAGTTGCGGGGACCGCCAGCGAGGCGTCGGTTCAACACCGCTTGTCAGCACCGCGGCCGCATTGATTCAGCGCAAGAGCTTCCCAGGATCGTCTCTATTGAGGGAGGCGAGTGGGCCGGAACGGGCCGGAGCGCGGCTTGGGGATCGCCGTCCCTCGCCGGAGGTGGCGGCCGAAATCAGGTCCGGGGATACCGGGGCACACACCATTGGGGAGCGAACGTCGGGGCTCCTCACCGCGTTGAGGAGGCTGTCGACCCGACGCTCGGACGGGCAGCCCAGCGTGCCGGACATCCGCTCACCCCACACCGCGACCCCGGAGCGGATGGGCAGCTATCGGCCAGGAGCGACCGTGCGCCGCCGCGCGCTGAGGCTCTTCGAGGCCTTCGCAACGTTTTGAAGCGGGCGCGGCTATGCCATGCTTCTTCGTCCGCAGAACCGGAGTCCAAGCGCAGCCCGGTTACTCAGCCCCGGGCTGGTGCCGTGTCGGAACGAGGCCAGCATGTCCGATGATCGCTACCACAAGAAGGCGCTTGGCAACCGCCCGCTCCATCCCGAAACCCTGATGCTCGGCTATGGCTACGATCCAGCCCTATCCGAGGGCGCGGTCAAGCCGCCGGTCTTCCTCACATCGACCTTCGTCTTCACCTCGGCCGAGCATGGCAAGGCCTTCTTCGACTATGTCTCCGGGCGGCGCGAACCCCCGGTGGGCGAGGCGGCGGGGCTCGTCTACTCGCGCTTCAATCATCCGAACAGCGAGATCGTCGAAGATCGGCTGGCCGTATTCGAGGAGGCCGAGGCCGCGCTGGTCTTCTCCTCGGGCATGTCGGCGATCGCGACCACGATCCTGGCTTTCGCGCGGCCCGGCGACGCGATCCTGCACTCGCAGCCGCTCTACGGAGGCACTGAGACGCTCATCTCCAAGACCTTGGCGGGTTTCGCAATCGCGCCATTCGGCTTCGCCGATGGAACCGACCCGGCGAACGTGCGCGCCGCGGCCAACCAAGCCGCCGAGGCGGGACGCGTCAGCGTCGTCATGATCGAGACACCATCGAACCCGCTCAACACCCTCGTCGATCTCAGCCTGATCCGCGAGGTCGCCGACGAGATCGGCGCCCGGCAGGGCGGTGAGGCCCCGGTCGTGGTCTGCGACAACACGCTCCTCGGTCCCCTCTTCCAGCACCCCCTGCGCCACGGCGCCGACATCTCGGTGTATTCGCTGACGAAATACGTCGGCGGCCACTCCGACCTGATCGCCGGCGCTGCTCTCGGCTCGGCAGCGCGGATAAGGCCGGTGCGACTGCTGCGCTCAGCCATCGGGACCGGTCTCGACCCGCATTCCTGCTGGATGCTCGGGCGGTCGCTCGAAACCCTGACGCTGCGGATGGGGGCTGCCAACCGCAATGGCGAGATCGTCGGCCGCATGCTGGCTGTGCATCCGAAGGTGGCGCGCCTTCATCACCTCGCGCATCTGGAGCCCGGATCGATGCAGGCTCAGGTGTATGCGGCGCAATGCGCGGCGCCGGGTTCGACATTCTCGTTCGACATCGTCGGCGGCGAGGCGGAGGCATTCCAAGTCCTCAACGCTCTTCAACTGTTCAAGCTCGCCGTTAGCCTGGGCGGCACGGAGTCGCTCGCCAGCCACCCGGCCTCCACGACCCATTCAGGCGTGCCGAAAGCCGTGCGTGATCGCCTCGGCATAACGGACGCGACGATCAGGGTGTCGATCGGAATCGAGCATCCCGACGATTTGGTCGCCGATCTCGCCGCGGCCCTCGCTGTCCTCGGCTGAGCGGCGCTCAACCCGCGTGGTATGCGATCCTTCGGCAACGCCGTCCGAGCGGCGCGACCTGAAGCAGAACCAACGTTGAGCCTCCGTCAAATGCGGATCATCCGCTTTGCGCCGATCAAGCGCGTTCAGCATGCTGGAACTCGCCCCTCAGAGCGGATGGCCAAGCCTCGCGTCGTCGGTTGAAGCGAAGAGGGAAGGCGCTCGTCATGACCCCGGCCGAATAGCACTCGATCATCGGAGGGCTATGGCTGGGACTCAGCTGTGCCGCTTGCCTCGCATCCCGACCGAGCCGGTAAAGCGACGACCCGGCTCTTACCTGACGCCCCGCGCTGCTGCGGTAGCGGCGGCTTCACTGAAGCTCGGGCAACGCGACTGCGACGATCGGGAAGAGGTGGGAAAGACCCAGTCCACGGGGAACCGCCAGCCTCAGCGACTCCGAGCCACAGCTGGGCATCCATGGGCCCGGCCGCTTCGGAGCCGCCGTCCTCGGATCACTTTCAGCCGAGATACGCCATCGCGTCCATATACCGGTGTCGCTGTGGACCCAGGGCGAGCGTTGCTGGGCCGGAAGCCCGGCAATTCCCCGAGGAAGCGGGTCAACGTTGCTACCCGGCGATTGAGAATCCACGGGAACGGCGCTGGGGCTGATCTGGATCAAACCCTCTGCGGCCGACCGGCGGGATAGGTCCAATCAAACCGAGGTGCCCGCGAGCGGGTCGATCGCCAACAGGTGCCGCCCCGCTGAGCGTTGGAGCAGTCGCATGGACGGCCTCACGCGAACGGACGGGAATGAGGGCCACCTCCCGGCCCCGCCTCGCGGAACCCTGATCCGCAGAGACCCTGCTTCATCGGGGACCGGCGAAGCCGAAGGCCTCACCGTCGCGGAGGCGCGCCGCCGCCTCGCGACCTATGGGCCGAATGCCACGCCGGACGAAGCGGTTCATCCGCTGCGTCTCATCGTCGGCAAGTTCGTTGCGCCGGTGCCCTGCCTGCTGGAAGCGGCGATCGTGCTGCAGCTCGTTCTCGGCGAGTACGTCGAGGCGTCCGTCGTCGCGATTCTGCTCATCTTCAACGCCGCACTCGGCTTCCTGCACGAAAGTCGGGCTCAGGCGACCGTTGCCGCACTCAAGGCACGCCTCGCACTCGTTACCAGCGTTCATCGCGACGGGCTCTGGATGACGGTGCCGGCCGCAGAACTGGTGCCGGGCGATGTCGTCAAGCTCTCGCTCGGCACGGTGGTCGGCGCCGACATCCGCATCATCGGAGGGCACGTGCTGCTGGATCAATCCACGCTCACCGGCGAGTCGTTGCCGATCGAGGCGGGTTCCGGCCACGAGACCTATGCCGGCTCGCTCGTCCGGCGCGGCGAGGCCGTCGGCCTCGTCACGGCGACCGGCGCCCGCACGCGGTTCGGCAAGGCGGCAGAACTCGTCCGCATGGCGCATGTCGGCAGTGCCCAGCAGAAGGCGGTCCTGACGGTGGTGCGCAACCTCGCCCTGCTGAACGGCGTGGTCACGCTCGGGATGCTGGCCTATGCGCTGGCGATCGGGATGCCGCTGGCCGAGCTGCTGCCGCTCCTGCTAATCGCGGTTCTGGGCACCGTACCCGTGGCGCTGCCGGCCACATTCACGCTCGCCACCGCGCTCGGCGCGCGGGCCTTGGCACGCTCCGGGGTGCTGCCCACCCGCCTGTCCGCCGTCGACGAGGCGGCGAGCATGGACATCCTCTGCTCCGACAAGACCGGCACGCTGACCCGCAACACACTCGCGGTGACAGAGGTACGCCCCATGCCGGGCTTCACCGAGGGGCGCGTGCTCGCGCTTGCCGCGCTCGCCAGTTCGGAGGGGGGACAGGATCCCGTGGACAGCGCGGTTCGTGCCGTCGCTCCGGAGGTCGAGCCGGGCATCCCGACGCTTGTCGCCTTCACGCCGTTCGATCCGGCAGTGAAGATGTCCGAGGCCGTCGCCCTGGATTCCTGCGGCAAGCGCCTGCGCATCGTGAAGGGCGCGTTCGCGGCGGTGGCGATGCTGTGCGAGCCAACACCGGACGCGACCGAGAGCGCGGATGCGTTGGAACGCGACGGCTGCCGCGTGCTCGGCGTCGCCGTCGGCTCGGAGGCGCCCATGCAGGTGGCGGGGCTTCTCGCCCTGAGCGATCCACCGAGGGACGATGCCGGTCCGGCGATTGCGGAACTCAAGCGGCTCGGCGTGCGGGTGGCGATCGTCAGCGGCGACGCACCGGCCACGACCGGCGTGGTCGCCGAGGCTGTTGGTTTGACGGGGCCGATCTACTCCGGAGGCGCCATCCGCGACGACATGCGGCCGGACGCGTACGCCGTCTTCGCGGGCGTGCTTCCGGAGGACAAATTCCACTTGGTCAGGGCACTACAACGCGAGGGCCACACGGTCGGCATGTGTGGCGACGGCGCCAATGATGCCCCTGCGCTGCGCCAAGCTCAGATCGGCATCGCCGTCTCCACCGCGACAGACGCGGCCAAGTCCGCAGCGGGCATCGTTCTGACCGATCCGGGCCTCGGTGGCATCGTGGTGGCGGTTCGCGAGGGGCGCGTCACCTTCCAGCGCATCCTGACCTACACGCTGCGCTCACTCGTTCAGAAGGTTCGGCAGGTGCTGTTCCTGGCGGTCGGCCTCGTGATGACCGGCCATTCCGTCCTGACGCCGATGCTCATGGTCCTATCGCTGGTGGTCGGCGACTTCCTGGCAATGTCGGCGACCACGGACAATGTCGAGCCCTCGCCCCAGCCAAACAGCTGGCGGATCGGAAATCTGACGGTCGCCGCCATCGTCCTGGGCCTGATCGACCTGGTCTATTCAGCGGCCGCGCTGGTCGCAGGTCAGTACTGGCTCGGCGCGAGCTTGCCGGAACTGCAGGCGCTGACATTGGTGATGTTGGTGTTCAACGGCCAAGCGGTGTTCTACGTGGCGCGCGAGCGGCGCCGCATGTGGGCATCCCGCCCGAGCACGATCGTGGTCGCGTCTTCAGTCGCCGATATCCTGGTGATCCCATTCCTGGCTTGGCGCGGTATCCTGATGGCGCCGCTGCCGCTCTCATGGATCGGCGGTCTGTTCGGGTCCGCCGTGGCGCTGGCCCTTCTGCTCGACGCGGCCAAGATGGAACTGTTTAGACGGCTTCGGATGGCCTGAACGGTCGAAACGTGAGACGCACAATCCCCGCGGAGACAGCAGTCATAAGCCTGAGTGCGGAGCCTACCGGCAGGTATGCCGGCCTCACTCGCCCCGAGGTCCAGGGCTCGAGTCGCCTCCTCAACGAGGGTGCCTCGGGCGCGCCGGTGCTCGATCGCCGACAGGGCGGGGCGTCGTCCTCACCGGTCTCCTGACCGGCCCGTCGCTGCCGTTCCTGCCACCGGACAGCGCCGTGATCCCGACGCCCCGGGGCCGTTCGCCCAACATGGCCGTCCCGGCCTCGATCCTGCCCGCCATGCAGAGTGACCTGACCGGCTGGCTTTGGACCGGGCTGATTGAGAGGATCAGCCAGGACCGAAGGAGTGGGAGATGCGGCGAGGTCAGAAGACGAGCGCGGAGCAGGTGGTGCTGAAGCTGCGTCAGATCGAGGTGCAGACAGCCCAGGGCAAGAGCTTGGCGCTGGCGTGCAAGGAGGCGGAAATCTCTGAGCAGAGCTATGATCGTTGGCGCAAGGCGTGCGGCGGCCTCCAGGTCGATCAGGCTCGGAAGATGAAGGCGCTTGAGCGCGAGAACGCGCGGCTGCGGCGGCTCGTGGCCGATCTGTCGTTGGACAAGCAGGTGCTCGCGGACGTCGCCTCGGGAAACGTGTAGCCCCCGAACGACGCCGGCGGGCGGTGGCGGTCATCCAAGAGAAGTACGGCCTCTCGGAACGTCGCGCCTGCCGGATCGTCGGCCCGCATCGGGGCACACAGCGTTACGTGCCCACCCTGTCGGCCGACGAGGATGGGCTGACCCGCGCCATCATCGCCTTGGCGTCCGGGTATGGCCGTTACGGCTATCGCCGCGTCACCGCGCTGCCGCAAGCAGACGGCCGGCAGGTGGGCAAGGACCGGGTTCATCCTTCGAGAACCTCAGGATGAGGGCATCTGGCGGCGCGAGAGGCTGAAGGTCCCGCAGACGCACCCGCCGCGCCGCCGTCTCTGGCTGAACGACGGCTCCTGCGTGCGGCTGCGTCCGCTCCACCGCAACCACGTCTGATGGTATGGAGGCGCCGCCCTTCGGCGGCGAGCCCGACAGGCGCATCCTGTCGAGGTCGTCCAGACGAGGAGGCCTCCATGAGCAACGCCACGACCATCGGCGTCGATCTCGCCAAGAACGTCTTCCACCTGCAGGGCGTCGATGAGCACGGTCATCCCGTCCTGCGCCGCAAGCTCGCCCGGCACGAAGTCACTTCCTTCCTCGCGAACCGGCCGTGCTGCCTCAGCGGCATCGAAGCAGGCCGGCGGTCAGGTCAAGCACCGGACCTATGACTTCCTGCTGCGCGGCCACTCTCTGCGGCTTTTCCGCAAGCAGGATAGTAGGTTCGTAGAACCAACCATCGAGACCCGGCGGCTTCTTGACGTTTCCGCCGGTCAGCGCCCGCGCGCCACCCTTGAGGCTCTCGCCGATCAGGCCCGCGATTTTCTAAAGCTGCTCGCTCGACACGATCGGTCCGAGATCCGGATCATCGAGACCGCGGCCGAAGCTGAATCGTTCCACCCGTTCGATGAGTTGCGACAGAAACGCCTCCGCGCAGCTCTTCTCAAGGATGAGGCGGGCCCCGGCCGAGCAAACCTGGCCGGCATGCATGAACGCGGCTCTGAGAGATCCCGCGAGCGCCTCGTCCATGTTGGCGTCCTGCTCCACGACCAGCGGAGACTTGCCACCCAGCTCCAGTGTCATTGAGGCGACATGCTCCGCGGCCGCGTGCATCACCAGCCTCCCGGTCTCGACCAATCCGGTGAAGGTGATGTGCGCGACGTCGGGGTGCTGCACCAAGTGGCCGCCGGTCTCGGGACCCGGGCCGCAAACGACGTTGACGACCCCCGTGGGAACGCCAGCTTCGGTGAGAAGATCCGCCAGGATGAGCGACGTCAGTGGCGTCTGCTCTGCGGGCTTGACGATGGCCGTGCAGCCAGCAGCGAGAACCGGCGCGAGGCCACGGGCCATCGTCACGAGCGGAAAACTCCAAGGGTCGATGTGGGCGGTGACGCCGACGGACTCGTGCAGCGTGAAGGATACGAAATCTGGCCCGAGCGGGATCGTGTCGCCCTGCAGCTTGTCCGCACGGCCGGCGTAGTACTCGAAATACCGAGCCGACGTTTCGATGTCCGCCTTGACCTCACGAAGCGGTTTGCCGCTGTCCAGGGACTCGACGGTGGCAAGGCGCTCCGCATTGCGACGGATCAGGCGCGCCACGCGCGATAGCATGCGGCCACGCTCAGCCGGCGTTACCTTGACCCAGGCCCCTTTCAGAGCGCGTTCGGCGCTGTTGACGGCCTCATCCACCAAGTCGGCCTTGCAGATCGGTATCTCAGCCAACGTCGTGCCGGTCGCCGGATCGCAGGTCGGCGCGATCTCGGAATCACTTGGCCCGACGCGCTTCCCGCCGATCAATGGCTCGAGGGGAAGGTTGGCCATGTCCAGATGCTTGGTCATGTTGCCTCGCCCCCGATAGGGGTCGCCTCGGGTTCCCGAGCTGGGTCGGCATCGGCAGCACCTGCGGGGAACCGAAGCGGGGGGAGCCTGAGCGGCGGACGCTGCGCGGAAGCCTTTTCAGCGCTTCGGCCGCTGCAGCGCCACCGCGGCCGTCAGGAACCACGGACACAGGGGGAGGCACCGCCTTTCTCCTCCCCCGTCAGCGCCTCTGCCGCTCAGCTGTCGCAACCTGCTCAGGCGCGGCTCTAAGGGCATGCGGATGCAAACCGGAGGTCACCAGCGACGATAGCGCCTGACTGCCACGGCACGTCGGCCGTAGACGCCGCGCCTGACGCCCACCGCGCCGTGCGGCCCGACGCAGCCGGCCCGGTACACCCCTCGGGCACAGACAACCGCATTCGCCTCGACCGGCACGAATGTGACGAGGCCCGCGAGGAGACCGAACATCAGCAGGGCGTATCTCATGATGAGCCTCCGAACGTTTTCAGGCGACGGGTGCGGCGGCATCGGGCCTGAAGGGAGACATCACGATACCGGCCTCCGGAGACGCCGCTTGACCGCTTGGGACGTCAGCCGAGACGGGACGCACAGCCTCGCGATGGCAGACCGCGACCGCGGCGCGGCTACGAAGGTCGAGTTGTGCCGCTGAAGGTGGGTCGAGAGGAGCCGTCAGACCTCATCGTCGATGTGCATCACACCCTGAGCCAGGATGCTCAGGACGCGAGACGTGCCCGACATCGCAGGGCCGCAAAGGATCGGAAGGGAGGTGTCCGCTTTGGCGTGTTGATCGCGCCGAAACGGACCGGCTGCTCCCGGCCGTGTTCGGCAATCCAGGACCGCCGGTCGGCGGTTCGCGCCCGGCGAGCTTGTGCGCGCCGGACCGCGGCGAGGCGCCGGCGGACGGTCGAAGCCTTCGATTTCGTACGGGCACGGTCGGCGAGGCAGGCCGCCACCGTCGCCGACTCGTTCCGGCCGAGCGAGGCGCCCGTGGGTGTGATGATCCGGCGAGCGGGCGAGCCGGCGAGAGAGATGGCTTTGATCCTGGTCGTTGCCACGGTAAGCCCCTTCAGGCGGCCGACCTTCCGCCCTTCCGTGACACCGCTTCCGCGTCTCGATTTTTGACATCCGCGAGCCTGATGCATGAGGGCCGCCTGATCGAGGGTGCCATACACCATGGTCCTGCGATCTGAGCCTCAATCGTAGCCAGCATGCCCACGGCGAATGTTGGCGAAGCAATAGCAACAGAACCAGGTCTTCCTCCTCAGATGGAACGCAAGCTTCAGATCCTTTTCGGACGAAAAAGGGAATGGGAGGCGGCGCTCGGTTGCGAACTGTCAGGCTTCCAAGGCGAAATTCATTTCGGAAATTTCGATACGGTCGATCTGGAATCTTTCGATCTCATCGTGCCGTTGGGATTCAACGACTACGAAGTCCTCTGGCGAAGTGACGCGTCCAAAACTATGAAATGTCTGTATCCAAGCAAGGATGCGGTGGATTTTTGCAATGACAAGCGAAGACTCAACCGCGCCGTACGTGAAACGACGCTGCGAGATTTGATTCCACCCATGTTCGAGGCAGACGCCCCCTCTTCGTTTCCGTACATTGTCAAAAAGAACAGTGATTGTTTTGGATTGAACTCGGCCATCATCCGCTCGACAGGAGACGCTAAACTCAATGAGGACAAGCTACTTTCGGATGCGTATTTTTTCCAAGAATGCGTAGCAGGGTGCAATGAGTACGCCTCGCATTTCTTGATGAAAGACCGTTCGGTCATCTATTCGACGACGGTTACATATACCATGGCTCAGGATCTTTACGTCAAAGGTCACGCGTGCCAACAGATCGAAACGCTCATCAGCCCGGGAAGCTGCTTCGACGACGAATTCGCCAAAATCTTGGAAATCGCCGGCTTTACAGATGGAACATGTTGTTTTGACTACAAAGTCATTGACGGGAAGCCAAAGATATTTGAGGTGAATCCACGATTTGGAGGGTCGCTCGTTTACGACATAAAGCGATACCTGACATCCTATGCGAAAGCGGTCGGCAGCTGAGAAGTGGCGAGAGGTCTCGACAAAGCAGGTCCGCGTCCGGATCACCGGAACTCCCTTAAGCTTTGCGCCGTCAGAGTCTCGGCCAGGCGCTCGCAGGCGCGATTCCGGCTCCGATTGAAAGTCTGTCGGAAGATCCCGAACCCGGTGCAGCAATCGGCGACCGCAGCGCCCGGCGCGTCCTTCCGCAGCCGCGGCCGCTGGCTTCCGTCGATCTGCCGCCGAGTGTTGGCCCAGGTCAGCACCGCCATGCGCCTCAAGCTGCCTCGACCGAGCGGCCGTGCACGCTCCGCGATAACCTGGGCCACGGCGGAGCGGACTGCTTAATTGAGGTCAGGGGCATCTGACCGGACGGTGTGCCGCCAATGCCGAGATCCAGGACCGCGTTGCCCGTAAGATGCTCGACGAAGCTGACCAGAATGGCGCTGTTCACGATGTCGGACAGGCGCAGAAGGCGGGGGCCGGTGTCAGTAGCGAACGGGGCGACGATCTGCTCGGAAGCGAAGATGGTGTCGGTCGCACCTGGAGCGAGCGCGCCGCGGGCATAGCCCACCGGGGTCGGCCGGAAAAGCCCACCGGAGCCGCACCTCTCTCCGAAGGCCAGCGCGCCGTCGTTCACGGCGCCAGCCCAAGCGCAGAGACGAAGCCGGCATTAACACGGGAGTTCTGGAGTTTCACGCTTTCGAGCAGCTCATTCAACGCGGACAGGACATGCTGTCGCTTGGGCCTGAGTCTGTGCCTCTTCGATGGAGGTGCATTCATGAGCCTCTGGTACGCCACGATCTCATTCCAGTAGCGAGGCGCCCGATAGGTCCTGATGCTGCTCGACGAATTCATTTTCTTGTACGGCCAGAATAGCCAGCCGATCCTATGCCGCTCCAGGAGGCGCCGGAACTTTCCGATCCATCGATCCGTGTTCTCTCCCGACTCACCCATGACGACGGGCACTTTCAACCGATCGCGGACATCGAGAAACTTACGGATGCCCTTCTCGACAGGCTTGGACCAGTAGTAATGAAACACGTAAATGGCCCCCCGGATATGAGAGGCTCGCTCGAAATTCTTAAACGCTGAGCCCCAGTTGGCACCCTGAAGAAACAATGCGTGATTTGTGTCGACCTCTCTGATCGCGGCGGAAACTTTTTCATAGATCTCGTTCAGGCTGGTTACATTGAGTTTCTTGCCTTCAACGAAGGGGGCAGGCTCATTGAGCAATTCATATCCAATCACGGCAGCGGAATTGGCGTAATGCTCCGCGATGCGCCGCCAGATCCGGCTCATCCGCTCAACGCAGCGTTGATCGTCATAGAGATGATGGTCGCCGTAGGAATTGTCGATGTTGGAGCCAGTCTGTCCACACGGCGCCGCATGCATATCGAGAAGCACGAACAGGCCGTTTCTAGCGCTCCAGTCGACAACATGGTCTATGTACCGGAAGCCCCGGTCGACCCACACGTCTGGGTACTCCTCGGGTGTGAAATCCCGGTAATCGAAGGGCACCCTGATCAGGTTGACGCCCATACGCTTGAGGTCGCTCACATCGTCGGCCGATATGAATTGCTCGCGCCACTGCGACCAGAATGTGTTGGTGGCCTCTTCGCCCAGCAATTCGCTGAACACCTGCCTGATCTGACGGGGCGACGTCGCAGTGTCGAAGCCGAACATGTAGCCTTCGGGTAGCAGCCAGTTGGCCAGGCTGATGCCGCGCAAATGCAGCGGCACCCCATCAGGGCCGAGCAGGTCGGGACCACGTGCAGCCACAAAACCATTCGCCTGTTCATGCGACAAATCAGCCGCAACCGCATAGGCACAGGCTTGCGCGAGGGCGAGTAAGACCAGGATTGCTCGTATCATCGGATCTCGCGTACGACCGTCGACATCGATCATTGAGCTGTAAGGCATGTTTGGCCACTCGCCTGCAGCCTATCCGTGACGCGGTCCGAACCGACGAACGTGCCAATGAGGCGACTGTCGCAATCCTGCTCACCCGCCGCCTGACGCTGCGCCCGGGCACCCTGCAGGCACAGACCCATCGCCCTGGCCAGCGCCGAACGCCGAGCCGAGCAGGACGAACAGGATATCGGGTAGTCGACCGAACGTCTGAAGCGCCGCGGGCACCGCTCCGGCTGCGGTTGTCGTTTGCTGTCGAGGATCGAACTCGCGTGATCGTGACGCTCGTCGAGCCGAACGGCAGGCGACTAAGTAGAAATCACCTAGCGTGCGCGCCGCGCGGAGCGCACGATCCTGCTTACCGCCCAGCTTATGCAACCTAAAATGGGCCCTTAAAGACTGTTTGTAACATAAATCATTTGACATGCTCGCTTGCAGTTACTTTTGTCGCGAGTTATGCGCACCGTAACATCCAGTCATCAAGCACTCGCCATTGGCCTCACCGAAGGAGCTGAGACCATGCTGACTCGTGCTAAACCGTCCGCCTCCGCTAGCTTTTCTGCGGCGCAGCGTAAGCCGGAGGCGGTCGACGTCGCCGGGCAGATGGTCGGTCAGG
>CAXDNE010000085.1:0-24567 GCA_963990595.1 uncultured Methylobacterium sp.
CCGAGCCCTAGGCCACCGTGGCGTGTCTCCGCCCCCCGGGGTTCTTTTTGTGCGTGTATCCAATTTAGGGACCCGCCCCGGCCCGGGCGGCCGCGGTTGGGTTTACGCGGGCCGCGCGGCGTTTCCCGCCGCCGAGGGAGCGCACGATGCCGGCCGATCCTTTCACCCCGCCTACGCCGCTGGATCTCGCGCAAGCCCTGATCCGCTGTCCTTCGGTGACGCCGGAGGATCGGGGGGCCCTCGACGTGGTGGCCGACGCGCTCGCGCCGGCCGGCTTCTCGCTCGAGCGGCCGGTCTTCTCGGAGCCGGGCTTTCCCGACACGCCCAATCTCTACGCGCGGATCGGGCGGGGCAGCCCCTGCCTGGTCTTCGCGGGGCATACCGACGTGGTGCCGGCCGGCGAGGGCGCGTGGCGACACGGCGCCTTCGACGGCGCGGTGGCCGACGGGATGCTCTACGGCCGCGGCGCCGCCGACATGAAGGGCGGCATCGCCTGCATGCTGGCCGCGACCCTGGCCTTCCTCGAGCGCCGCGGCGCCGCGTTCGGCGGCTCCATCGCCTTCCTGATCACCGGGGACGAGGAGGGACCGGCGGTCAACGGGACGGTGAAGCTTCTCGACTGGGTCCGGGCGCGGGGCGAGCGCTTCGATCATTGCCTGCTCGGCGAGCCGACCAACCCAGGCCGCCTCGGCGAGATGATCAAGATCGGACGGCGCGGCTCGCTGACCGGCAAGCTGACGGTGCTCGGTCGGCAGGGCCACGTGGCCTATCCGCACAAGGCCGAGAACCCGATTCCGGGCCTGCTGCGCCTCGCTTCCGCGCTGATCGCCGATCCCCTCGACGGCGGCACCGCGCATTTCGACGCCTCGAACCTCGAATTCACCACCATCGACGTCGGCAACCCCGCCAGCAACGTGATTCCCGCCACGGCCCGGGCGACCTTCAACGTGCGGTTCAACGACGATTGGACCGCGGACAGTCTGGGCGCCGAGATCCGCAAGCGGCTGGAGCAGGCAGTGGGCAACGCCGTGCGCTTCACCCTCGACCTGCAGCCGTCGAACGCACCGGCCTTCCTCACGCGGCCTGACGGTTTCGTGGATCTCGTCTCGGCGGCGATCCGCGAAGAGACCGGCCTGACGCCCATCCTGTCGACCACGGGGGGCACCTCGGATGCCCGCTTCATCAAGGATGCCTGCCCGGTGATCGAGTTCGGCCTCGTGGGCGAGACCATGCACCAGGTCGACGAGTGCGTGGCGGTCGCCGATCTGGACCGGCTGACGGCGATCTACGGGCGGGTGCTCGACGCCTACTTCCCGGCCGCGTAATCGACCCCCACGAAGGTCAGCCCCGCGGCCGGCGCCAGGGGCCCGCACCGGCGCTTCTCGCCCGACGCCAGGATGTCGGCCACATCGTCGGCCGAGAGCCGTCCGCAGCCGGCGAGCATCAGCGTGCCGACCATCGCCCGCACCTGGTGGTGCAGGAAGGAGCGGGCCGCGGTCGCCACCACGATCTCCTCGTGCAGCGCCATGGGTTCGCGCGTGACGTCGAGCTGCTCCAGAGTCCGGATCGGGCTGTTCGCCTGGCATTCCGCGGCCCGGAAGGCCGAGAAATCGTGCTGGCCCACGAGGCGCTGGGCGGCGGCGTGCATCAGATCCGCGTCGAGCGGCCACGGGACATGCCAGACATGGGCGCGGGTGAGCGCCGCCGGGCTGCGCCGGTTGAGGATGCGGTACCGGTAATGCCGGCGGATCGCCGAGTGGCGGGCGTCGAAACTCTCCGGCACCGGCTCGGCGGACAGGACCGCGATCGGCCGCGGCCGGAGATGGGCGTTGAGGGCATCGCGGACCGTGTCGGTCCGCCACGCTTTGACGAGATCGAGATGCGCGACCTGATGGATCGCGTGGACACCCGCATCGGTCCGGCCGGCACAGGTCAGCCGGACCTGCTCGCCGGAGAAGCGCAGCACCGCCTCTTCGAGGGCGGCCTGGACCGTCGGATCCTCCGCCTGACGCTGCCATCCGCAGAAGGGGGCGCCGTCGTACTCGATGACGAGCTTGTAGCGCGGCATCAGCCGAAACGGGCGCCGGGCGCGACGCGGGCGCCGCGGACGAAATCGGCCCCGGTCGCGCTCCCGCCTTTTCCAGCCCGGCGCAGCTCCAGCAGCCGCACGGCACCCGCGCCGCACGCGACCGTGCCGTCGGCGTCGAGAAGACGGCCCGGAGGGCCCGCGCCGTCGCCGATCGCGGCCCGCAGCACCTTCACGCGCTCCGGCCCTTTGCCGAGATCGACCTCGAAGAAGGCGCCCGGGAACGGCGACAGGCCGTTGATCTGGTTGGCGACCTGCGCGGCCGGGCGCGACCAGTCGATCCGCGCCTCGTCGTTGCTGATCTTGTGGGCGTAGACCACGCCGTCCTCCGGCTGCGGCGTGACGGTCAGCGTACCCTGCTCCAGCAGCGCGAGGGCGCGCGCCATCAGGTCGGCGCCGAGCGGCATCAGCGCGTCGTGCAGTTCCCCGGCGGTCGTGCCCGGCGCGATCGGGATCCGCGCTTCCAAAGCGACCGGGCCGGTGTCGAGGCCGGCCTCCATGCGCATCACGTCGACGCCGCTCTCGGCATCGCCCGCCATCACGGCGCGCTGGATCGGCGCCGCCCCGCGCCACCGCGGCAGCAGGGAGCCGTGCAGGTTGAGACAGCCGTGCATCGGCGCATCGAGGATCGCCTGCGGCAGCAGCATCCCGTAGGCGACCACCACGGCGACGTCGGCCCGGTGCGCCGCGAAGGTCGCGGCGGCCTCGGGCGTGCGCAGCGTCGCGGGCGTCAGCACCGGCACCCCGAGCGTCTCGGCCAGGGCGTGGACCGGAGAGGGGCGCAGGCTCATGCCGCGGCCGGCCTTCGCGGGCGCGCGGGTGTAGACGGCGGCGATGTCGTGGCCGTCCTGCGCGAGCCGCGCCAGGGTCGGCACCGCGAAATCCGGGGTGCCCATGAAGACGATGCGCATGGCCGGATCAGGCCGCGTCGCGCTTGGCCGCCTTGGCGAACTTCTTGATCACCCGGTCGCGCTTCAGCTTCGAGAGGTGGTCGATGAACAGCACGCCGTTGAGGTGGTCGATCTCGTGCTGGATGCAGGTGGCGAGGAGCCCGTCGGCCTCGATCTCCTGCTCGGTGCCGCCGAGGTCGCGGAACTTCACGCGGACCCGGTCCGGACGCTCGACCTCGCCGTAATATTCCGGGATCGACAGGCAGCCCTCGTCGTAGACCCGCTTCTCCTCCGACGACCAGACGATCTCGGGGTCGATGAAGACCCGCGGCGCGCGGACGCCTTCCTCCTTCGAGGTGTCGATCGTCACCACGCGCTTCGGCACGCCGATCTGGATCGCCGCGAGGCCGACGCCCGGCGCGTCGTACATCGTCTCGAACATGTCGGCGACGAGGATCCGGATCTCGTTCGTGATCGGGCCGACCGGATCGGAGATGCGGCGCAGGACGGGATCGGGGAGGATGACGAGCGGGCGGATGGTCATGGCGAAAACCGGCAAGGGAAGCGCCGGGGACGGGTCCGGGCGTTCCGTCGAATAGGATGCGGTCGGGAACCGGTCAAATACCGTCCCCGGGTGTCAGAAAGCCGTGCGGCTGCGGATCGCCGCGGTGAGCGTGCCCTCGTCGAGATAGTCGAGCTCGCCGCCCACCGGAACGCCGTGAGCGAGGCGCGTCACCTTCACGTCGCAGTGCCGGATCGACTCCGTCACGTAGTGGGCGGTGGTCTGACCGTCGACCGTGGCGTTGAGCGCCAGGATGACCTCCTTCACCTCGGGGCGGGCGACGCGCTCCACGAGGCTCGCGAGGTTCAGGTGCTCCGGCCGCACGCCGTCGAGGGCCGAGAGCACGCCGCCGAGAACGTGGTAGCGCGCCTTGACGGCGCCCGAGCGTTCCAGCGCCCAGAGGTCCGACACGTCCTCCACCACCACCAGGGTCGAGGGATCGCGCTCGGCATCCCGGCAGATCGTGCAGGGATCGGAGGTATCGACGTTGCCGCAGCTCGTGCACACCACGATGCGCTCGACCGCGACCCGCATCGCGTCGGCGAGCGGACCGAGGAGCGTGTCGCGCTTCTTGATGAGCTGGAGCGCCGCACGCCGGGCCGAGCGTGGGCCGAGGCCGGGCATGCGGGCGAGAAGTTGAATCAGGCGCTCGATCTCGGGGCCGGCGACGGCTTGGGGCATCATGCCTCTTGGGCGCGGGAAGAACGATGGGTCCGGCAGGGCATAGCTGTCGCCGGGCGGCGCGCAAGGGTGGATGTGCGCCCGCGTGGTATATGGGTATTCCAGAGCCGCTTCGCCCGTACCATCATGCAGCGCGGCGCGCGAAACTGCTTACAGACCCGGGTTCCTGAGGCCAGCACTGTGGTCTAACCTGTTTGTACACGTTGCGGGGTCCCCACGAAGCCCATAATGACATCGAAGCTTCGCCGCCTCTGCAGTGCGGGGACGGGGAGCGACCGGGGAGCGGAGATCCTGCGTGCGGCGGTCCTGTACGACCGCACGGACGTCCCCCGGGCAAGTCCTGGACGACGTGTTCGTCCGGGTCAGTCGCGTCCATGGTCGAACAGGGGCCCGGGAGAGACGATCTTGACCAATATCGGTGATCACAACGCGGCCCACGGCGCCGAGGCTGCCGGCTTTCGCGACCTCAAGGCCGTCCACTGGAATTTCGAGGCGCCCCGGCTCTACGAGGAGGCCATGAGCCGCAAGGAGGGTCAGCTCGCCCGCGGCGGCGCCCTCGTGGCGACGACCGGCAGCCATACCGGCCGCTCCCCCAAGGACAAGTTCGTGGTCCGCGACGCCGCCACCGAGAACGAGGTGTGGTGGGACAACAACGGCGCGATCACGCCCGAGCAGTTCGAGACCCTGCGCCAGGACTTCCTGAAGCACGCCGAGGGCCGGGAGCTGTTCGCCCAGGATCTCTACGGTGGCGCCGATCCGGCCTATCGGGTCAAGGCCCGGGTCTTCACCGAATTCGCCTGGCACTCGCTGTTCATCCGCAACCTGCTGATCCGGCCGGACCGCTCCGAGATCGCGTCCTACGTGCCGGACATGACGATCATCGACCTGCCGAGCTTCCAGGCGGATCCCGCCCGGCACGGCTGCCGGTCCAAGACCGTGATCGCCATCGACTTCTCCAAGAAGCTCGTCCTGATCGGCGGTTCCGCCTACGCGGGCGAGATGAAGAAGTCGGTCTTCACCTACCTGAACTACATCCTGCCGGGTAAGGGCGTGATGCCGATGCACTGCTCGGCCAACGCGGCGCTCGATGCCGAGGGCGGCTCGGCGATCTTCTTCGGCCTCTCGGGCACCGGCAAGACGACGCTCTCCAACGATTCCTCGCGCCAGCTTCTCGGCGACGACGAGCACGGCTGGTCGAACACGGGCATCTTCAATTTCGAGGGCGGCTGCTACGCCAAGACCATCCGGCTCTCGCGCAACGCCGAGCCCGAGATCTACGCCACCACCGAGCGCTTCGGGACGGTGATGGAGAACGTGGTGATCGATTCGGTGACCCGCGTGCCGGATTTCGACGACGCGTCCCTCACCGAGAACACCCGCTGCGCCTACCCGCTCGACTTCATCGCCAATGCCAGCGCCACCGGCCGGGCCGGGCATCCGAAGAACATCGTGATGCTGACCTGCGACGCCTTCGGGGTGATGCCGCCGATCGCCAAGCTCACCGGTGCCGAGGCGATGTACCACTTCCTCTCGGGCTACACCGCCAAGGTCGCCGGCACCGAGCGCGGCCTGACCGGGCCGGAGGCGACCTTCTCGACCTGTTTCGGCGCGCCGTTCATGCCGCGTCATCCGAGCACCTACGGCAACCTGCTGCGCGACCTCATCGCCAAGCACAGCGTCGATTGCTGGCTCGTCAACACCGGCTGGACCGGCGGCGGCGTCGGCACCGGCCGGCGCATGCCGATCCGCGTCACCCGCCGCCTGCTGAGCGCGGCGCTCGACGGCTCGCTCGCGCAGGCCGAGTTCCGCCGCGACCCCTATTTCGGCTTCGCGGTGCCGGTCTCGGTGCCGGGCATCGAGCCGCACATCCTGACGCCGGTGAAGACCTGGGCCAACAAGAGCGCCTTCGTGGAGACGGCGGCGCGGCTGGTGAAGATGTTCGACGACAACTTCAAGCGGTTCGAAGACCACGTCGACGCCGACGTGCGCGCCGCCGGGCCGACCGCCCAGGCGATCGCCGCCTGAGAACGAGAGCGGGCGGCCCGGTGGGCCGCCCGCTCTCGCCGCGCCCGCGCGACCCACATATTTCCAAACCGCGCCCTCATCCTGAGGTGCCGAAGCGGCGCGGAGGCCGCGAAGGAGACTTCCAGCCGGCCGCGCGATTGCCGGAGTCCGCCTTCGAGGAGGCTCCGCCGCACCTCAGATGAGGATCGTCGACGGGATGAACGGCGACGTGCCAACCTAGAACGGAAGCTTCATCCCGGGCGGCAGGGGCAGGCCTTTGGTCAGTTCGGCCATGCGTTCCTGCATGGTCGCCTCGGCTTTGCCGCGGGCGTCGTTGCAGGCGGCCACGATCAGGTCCTCGAGGATCTCGCGCTCATCCGCCACCATCAGGGACGGGTCGATGCTGACCCCCTTCAACTGCCCCTTGGCCGACATGGTGACCCGGACCGAGCCGCCGCCCGAGGCGCCGGTGACCTCGATCTGATCCATCTCGGTCTGCAGGCTGGCCATCTTGTCCTGCATGGCCTGAGCCTGCTTCATGATGCCCATCAAGTCGCGCATGCCGCTGCCTTCCCGGTTTCTCGTCTGATCTGATCTGGGTACGGCTCCGCCGCGGCGCCACCACGTCTCGGCCGACCGCGTCAGGCGTCGTCGTCCTCGGCCTCATCGGCCCGCGCAGCGTCGCCTTCCCCGAGGATTTCCTGCTCGGCGGTGGGCAGGGCCTCGGACGCGGTCTCGCGCACGTCGACGATCTCGGCCCCGGGGAAGCGCGTCAGCACCTCGCGCACGAACGGGTCGGCGGCGGCGTTCTCGCGGCGTGTCTCGGTGGCGGCCTTCGCGGCCGCGTCGAGGGTCGGCGCGCCCTCTTCCTTCGACAGGGCGACCGACCAGCGCCGGCCCGTCCAGCGCTCGATGGCCGCGGCGAGGTCGTTGGCGAGGCTCGGCCGGCCGCCGGCGGCGAGGCGGAACTCGATCCGGTCCTCCTCGAAGCGCACGAGATGGACGTCGCGCTCCAAGGCGGTCCGCAGGAGGATGTCGCGGTTGGCATCCGCGAGGGCGATCAGGTCCTCGAACCGGCCGAGGCGCGGTGCCGGCGGTGCCGCGGGCGCCGGGCGTGCGGCCGCGGAGACCATCGCCACGGGCGCCGATACGGGAACCGGCTCCGCCGGGGCCGTCCGCGGCGCGGCCGCGAGCGCCGCCGAGCCTCCGCCCCGCAGATCGGGGATCGGCGGCAGCGGCGGCCGTCCCGCAGCCGCAGGCGGGTCGCCCGCGGGGGCTGCGGCCATCTCGGCCTTCAACTGGCGCAGCGCCTCGTCGGGGGTCGGCAGGTCGGACGCGTAGGCAAGGCGCACGATCGCCATCTCGGCCGCCGCCAGCGGACGCGAGGCGGCCTGAACCTCGGGAATCGCCTTGAGCAGGATCTGCCAGGCCCGCGACAGCGCGCGGATGGAGAGCTTCTCGGCGAAGACGCCGCCCCGGACCCGCTCGGTCTCGCTGAGCGTCGGATCGGCGGCGGTCTCGGGCACGATCTTCAGGCGCGTCACGAGATGCGTGAAGGCGGCGAGGTCGGAGAGCACCACTGACGGGTCGGCGCCCGAATCGTACTGCGCCCGCAATTCCGCGAAGGCCGCCGGCACCGATCCCCGCATCACCGCTTCGAAGAGGTCGAGGATTCGAGCCCGGTCGGCGAGCCCCAGCATGTCGCGCACGCTCTGCGCGGTCACGGAACCGGCCCCGTGCGCGATCGCCTGGTCGAGGAGCGAGAGCGCGTCGCGCACCGAGCCCTCGGCCGCGCGCACGATGGCGCCCAGAGCCTCGTCCTCCGCCTCGACCGTCTCGGCCGCGCAGACCTTCGCGAGGTGGGCGTGCAGGATCGGCGCCTCGACCCGGCGCAGATCGAACCGCTGGCAGCGGGACAGGATCGTCACCGGGACCTTGCGGATCTCCGTGGTGGCGAACACGAACTTGGCGTGGGGCGGCGGCTCCTCCAGCGTCTTCAGGAAGGCGTTGAACGCCTTCTCGGAGAGCATGTGGACCTCGTCGACGATGTAGACCTTGTAGCGCGCCGAGACCGGCCCGTAGCGGATGCCGTCGATGATCGCCCGGACGTCGTCGATGCCGGTATGCGAGGCGGCATCCATCTCCAGCACGTCCATGTGCCGGGATTCCATGATCGCCGCGCAATGAAGGCCGAGTTCCGGCATCGACACCGTCGGTCCGGTATCGGGCATGCCGGCGCGGGCGTAGTTGAGGCCGCGGGCGAGGATGCGGGCCGTGGTGGTCTTGCCCACCCCGCGGACGCCGGTGAGCATCCAGGCCTGCGGGATGCGGTTGGCCGCGAACCCGTTGGCGAGGGTGCGCACCATCGCGTCCTGGCCGATCAGGTCGCCGAAATTGGTGGGGCGGTACTTGCGCGCGAGCACCCGATAGGGCGTCGCCGCGCTGGCGGGCGCTCGAAACCCGGGCAGGCCCGGCTCGTCGTCAGGCGTGCCGGTCGTAGCGTCCATGCCGTGTCTGGGTCTGGCTGCCGCGCGCCGTGGAATGAGGTGGGAGGCTGGACGAAGACCCGCTCGGTCTCGTTAGGGCTGCTTCCTTCCGGACCTGACCCGGTTGGCGAGTGAAACGTCCCTCGCCAACCCCCCGCGGGCTATATGGCCGCGGCGATCACGGAACGCAAGCGCCGCCTACTCGGCCTCGCGCTTGACCACAGCCAGCGTCTTCGGATCGAGCTTCAGGTCGAACCGCTTGCCGCTCGCATCCACCGCATCGTCGACCTCGATCATCCCGTCGTCGAGCTCGATCTCCTTCCACGCGGTGAAGCCTTCCTGCCGGAGCATGGCCTCGACCTTGGCCTGCTGGTCGGCCGGCAGCTTCTCGTCGGCCCGGGCGGCGGCACCGAATCCCGCCACGAGGACGAGGGCCAGGAGAGGCGGGGCGAGGCGCATGGCGTTCTCCGTTCCGGTGGAGGGTGCGGGCTGTGAACAGGAATGCGGGGCCGGGGTTCCGTCGCGGTGCCGATCCTCTTGAGCGCCCTACGATTCTCCCGCACATCTACGCCGCCCGGTCCGGGGCGGCGAGGATTCTCCACCTATGGTCACCCGCGTCGCCACCGTGGCCTTCGAGGGCATCGAGGCGCGGGCGGTGGACGTTCAGGTCCAGATCATTCCCGGCTCGGTGGTCTTCACCATCGTCGGCCTGCCCGACAAGGCGGTGGCCGAGTCCCGGGAGCGGGTGCGGGGCGCCCTGATCGCCTCCGGCCTGGCCCTTCCGGCCAAGCGGATCACCGTCAATCTCGCCCCGGCGGATCTGCCCAAAGAGGGCTCGCACTACGACCTGCCGATCGCGCTCGGCGTCATGGCGGCGATCGGCGCGATCCCCGCCGACGCCCTCTCCGGGTACTGCGTCCTGGGAGAGCTGGCCCTCGACGGGAGCATCACGGCGGTCAGCGGCGTGCTGCCGGCCGCCATCGCGGCGACCGCGCGCGGCCTCGGGCTGATCTGCCCGGCCTCCACCGGCCCGGAAGCGGCCTGGGCCGGCGGCGATCTCGACGTGCTCGCCCCGCGCTCGCTGATCCAGCTTGCCAACCATTTCAAGGGCAGTCAGGTCATGGCGCGGCCGGAGCCTTCCGTGGCGGGCCACGCGGGCCCCCTGCCGGACCTCGCCGACATCAAGGGGCAGGAGGGCGCCAAGCGCGCCCTGGAGATCGCCGCGGCCGGCGGCCACAACCTGCTGATGAACGGGCCGCCGGGCTCGGGCAAGTCGATGCTGGCGGCGCGGCTCCCCTCGATCCTGCCGCCGCTCGGGCCCCGCGAACTGCTCGACATCTCGATGATCCAGTCGGTGGCGGGCGAGCTGAAGGACGGCGCGCTCTCGAACCGCCCCCCCTTCCGGCAGCCGCATCATTCCGCCTCCATGGCGGCCCTGGTCGGCGGCGGCCTCGGCGCGCGCCCGGGCGAGGTCTCGCTCGCCCATGGCGGCGTGCTGTTCCTGGACGAATTGCCGGAATTCGCCCCGCAGGTCCTCGACAGCCTGCGCCAGCCGATGGAGACCGGCACGGTGATGATCGCCCGGGCCAACCACCGGGTGACCTATCCGGCGCGGTTCCAGCTCGTGGCGGCCATGAATCCCTGCCGCTGCGGGCAGGGGCTGGAGCCGGGCTATGCCTGCCGCCGCGGCCCGAACGCGCGCTGCATGGCGCAGTACCAGGCGCGGATCTCCGGCCCGCTGCTCGACCGGATCGACCTGCGCGTCGAGGTTCCGGCGGTCACGGCGGCCGATCTGATCCTGCCGCCCCCGGCGGAAGGGTCGCGCGAGGCGGCGGCCCGGGTAGCGTCGGCCCGCGCGAAGCAGGACACACGCTACGCCGGCAGGGGGCTGCCGGCCTCCACCACCAACGCGACCTGCCCGGCCAATCTGATCGAGGAGGTCGCGAGTCCCGACGCGGACGGGACGGCGCTGATCCGGCAGGCGGCCGAGACCATGCGGCTCTCCGCCCGCGGCTTCCACCGGACGCTCCGCGTGGCCCGGACGCTCGCCGATCTCGACGGGGAGGCGCGGGTGCGCCGGCTGCACCTGGCCGAGGCGCTCTCCTATCGCGGACGCGGCGACAGCGCGGCGGCAGCCGCTTGAGCGCCGCCGGATCGACGGCCCGCGACCTGACGGTCTCGATCGGTCAGTACAGCGCTGCCGGCCGGAAGGAGACGAACCAGGATTTCCACGGGACCCTGATCCCGGCCCAGCCGGCGCTCAGCCTGAAGGGCATCGCGGTGGTGCTCGCCGACGGGATCAGCAGCAGCGCGGCCGGCGCGGCGGCGAGCGAGACCGCGGTCAAGAGCTTCCTCAGCGACTACTACGCCACCCCCGACACGTGGTCGGTGAAGAGCTCGGCGCAGCGGGTGATCGCGGCGGCGAATTCCTGGCTCTACGCCCAGACCCGGCGCGGCCTCGATCCGAACGATGCCGACCGGGGCTACGTCACCACCTTCGACGCCCTCATCCTGAAGTCGCGCACCGCGCACCTCTTCCATGTGGGCGACGCCCGGCTCTGGCGCGTGGCGGGGCGCTCCCTCGAGCAGCTCACCGAGGATCACCGGGTGGTGGTCTCCGCGGCGGAATCCTATCTCGGCCGCGCTTTGGGGGCGAACGGCCGGGTGGAGATCGACTATCACGCGCTCGGCGTCGATCCCGGCGACATCTTCGTGCTGACCACCGACGGCATCCATGAGCATGTCTGGCCCCGCGACATCGTGGCGGCGATCGTCGCGGCGGCCGACCTCGATGCCGCGGCGCGGACGATCGGCGAGGCGGCGCTCGCGGCCGGCAGCCCGGACAACCTGACGATCCAGATCGTGCGGGTGGATGCCGTGCCGGACGGCGAGCCGGCCGACCTCCTCGAAGGCGTCGAGGGGCTCGATCCCGCGCCGCTCCTCGATCCGCCGGCCGAGTTCGACGGCTACCGGCTCCTGCGGACCGTCCATTCGGGCCCCCGCAGCCGGGTATACCTGGCCGCCGACCCGGAGACCGGCGCGCATGTCGCCCTGAAGGTCCTGTCCCTCGACCTGCGCGACGATCCCGCCCAGCGGAAGCGGTTCGTGATGGAGGAGTGGATCGCCCGCCGCATCGACAGCCCGCACGTGCTGAAGGCCCACCCGCAGACCCGCCGCCGCAGCCACCTCTACACGGTCATGCGCTACGTCGAGGGGCAGACCCTGACCCAGTGGATGCGCGACCACGCCGCGCCGGAGCTGGAAACGGTGCGCGGCCTCGTCGAGCAGCTCGCCCGGGGCGTCCAGGCCTTCCACCGGCGGGAGATGGTTCACCAGGATTTGCGACCCGACAACATCCTGATCGACGCCTCGGGCACCGTGCTGGTGATCGATTTCGGGGCCACCAAGGTCGCCGGCGTGGTCGAGGGCGATCCGCGGATCGACCCGGCCGAGATCCTCGGGACGGTGCAGTACACGGCACCGGAATGCTTCCTCGGCGAGCCGTCCACACCCGGCTCGGACGTGTTCTCGGTCGGCGTCATCGCCTACCAGATGCTCACCGGACGGCTTCCCTACGGCGACGCGGTGCCCCGGGCGCGCACGCGCGCGGCCCAGCGCAGGCTGCGCTACGTCTCGGCGCTCAACGCGCGGCCGCTGCTCCCTATCTGGGTCGACGGCGCGTTGCGGCAGGCGGTGCATCCCAATCCCCTGCGGCGCTACCAGACCGTGTCGGAGTTCATCCACGATCTCCGGTTCCCCAACCCGGCCTTCGCGGAGGGACGCCGGGCCGCGTTGCTGGAGCGCGACCCGCTGCTGTTCTGGCGGTTGCTGTCGCTGGCGCTGGGCGTCGTCGCGCTCGCGCTCGCGGGCATCCTGATCGCGCACCCGCCGCATTGACCGGCGCGGCGCGGCTCAGCCGTCGAGTTCGGGGTAGCGGCGGAAGATGCCGTCCTCGTTGAAGGGGATGCGCCGCGCGCTCGCCAGATAGGCCGCCATCCGCGGACGCTGCGCCACCGCTTCGTGCAACCGCATCACCTGGGGCGTGTCGCGCAACGCCGCGGCGGCGGCTCTCGGGAAAGCGTAGAGCAGGCCGTCGACGAGCTGGAACAGGGACAGGTCCGCGTAGGACAGGTCGGGCCCGACCAGCCGCGCGTCGCCATTGGCCGCCAAAACGCGCTCGAAATAGCCGAGGAATTTCGGGATGCGCGCCTCGCGGAACTCCCTGGCCCGGCGCAGGGCCTCGGGTTTCTGCTCCGCGTAGTACAGGCCGACGCCCACGGGATGGTGGGTGTCGTGCGCCTCGTTCACCGCATCCGCGATGGTGAGCTGGAGCTGGTGCGTCCAGATCCGGTCGCGCTCGGTCTCGCCGACGAGGCCCAGGCGCGGCCCGAGATACAGCAGGATCGCGGCGGTCTGCCCGATCACGATGTCGCCATCCCGCAGGAAGGGCGGCGCGAAGGGCGGCCGCGGATTGTCCGGATCTGAGAGCCGCGCGAGCATCGGCTCGATTCCGCCGGCCGCGTCGTCCTGGCGGGCCACATCGATATAGGCGGCGCCGGCTTCCTCCAGGGCGAGACGCATGAATTCGCCGCGTCCCTGGATCATCGGCCAGTAGTGAAGCTCGTAGGGCATCGCCGCCTCCTCCGCCGAGAAGGCCCCCGACCTACGGCCGGTTCCCGCTCAGTTCTCCGGCGTCGCGTCCTCGACGGCGGCCTTCTCGGCCGGCGGCTCGGCGCTGGCGACGGCCTTGCGAGTGAACATCGGTTCGAGCCGCTCGGCGAGCTGCTGATCGAGGTGCTTGGCGTAGGCGCCCTTGAAATAGCGCTCTCCGGTCTTCGGGCCGTAGAGCCGATCATGCGCCTGGATCATCGCGGCGACCTCCGGACGGCAGAGGAATCCCGTGATGCTGACCGCCTCGTACCAATGGCCGGCGCGTGCCTCGGCGGTGGCTTTCGGATTCGACAGCACCGTATCGGCGAAGCATTGCGTGGCCGCCTGCCGAAGCGGCGCCAGCACCTTCTCGGCATCAACGGCATTCACCACCGGAGCGACAGGGTGACGATGCGGGCGCGCCTGCGCCGTCGAAACCAGAGCAAGGACAGAGAGCGTGGCGAGGATCGAAGTCTTCATACGGGCGGCCTCGTCGGGTGTCCGAACCGCGTTCAGTATTCCCTGAAGATTGCGTCGGGAACGGGGCTGAGCGCGCGGTGCGCGTGCCCGATTCCGGGCAAGATCCGGACCGTTTCGCGACAGCGGAGCCGCGTACTCAGCCGCGCCGCTCTGCGTTCCAGTGGCCGCGGCATGTGAGCGCCCCGGAGGCGATCCAGGTTCCGGCACCGAATCCGTCCGAGCCGAGGCGTCCGCTCACGTCGGCGGTCGAACTCCCGTTCGAGATCGAGCCCCGAACCGAGCCGTTTCCCGCGACGCTGCCCTGGACCGTGAAGGCCGTTCCGACGAAGCGTGCCCGGCCGTGCTCGATCTTGATGGGGTAGCGGTAGGCGCGGTCGCAGGTTCCCGCCTCGGTGATGATCTCGACGCTCCACGTGCCGTCGAACCGGTCCGCGACGGGCGCCCTGCGCGGGGCAGCCATGGCCGGGCCTGCGCCGGCGAGGAGGAGGGCGGCAGCGAGAAGGCGGGTCATGCGAATCCGGTTCGGCACAGGAATCTGGCGTTGCGGCGATCGGCGGCGGATCAGCCGGCCCGCTGCGGCGCAGACGCCCGTATGGCCGTGCGGAGGGCCGCGTCGAGCAGAGCGAGCAGATCGCAGCCGACATGCAGGAAGGCGTGCACACCCGCCTGTTTGAGCGGCTCGATCAGATCCGCGGGCTTGCCGGCGAGATAGACCGTGCCGGCGCCTGCGCGCGCCAGGGCCTCCGCTGCCGCGACGGCGCGCTCCGCGTAGATCGCGTCGGTGGAGCAGATGCAGGCGAGTGCGGCCCCCGAGTCCCGGAACGCCGCCGCGAGGGCGTCGGCGTCGGTGAAGCCCTCGTTCGACAGGGCCTCGATGCCGCCCGCCGCGAAGGCGTTGGCCGCAAAGGTCGCCCGGGCGTTGAAGGCGGCCACGCTCCCCAGATTGGCGAGGAACACCGCCGGCCGGCGGCCGGTCTTGGCGAGATAGGCGTCGGAGGCGTCGCGCAGCGCCTCATAGGGTTCGGCGAGGCGCTGCGCGGGCAGGGCATCGCAGGCGACCGCCGCACCCGAACCGAAATGCGAACCGGACGGCGCGGCGACCGGCGGGACGTCGAGAACGGTGACCGGCTTCTCGGCGAGATTCGGGAACTCGCTCGCGCCGGTGAGCGGCTCGCGGCGGGTCGCCACCGCCTTCGTCCGGGCCTCGCGGGTGAGCGCGATCCGCCGCTGAAGCTTGCCCACGCTGAGCGAGGCGACGATGCCGCCCTCCGCCTCAATGGTCTGGAACGCCGCCCAGGCGGCCTCGGCGAGTTCCGCGGTCAGCGCCTCGAACCCGCCCGCACCGGCGGCCGGGTCGCTGACCCGGGCGAGGTGGGATTCCTCGATCAGGACGATCTGGCTGTTGCGCGCCACGCGCCGGGCGAAGGCATCGGGCAGGCCGAGCGCCTGCGTGTAGGGAAGGACGGCGACGCTGTCGGCGCCGCCCATGCCGGCCGCGGCCGCGGCCATGCCGGTGCGCAGGATGTTCACGAAGGGGTCGCGCCGCGTCATCATCCGCCACGCGGTCTCGGCGTGAAGGCGCAGGGGCTTCGGATCGAGGCCGCAGGCCTGCTCGACCCGCGCCCAGAGGCGCCGCACGGCGCGGAATTTCGCGACCGTGACGAACTCGTCGGCATCGGCCGTCAGCAGCACCGCGATGCGGTCGCGGGCCGTGGCGAGGTCGTGGCCGGCGGCCTCCTGGGCGCGCAGATAGGCCAGAGCGGTCGCCAGAACGGCGCCGAGCTCGGCCGCCTCACCCGAGCCGGCCTCGTGGTAGGGCCGTCCGTCGGCCAGGAATGCCCGGCCGCGGAAGCCCGCCGCCTCGAGATCCGCCGCGATCCCGGCGAGCCGCGGGGCGATGTCGCTCCACACTGCGCCGAGGCTGCCGGTGGCGGCCAGCACGCCCACCGGATCGATGCCGAGGTCGAGATCGTAGCGCGACAGGTCCTCGCCCCGGCGCTCCGCGAGCGCCTTCACCAGCCGGGCGGCCTCGAGGCCCCGGCCGCCCGCATCGAGGCGCAGGGCGATCAGCGGCAGCATCACGCCCTTCAACGCTACGTCGAGATCCTCGACGGTCGACGCGGTGAGACCGTAGCCGCGGGCACCGGGCGCTCCCGCGAAGGCGAGGACCAGCGCGTCGGCGCCGCCTTCGAGGTCGGTGAGCGCCTGCGCGTGGGCGGCCGCGAGATCGGGATGGTCGACACGCTGGGCGATCCGCCAGGGGCCGGGCTCGCGCACCGGCTGAACCGTCGGCGCGGCCGGTCCGTAGAGCGGCTCGATCCGCAGGCCGTCGGCCGTCCGGGACACCAGCCGCTTCTCGAAATCGCCGCCCTTCAGGACGCCTTCGACGAGGCCGAGCCAGCGCGCCCGGTCTGCGGGCTCGAAGAGGTCGGCGAGCGGTCTGTCTTCCATCGGATCGTCCCAGAGCGCGGCGTCTTGTGCACCGCTTTCGTGGGATTGCCTCGCACGCTCTTCGGCCGGAGGCAATCGCCCGAAGGTTCAGGAAAGCTCAAGCCGCGCGTGACCGCATTTTGAGAGGGCAGGGCCGCGCGCGCCCGATGGGCAAGGCTCGACGGCCCGGGACCCGGTTCGGCTCCGAGCGCGTCAGCCGAAAATGATCAGCCCAGCGAAGCCCAGCGCGCCGACGATGATCCGCCACCACGCGAACAGCCAGAAGCCGTGGCGGGAGACGTAGTCGAGGAGCACCCGCACCACGAACAGCGCCGCGATGAACGACACGATGAAGCCGATGACGATCAGCCCGACATCGTTGCTCGACAGGTACTTGTAATTGTCGAGCAGGTCCTTGGCGAAGGCGCCGGCCATGGTGGGCATGGCCAGGTAAAACGAGAACTCGGTGGCCGAGCGCTTGTCGGCGCCCATCAGCATCGCGCCCACGATGGTGGCCCCCGAGCGCGACACGCCGGGGATCATGGCGAGGCACTGGAAGATGCCGATCTTCAGGTCCATCGGCAGCGAGAAATCGTAGACGTCGGTCTTCTTCACCCGGAGGTCGGTGTCGTCGATGACGAGCAGCACCAGACCGCCCGCCACCAGGGTCGCGCAGACGATCCAGGGGTTGAACAGGTAGGCCTTGATCATCTTGGAGAAGAGGCCGCCGATGATCGCCGCCGGCAGAAAGGCCACGAGGATGCCGAGGACGAAGCGGCGCGCCCGCGGATCGGACGGCAACGCGGTGGCGATACCCAGGAGGCGTTGGAAATAGACCGCCAGGATCGCCAGGATCGCGCCGAGCTGGATCAGCACCTCGAAGGTGTTGTTGGGCGAGTGGAAGCCGATGAAATGCCCGACCAGGAGCTGGTGGCCGGTCGAGGAGACCGGGATGAACTCGGTCGCGCCCTCCACGAGGGCGAGCAGAACCGCCTTGCCGATGCTTGCCGGATCCATCGTGAAGCCTTGTCCTGCGGGCGCGCGTCGCCCCTGCCGGGCACGCCGCGAACCACTCAAAAGTTGTGCCGGTCGCTTTACCCATCAGGGTTGACGGGCGGTTACCGGAGCCGGCTGCGCGTGTTAAGGGCTCGGCAACGGTCGAGCAATAACGCTCGGTCCGAAGTCCTGCGCGCCGAAGACCCGCGCGCCAGGACCCTCGACGAGCGCGGGACCGGCCGCGCTGGCAGACCGAACGTCCCTCACGGCCTCGATGGCAACGCTCTACCACTTCCCCTTCTGCGCGAATTCCCGGTTCATCCGTCTCGTGCTCGCCGAGATGGGCATGGAGCCGACGCTGTTCGAGGAACGGCCCTGGGAGCGCCGCGACGACTTCCTGCTGATCAATCCGGCCGGATCGACTCCCGTGCTGCTGGAGCAGACCGGCCTTGTCGTGCCCGGCGCGGGCGTCATCGCCGAGTACCTCGACGAGACCCGCGGCCTCGGGCTCTCCGGTCGGCGGATGATGCCGGACGATACCGTGGAGCGGGTCGAGGTCCGGCGTCTGCTCGACTGGTTCCTCGTCAAGTTCGAGTCCGAGGTGACGGGCTATCTCGTCAACGAGAAGATCTCGAAGCGCTTCATGGCGGCACACCAGGGCGGCGGACCGCCCGACATGAACGCGATCCGCGCCGCGCGGACCAACGTGCGCTACCACCTCCAGTATATCGGCTATCTGATCGCCCGGCGGCGCTGGATCGCCGGCGACAACCTGACCTATGCCGATCTCGCCGCGGCCGCCCATCTCTCCTGCGTGGATTACCTCGGCGACGTGCCGTGGGACGAGGACGAGATGGCGCGGAACTGGTACGCCCGGGTCAAGTCGCGGCCCTCGTTCCGCAGCCTGCTCGCCGACCGGGTGCCCGGGATGGCGCCGGCCGCCCATTACGCGGATCTGGATTTCTGAGTCAGCGACGGACCTACATCGGCGCCGATCTGCGCCGCCGCGTTGAGGACCGGGCCCGGGATCTCGGCTTCTGCGGCCTGCGCATCACCCGGCCCGACCGCCTGCCGGACCTGCCTTCCCGCTTGTCGGCCTGGCTCTGCGAGGGCGCGCACGGCACGATGGACTGGATGGCGGACAGGGCCGATCAGCGCGCCCGTCCGACGGGGCTGTGGCCCGGCCTGCGCAGCATCCTGGTGCTGGCGATGAGCTATCGCCCGGACAATGATCCGCTGGACCTCCTGACGCGGACGGACCGGGGCGCGGTCGCGGCCTACGCCCAGCGGCGCGATTATCACGAGGTTTTGAAGGGCCGGCTGAAGGAACTCGGCGGCTACCTGTCCGCCAAGGGCGACGTGCGGGTGAAGGTGTTCTGCGACACCGCCCCCGTGATGGAGAAGACGCTGGCGGAAGCGGCCGGCCTGGGCTGGCAGGGCAAGCACACGGTGCTGATCTCGCGCCAGCACGGCAACTGGCTGCTCCTCGGCGCGATCTACACCAGCGCGGAATTCGAGCCCGACGCCCCCGGCCGCGACCATTGCGGCTCCTGCCACGCCTGCCTGGACATCTGTCCGACCGGCGCCTTCCCGGCTCCCTACCGCCTCGATGCGCGGCGCTGCATCTCGTATCTGACGATCGAGCATGCCGGCCCCATTCCCGCGGCGTTCCGGCCGGCGATCGGCAACCGCGTGTTCGGCTGCGATGACTGCCTCGCCGTCTGTCCGTGGAACAAGTTCGCCCGGACGGCCGCGGAGAACCGCCTGGCGGCGCGGGCGGATCTGGCGGCTCCGGCGCTCGCGGATCTCGCCGGCCTGGACGACGCGGCCTTCCGGAAATTCTTCGCCGGCACGCCGGTGAAGCGCACGGGCCGCGACCGCTTCCTGCGCAACGTGATGATCGCGGTCGGCAATTCCGGTGCCCCGGACCTCGCCCGGACCGCCATCGCGCGCCTCGACGATGCATCGCCCCTGGTGCGCGGCATGGCGGTCTGGGCCTGCGGCCGGCTGCTCGGGCCGGAGGCCGTCCGCGGCCTGCACCGCCAGCACGCCGCCGGCGAAGCCGACGCCCAGGTGCGCGACGAGTGGCGCGCCGCCATCGGCTTGTCTGACGCGCCGGCGGGCGAGACATCCGCCGCATGAACCTCTTCGTCTTCGGGCTCGGCTTCACCGGCCGCCATTTCGCCGCGCGGGCGCGCGACCGGTTCGGTGCCGTGCGCGCCACCGTCACCGACCCCGCTGCCGCCGCGCGCCTGGCGGCGGAGACCGGCTTCACGGTGCGCGCCTTCGGTCCGGAGGCCGACGATCCCCACATTGCCGCCGACCTCGCCGACACGGATGTGCTCCTGGTCTCGGCGCCTCCCGGCGCGGACGGCGACCCGGTCCTCGCCCGCTACGCCGACGCGATCGCGGCGAGCCGGATCGGCTGGATCGGCTATCTCTCGACGATCGGCGTCTACGGCGACCAGCAGGGGGCCTGGATCGACGAGACGACGCCGTCCGCGCCGCGCAGCGCCCGGTCCAGGATCCGCGTGGAGGCCGAGTCGGCGTGGCTGGAACTCGGGGTCCGGACCGGCAAGGCCGTCCAGGTGTTCCGGCTGTCGGGCATCTACGGCCCGGGCCGGAACCCGATCGTGAAGCTGCGCGAAGGGCGGTCGCAGCGCATCGTGAAGGCCGGGCAGGTCTTCAACCGCATTCATGTCGACGACATCGCCACGACCCTGCTCGCCTCGCTCGACCGGCCGCGGGCAGGCGCGGTCTACAACGTCACCGACGACGAACCGACACCGCCGCAGACGGTGACCGAGCACGCCGCCGCGCTGACCGGTCTGCCGCTGCCGCCGGCGATCGATTTCGAGACCGCCGACCTGTCGCCCATGGCGCGCAGCTTCTACGGTGAGAACAAGCGCGTCCGGAACCGGCTGATCCGGGAGGAGCTCGGCGTCGCGCTGGCCTACCCGACCTACCGCGAAGGTCTGGCGGCCCTGAAGGACCAGCCCTGATCAGGCTTCGAGGTGACGCGGCCGCACGAGGCGGCGGAGCAACCCACCGCGCGGGCCGACCAGCATCGAGGCGATGTAGAGCGCCCCGGCGGCCAGCACGATGGCCGGGCCGCTCGGCAGGTCGAGCTGGTAGGACAGGCTGAGGCCGGAGACGCTCGCGATCCCGGCGATCAGGATCGAGACCGGGATGAGGCCGCCGAGATCGCGCGCCCAGAAGCGGGCCGCCACCGCGGGCAGCAGCATCAGGCCCACCGCCAGCAGGGTTCCGAGGGCCTGGAAGCCGCCCACGAGGTTGACCACCACCAGGGCGAGGAAGGCGAGATGCACCGGTCCGCCGCTGCGGCTCACCGTGCGCAGGAACAGCGGGTCGACGCATTCGATCACGAGCGGCCGGTAGATCAGGGCGAGGACGATCAGGGTCAGGGTGCTGATGCCGCCGAGCAGCCAGAGGGCGGCGTCGTCCAGCGCCAGGACCGAGCCGAACAGGAAGTGCATCAGGTCGATCTGCGACCCGCGCAGCGAGACCAGCAGCACCCCGGCGGCCAGCGAGATCAGGTAGAAGGCCGCGAGGTTGGCATCCTCCCGCACCAAGGTCGTGCGCGTGACGGCGCCGGCCAGCAGCGCTACCGCGAGCCCGGCGACGAGGCCGCCGAGCGTCATCGCCGGCAACGACAGGCCCGCCACCAGGAAGCCGGCTGCGGCGCCCGGCAGGATGGCGTGGCTCATGGCGTCGCTCATCAGGCTCATCCGGCGCAGCGTCAGGAACACGCCGACCGGGGGCGCCGACACTGACAGCGCCAGGCAACCGGCCAGCGCCCGGCGCATGAAGCCGAACTCGACGAACGGCGCCACCAGGGGCCCGAAGGGATCGGTCACGCGGCATCCTCGTGGGGGGCGTGCGCGTCCGGGCCGTGCGCGCCGTGATCGTGCCTCTGCTCTCCGCGTGCCCGCGGGCCGGCGCAGATCGGCGCGCCCTCGTCCCAGGCCTCGGAGAGATTGCGGGCGCGCGCCAGATTGTCCGCCGTCAGCACCCGCGCCGTCGGCCCCCAGGCGACGGGCTCGCGGGCGAGGAGCAGCGTGGTCGGGAAATGCGCGCGCACCTGGGCCAGGTCGTGCAGGGCGGCGACCACGGTGCGGCCCTCCTCGTGCCACCGGCGGATCAGAGCCAGGAGATCGTCGACGGTGCGCGCATCGATCCCGGTGAACGGCTCGTCGAGCAGCACCACGGCGCAATCCTGCAGGATCAGCCGCGCGAACAGCGCGCGGCGGAACTGGCCGCCCGACAGGGTGCCGATCGGCCGCGCCTCGAAGCCTTCGAGGCCCACGGCCGAGAGCGCGGCCTCGATCCGCTCACGCTGCCGGTTCAGGCTGCGCCACGCTCCGATCCGCCGCCAGAGTCCCATGCCGGCGAGGTCCATGACGCTGACCGGAAAGCTCCGGTCGATCTCGTCCGCCTGGGGCATGTAGGCGATGGAACCGGCCCGCTCGATGCGCCCGTCGAGGCAGCGGATTTCCCCGGCCATGCCCTTCAGCAGGGTCGACTTTCCGGCGCCGTTCGGCCCGACGAGGGCGAGGAGATCGCCGGCCCGCACGGTGCCGTCGAGGTGATGCACCGCGGGGTGCCGGTCGTAGCCGAGCGTCAGGCCGACGAGGCGGATCGGATCCGGATTCTGCGGGCGGGCGCTCATGACGCCAGCGCCCAGGCGATCGTCAGCCACACGAGGACCGAGAGCGTGCCGGCAAGGGCCAAGCGCGGACCGATCCCGCTGAGGAACAGGGATGGCCGGACCGCTCGTCTCGGGCTGGGACTGGTGGGCAAGGCGTCCTCGTCGCGCGCGCGCCGGCGCGGGGACCGGGGCTACTGGTGCGGTCCGGGGCGGCGGTGATACACTGTAACAAACCCGCGGGACAACCTGCGGATCATTTCGTTGGAGCAATCATGCACCGTCATGCGGGTCACGACGCGTGCCAAGCCGGCGCCGATGACGTCCTGGCGCGGGCCGAGGCCGTCTGTCGCGAGCGCGGGCTGCAGTTCACGCCGTTGCGCCGCGAGGTTCTGGAAGCCGTGGCCGAGGCCGGCAAGGCGCAGGGCGCCTACGATATCGCCGAACGCCTCAGCGCGCCGGGCAAGCGCGTGGCGCCGGTCTCGGTCTACCGCGCCCTCGATTTCCTGATGGAGCAGGGTCTCGTCCACCGGATCGCGAGCCGCAACGCCTTCATCCCCTGCGCGCATACCCACGCGCCGGGGGAGGGGGTGATCTTCCTGATCTGCCGCAGCTGCGGCGTGGTCGACGAGGCCTCCTCGCAGGAGGTCGAGGGCGGCCTCGGGCGCACCCTGGCGCGTGCCGGATTCACCCCGACCCACAGCATCCTTGAGGTCGAAGGCGATTGCGGTGCCTGCCGGGTACGGAAGTCGGCGCCCTGACGGCGCGCTCCCGGTCACCCGGCCGGCGCGCCTGTGCGGCTCGATCGGGTCCGGCTCTAGAACGCGTTCCGGTAGGCGCGGCGCGAGACGACCGTCTGGACCATAATCTGGATGTCGAACCAGATCGACCAGTTGTCGATGTAGTGGAGGTCGCAGGCGACGCGCCGCTCCATGTCGAGGTCGGTCAAGGTCTCGCCGCGATAGCCGTTGACCTGCGCCCAACCGGTGATGCCGGGCCGCACGTTGTGCCGGCGGGCGTAGAGGGCGATCCGCCGCTCGAAGCTGCGGTCGTGGGCGAGGGCGTGCGGACGGGGCCCCACCAGCGACATCTCGCCCCGCAGGACGTTGAGCAGCTGGGGGAGCTCGTCGAGATTGGTCCGCCGGAGGAACGCGCCGACCCGCGTGATGCGGCTGTCGTTGCGGGTCGCCTGCCGGAACGCGGCATTGGGCTCCGACCGCATCGACCGGAACTTGAACACGCCGAAGGGCTGCTGATTGAAGCCGTAGCGCTTCTGGCGGAAGAAGACAGGCCCGCGGCTGTCGAGCTTGATCGCCACGGCGATCGCGGCGAGCAGCGGCGACAGCGCGACGAGGGCGACCGTCGCGACGGTGAGATCCAGGGCCCGCTTCAGCAGGATCTCACCCAGATTGAGCGGACGGCGGCCGATGTTGATCCCGGAGACGCCGCCGACGCGGGCGACCTGCAGGTCGGGGAAGCGGTCGAGCACCGTGCCCGGGCGCAGATGCAGGGCCGAGGGGACCCGCAGGAAGGCGTCGATGCAGCGCTCGACCTCCGCCGTATCGGCCCAGGGCACCAGCACGAACACGTCATCCGGGCGCAGGAAGCGCACCACCGAGACGGCGAGGTCCAGATCCTCCTGCAACTGGTCGTGGCGGGTGGCCGTATCGGCGCCCGGATCGACGCGGCGCAGATAGCTCGTCCCGACGATCCGTAGGCTCAGGTGACTGGCCTCGGTGCTGGCGTAGAAGCGCGCGATGTCCTCCTCGTAGCCGACCAGATGGACGCGGCTGACCGAGGCGGATCCGGCGGTCAGGCGCAGCCTCACGCGGCGCCTGACCGCCGTGCGGGCCGCCACCAAGGCGGGCAGGCCCAGGACGAAGATGCCGATCGAGACGATGCGCGAGTAATCGTTGGTCGTCTTGGTCATGAAGCTGACGACGAGCACGACCGCCCAGGCCACCAGCCACAACGAGGCCAGGCGCTGGAAATTCGACTTCTGCGCGATCAGGTTGTCGAGGCTGTAATCTGCGCGCAGCGCGTTGGTCGCGACGATGACAAGGCTGAGAAGCGCCGTCAGCCTCAGGCCCCGCACGCCGCCCGACCAGACCGAATCGTCCCGGTAGGCGATGTGGTAGGCGAACTCCATCACCAGGGTGACGACGAGGATCGCCGCCAGGTCGGTCGCCGCCAGGGCCGACGAGAGGGCCATCCGCGCTGCTGCCCGGCCGCGGCGCGGCAGCAGCGCCGACCAGACGCTGCGGCGTTCGGCTGCGTTCGGGAGCGCCTGGAACGTTTCCGGAAGCCGTTCGTGAAACATCTGACGCGCCACGTCCCGTCTTGGTCGGATATTGTACCGGTCTGAAACACAGAGAATTTCAGCGCCGGCCTGTATCCACGACGGAGCAAGCGGCGGGCCTGGGAGAGTCGCGCTCCCAAGCATCGGAGTATGCGGCGACTTAGTGCGGTATCACGATCGCGGCAATACATAATTAATGCTGAGTGGCTGTTTGGCGTGGCCTACAGCAAGCAATCTGGTCCGCCGCCTGGACCGCCGGTACCTATACAATTACCGCGTGTCGTTTTACGTTGGTGTTCAACCGCAAACAATCGCGAGCCACCGCCCGGCCCGATCC
>CAXDNE010000086.1:0-24559 GCA_963990595.1 uncultured Methylobacterium sp.
CTCCTCAGGCCTGGCGCAGGCGCGGATCGAGGAAGGCGTTCAGCAGGTCGGCGGCCAGCGTCAGGCCGATATAGATCATGGCCAGAACCAGCACGATCGCCTGGACGACCGGGAAGTCGTTGCGGGCGATGGATTCCCAGGCGAGCTGCCCGAGGCCCTGGAGCGAGAACACCGCCTCGATGACGATCGAGCCGCCGAGCATGAAGCCGAACTGCACCGCCGCGAGCGCGATCACCGGGATCACGGCGTTGCGCAGGGCGTGGCGCACCAGGATTTTTCTGGGCGGCAGCCCCTTGGCGCGGGCGGTGCGGACGTAGTCGGAGGCCAGAACCTCCAGCATGCCGTTGCGGGTGAGCCGCATCACCGCCGGCATGGCGTAGTAGCCTAGTGCGATTGCCGGCAGGACGAAGTTCTTCCACGTGGCGTTGCCCGAGACCGGCAGCCAGCGGAGGTTGACGGAGAAGATCAGGATCAGGGTCAGGCCGAACCAGAAGCTCGGCATCGCCTGGCCGAGCACCGAGACGGCCAGCGCCGTCCGGTCGATCCAGGTGTCCCGCTTCACGGCGGCGATCACGCCGAGGGGGATCGCCACGAACAGCGCGACGGCCAGCGCGATGATGCCGAGATAGAGGGTGATCGGCAGGCGGGCGGCCAGCAGGTCGATTACCCGCTCGCGGAAGTAGAAGGAATTGCCGAAATCGAGGTGCAGCGCCCGCCAGCCCCAGGTGAGGAACTGCGTCAGCAGCGGCTGGTCCAGGCCGTAATCCTGGCGGATCTGCGCGATCTGCGGCCCGGTGGCCTCCGGGCCGGCGATCGCCGTGGCGAGATCGCCCGAGAGGTGGAGGAGCAGGAAGCTCGCCACCGAGACCGTGAAGGCCACCGCCAGGGCGACCAGCACGCGCCGGAGGGTGAAGGCCAGCATGGTCACGCTTCCTTCTGGCGATAGGAGACGGATCGGTTGGCGCGAACCGGATCCGGGCGGATCGCGGGGCCCCTCTCCCGTTCGGGAGAGGTCTGCTCGCGCAGAGAGCCGGGGGAGGGGCGTGCCCGATCCGGAGAGGTCGCATCCCTCACCCCAACCCGCTCCCGCACGGGAGAGGGGGCCGGTCGCGACGCGGCCACCGCGGTCACTTCCACGACGCCGCGTAGAAGCGCGGCACCTCGTCGGGCTGGGCGGTGAAGTTCAGGTCCGACGTGAAGGCGTAGTTGGTCGAGTAGGAGAACATCGGCAGGGCGTAGGCCTGGGCCGCGATCCGCTGCAGCGCCTTGGCGTAGGCGGCCTTGCGCTTCTCCGGATCGGTGGCGGTGTCGCCCTCCTTCAGGTCGGCGATCACCTGCGGATCCTTGGTGAGGTCCTCCTCGCCGCCGCGGAAATACACCCCGTCGAAGGCCGAGACGTCCAGGACCGAGAACGACCCCCAGGTCTGGTAGCCGATCGAGGTCTTGCCGGCCCGCAGGGAATCCCGGAAGGCCGCGTAGCGCAGGTAGTTGAGCCGCGCCTTGATGCCGACGGCCCCGAGATACCCGATCACCGCCTCGGCGTAGTCCCGCTCGCGATAGGCGCCGAGGTCGATCTCGAACCCGTTCTCGTAGCCGGCTTCCTTCAGCAGCGCCTTGGCCTTGGCCGGGTCGTAGGGGTAGCGCATCACCCCCTGGTCGGTGCAGCCGAACTGGTCGACGAAGCAGAGGGCGTTCATCACCCGTGAGGCGCCGCGCACGAGGTTGTCGACCATCGCCTTGCGGTCGATGGCGTAGGAGATCGCCTGCCGGACCCGCACATCCTTGAGCGGCGAGTTCTCCTTGGCGCGGCCGAGCGTGTCGAACTGCAGGAAGCCGACCCGCATCGTCTCGGAATTGAGGACCGTGATGGTGGGCGCGGCGCGCAGCTGCTCGGCCTGGTCGCTCGGCACCCGCCAGATCCAGTCGACGCCGCCGGTCATCAATTCGGCCATCCGGCTCTCGCCGTCCGGGATGACGCGGAACTGCAGCTTGCCGATCTTCGGTTTGCCCAGCGGGCTGCCCGCCCAGTACTTGTCGAAGCGCTCCATGCTGACGCCGCGGCCGCTGTCGACCTTGGTGATCTTGTACGGGCCGCTGCCCACCGGCGCCTTGGCGAAGCCGTCGAGGCCGACCTTCTTGAAATAGGCCGCCGGGAAGATCGGGGTCGGGCCGGCGAGGTATTCCAGCGCCGCCGGGAACGGCGCCTTGAGGTGGATGCGGACCGAGTGCGGGCCGGTCACCTCCACCGACTTCATCCAGTCGACGTTCTGGCGGGTGACGGTGCGCGCCTCGGGCGTCAGCACGTAGTTGAACGTGAAGGCCACGTCCTCCGGCCCGAGCGGGTCGCCGTTGTGGAAGACCACGCCCTCGCGGATCGTGAGATCGAGGGTCGTGTCGTCCTTCCAGGTCCAGGCGGTCGCCAGCATCGGCTTGTAGGTGCCGTCCTTGGGGTCACGGTACAGCAGCGTGTCCCAGCAGTTCCGGGCCAGGATCACGCCCTCCCGGGCGCTGTTGTGGTACGGGCTGACGTTCTCGGGCTCGCTGTCGGAGGCGTAGACCAGGGTGTCGTCCGCCTTGCCGGCGAGCGCCGGGCTCGCGGCGACCAGGGTGGCGAGCGAGGCGGCGAGGGTCGCGGCCCGGGTGAGAGTCCGTAGCGGCATGCAGGCTCCGGCGGCGTGGCGGACAGGTCCCGCGGTGCGATCCGCGGCTGCCGCCTTTTTCACCCTGCGATGATGTTGTGCATCTGGGATCGCAACAAGTAGAATTTGGCGAGTGCTGCCTTGCCGTTTCGGCAACGGACGTGGTGGAATAACCGTATCGGAGTAGGATAATGCAGACCACCGGGCTGCGCTACTTCCTGGCCGTGGCCCGCACCGGCTCGATTGCTGCGGCCTCGGACCAGCTCAACGTGGCGGCCTCGGCGATCAGCCGGCAGATCGCCAATCTGGAGGCCGAGCTCGACTGCGTGCTGTTCGAGCGGCGCCCCCGCGGCATGGTGCCGAGCCCCGCCGGGGAGCTGCTGGCGCAGCACGCCCACCAGGTGCTGATCCGCTCCGAGCAGGTGGTCACGGAGATCCGGGAACTCGAAGGCCTCGCCCGGGGCCTGATCCGGGTGGCCTGTTCCGAAGGGTTTTCCCTCGACATCGTGCCGAACGCCATCGCGGCCTTCCACGCGGCGCATCCCGGCATCCGCTTCGAGGTGTCGGTGCAGCCGCCCGCGCAGGTGACCCAGACGGTGGCGGTGGGGGAGGCCGATCTCGGCATCACCTTCGCCCTCGCCCCCGCCCCGCAGGTGGAGGTGCTCTATGACGGGCAGGTGGAGATGCTGGCGCTCGCCGCCCCCGACCATCCCCTCGCGCGGGCGCCTGCCCTGCGCCTCGCCGCCCTGCTCGACTATCCCGTCGCCCTGCCGACCCGGGAAACGACCCTGCGGCAGGTCTTCGACGCCGCCTGCGCGCATGAGGGCATCGCGGTCGAGCCGGTCCTGACCGCCAACAAGCTCTCGGCGCTGCTGCCCTTCGTGCGGCGCTCCCGCGGGCTGGCGCTGATGTCGGCGCTGTCGGTGACGACGCCCCTGCGCCTGAACGAGCTGGTCAGCCTGCCGATCCTGGCCCGGGCGAGCCTCGCCCGCGGCATCCAGGTCCAGGCCATGCGCGACCGGCGGCTCCCGAAGGCGGTGCGGGCCTTCCTGCGCGAACTCACCGATGCGCTGGCGCCGCTGGCGGGGACCCGGTAGGGCGCCCAGGCCCGCTCAGGCCCCCCCGCGGCCGGAGGCGACGGCGCAGCTGTGGTCCATGACATCCTCGGCGCTGGCGCTCGGCGCCCGGTAGGCCAGCAGGATGAAGCCCGGCTCCGGATCGCCCGGCGGCGTGGCGAGCGCCGCGAAGCTCGTCCGGTGCAGGTCCGGCCGGGCGCCCGGCAGGCCGTGCAGGGCCGCGAACGGGTTGAAGCGCTCGGCCTCCGCCTCCGGCACGCGCAGGGCGAAGTAGCGGTCGCCGGCCAGCGGCACCGGGAAGCGGCTCCAGCTCCTTCGGATCTGGCGGCCATGCGCCTTCAGGGCCGTCAGCACGCTGGGCTTCATGCAGTCGAGGTGGATGTGGAGCTGGTCCTGGCTGCGGCCCCGGGCCGAGTTGACCGCCAGCCCGACCTCCGCGGGCGTCAGCTTCCCCTTCAGCACGTCGGACACGAAGGGGCGCGCGGCGAGCGCCGCCCGCCAGTAGGCGATCCCGGCCGGGCCGCGCAGCACCGAGGCTTCGAGCCCGGCCACGGTGGCGGTGGGCATGACCACGCTGTGGGTCGGCTCGCCGGGGGCGCGCAGAACCGCCGAACCGGGCCGGTCCGCGTCGCCGAGGTCCACCGAGAGGCACGGGAAGGTCCGGTTGGCGACCCGCTTGGCGAGCACGCAGGTCTTCAGGGCGGCCCACAGGACATCGCGGCTCGGATCCCGGCCGGCCTCCGCCGGCATCGAGACCGCGACGAGGAGGGCGGCGAGCAGCGCGCGGCGCATGGGAGCTCCCGAGAGGCCGGCACGACGGCCCGGCTTGGCGGATCCGCGATAGCCGATCCCGGGCCGCCCCGGCAAAGCGTCCGGATGTCCTGACGGGGGGCGGGAAACCCGCTATGCCGGGCCTCCCGAACCGGAGCCCCGCGATGACGACCGCGCTCACCCCGGAGGTCGCCGCCCGCTTCGCGGCGGTCGCGCTCGGCCACGTCACCCGCGAATATCCCTGCAATCCGGGTCACGTCCTGGCCGGGCCCGCGGATGCCCGCACCCCCGCCGACCTCCATCCGGTCTTTCACGGCAGCTACGACTGGCATTCCTGCGTCCACGGCTACTGGCTGCTGGCGCGGGTGCTGCGGCTGTTTCCGCAAGGAATCCAGGCGGGGGCGATCCGCGCCCGGTTCGACGCGCGGCTGACCCCCGCGCGGGTCGCGGGGGAGTGCATGTATCTCGGCGCGCCGACCGCGCGCGGCTTCGAACGCCCCTACGGCTGGGCGTGGCTCCTGAAGCTCGCCGACGAACTCGCCCGCCTGCCCGAGCCGCGCTGGTCCGAGGCCCTCGCGCCGCTCACCGGCCTGATCGTCCGGCGGTTCCGGGATTTCCTGCCGATCGCCTCCTACCCGGTGCGGGTGGGGACGCACTTCAACACCGCCTTCGCGCTGCGCCTCGCGGCCGATTACGCCGCGGGCGCGCGGGAGGCCGAATTCGGCGCCCTGCTGCTGCGGACCGCCGAGCGCTGGTACGGGGCGGACGCGGATTGCCCCGCCTGGGGCGAGCCGGGCGGGGACGATTTCCTGTCCTCCGCGCTGATCGAGGCCGAGTGCATGCGCCGCCTCCTGCCGGCGGCGCGGTTCCGGCCCTGGTTCGACCGGTTCCTGCCCGACCTCGCGGCCGGCCGGCCCGCGGCCCTGTTCCGACCGGCCGCCGTCTCCGACCGGAGCGACGGGAAGATCGCCCATCTCGACGGCCTCAATCTCAGCCGCGCCTGGTGCCTCGGGGCGCTGGCCGCGGCCCTCGACGCCGACGATCCCCGCCGCCCGCGGCTCTCCGCGGCCGCGGAGGCGCATCTCGCGGCGGGTCTGCCGCACGTCACCGGCGACTACATGGGTGAGCACTGGCTCGCGAGCTTCGCGCTGCTGGCGCTCACACCCGCGGACGCCTGAGCCTGGACCCCGCCGCCAGCGCCGGAGATTGAGAAATTTCTGAGAACCTTTTGTCGCAGGCCGCGTTGGTTCCTGCCGGGCAAAAAAAAGGACCGTCCTCAGAGGAGCGGTCCGAAGTCTAGGGAGGAAACGCCCACGAGGGGCAGCCGCACAGCGACGCCATCGCTGTGCTGCACTGCGTCAACCCGAGAGGGGCGGCCTTGTTCCTGAGGTCCGGCGATCCGCATCCGCAGACGGACTCAGACGGAGCCGGCACTGCCCGGCGGCGTCGCGGCGGTGACCGCCGGGAGCGCGCGCGGACGGCGTGCCTCCCCGGCGCCGAACTCGACCCGGTAGGTCCGCTCCAGCGTCATGAGCGCCCGCAGGGGCGCCTCGGCGAGGTCGAGCAGTTTGGCATCGCGCCAGCGCAGCTTGCCGCCGAGGTGCCGGCGAAACCAGCGCCCGCGCTCCTCCTCGACGAGCAGGACCAGCTTGCCGGTCCAAGTCCGGCGGAACCAGAAACGTCCGGTGAGGGGCATGGCCGTATCGCGCCTCGGCATTCGAGGTGCTGATCTTACAGCCGGCCCTGATGAGCGAAAACAGTCTAGGTTAAGTCTTCGAAGCTCTTGATCGAAGACTGTTAATCGCGCGTAAGTTCCTCCGCCCCGGCGGAGCGCGCGCCGGCCGCGGCCGGCCGGCCGCGCCGTGTCGCCGCCTCGTAGAGGACCTGGGCGAGCTGCTCGGCCGAATAGGGTTTGCGCACGAGGGCGAACCCGTGGGCGTCGTCCTTGGCCAGCACGTGACTGTAGCCCGAGGTCAGCACCACGGGCAGGTCGGGGCGGCTGACCTGCAGCTGCCGGGCGAGGGCGAAGCCGCCCATGCCCGGCATGACCACGTCCGAGAAGATCACGTCGAACCGGTCCGGCGTCCTGTCGAGCTCGGCCAGCGCCTCCTCGGCGGATTTCGCCCAGACCGGGGCGTGGCCGAGATCCTCCAGGATCTGGGTGCAGAACCGCCCGACCCCGAGATTGTCCTCCACGACGAGGATGCACAGGCCCCGCTGCGGCTCAGCGTCCCGCTGGTCGTCGCGATCGGCCTCGGCCGCCGCCGAGGGCGCCTCCACCTGCGGCAGGTAGAGGGTGAAGGTGGTGCCGCTGCCGAGCCGACTCGCCACGTCGATGTCGCCGCCCGACTGCTTGGCGAAGCCGATCACCTGGCTGAGGCCGAGCCCGGTCCCCTTGCCGATCTCCTTGGTGGTGAAGAACGGCTCGAAGATCCGCCCGAGATCCGGGGCCGGGATGCCCACACCGGTGTCGGTGACCCGGACGGCCACGAACGGTCCCGCCGCGCCGGCATGCCCGCGGATCGGGGGCATCGGGCGCTCGCCCTCGAGGCGCAGGGTCAGGACGCCTTCCCCGTCCATCGCGTCCCGGGCGTTGACCGCCATGTTGATCAGCGCCGTCTCGAACTGGCTCTCGTCCGCCCGGACGAAGCGCGCCTCCGGCAGGTCGATGGCGACGCGGATGCGCGCGCCGGTGACCGAATCGAGCATGTCGGCGATGCTGCGCAGGCGCGCGCAGATGTCGAAGACCTGGGGCTTGAGCGCCTGCCGCCGGGCGAAGGCGAGCAGCTGGCCGGTGAGCTTGGCGGCGCGGTCGACCGTGTCGGAGACCGCGTCGAGGTAGCGGCGCTTGCGCTCCTCCGCGAGATCGGGCCGGCGCAGGAACTCGACGGACGAGCGGATGATGGTCAGCAGGTTGTTGAAATCGTGGGCGACGCCGCCGGTGAGCTGGCCGATGGCCTCCAGCTTCTGCGATTGCCGCAGCGCCTCCTCGGCCTGGCGCTGCTCGGTGATGTCGCGCCCGAACCCGTAGAACAGCCCGTCCTCCGGGACGACGGTCCAGAGCACGCGCCGCCGGTGGCCGGCCCTTGTCAGGCAAGAGAGTTCGACATCCTCGACCCGGCGGCCGTCGCAGAGCGGCTGCAGCGCCGCCCGCGCCGCCGCCCGTTCCGGATCCGCCACGAAGTCCAGGGCGGCGCGGCCCAGGGTCTCCTCCTCGGACCAGCCGAGCGCCCGGCTCCAGGAGGGGTTCACCGACTGGACCTGCCCGCCCCGGTCCGAGACGAGCTTCAGCACCGGCGAGAGCGTCCAGACCCGGTCGCGATCCCGCGTCTGGGCGGCCACCTGCGCCTCCAGACGTTCCGCCCGCGACTGGAGCAGGACCTCGGCCCGCTTCCGCTCGGACACGTCGTTGGCGAAGACGTAGAAGCCGTCCACCTGTCCGTCCGCCCCGCGGCGCGGGAGATAGCGGGTATCGGCCACCCGCGCCGCGCCGTTCGGGTAGGTCCAGATCCATTCGGTGCGGACCTCGTGCCCCGCCAGCACGCGCTCGATGGCCGCGCGCCGCGCCTCGAAGGCGTCCGGGCCGAGAAGGGCGCGCACGGTCTGTCCCACGACCTCGGCGGCGGACTGGCCCGTCCAGGTCTCGTAGGCGGCGTTGGCGAACTGATAGACGAGGTTGCTGTCGATGAAGGCGATCAGCACCGGCATCGCATCCGCGACCAGCCGCAGCTCGGCCTCCCGCGCCTGCAGCGCCAGCTCGCTCCGGCGGCGGTCGGTGATGTCGTTGAACAGGATCGCGACGCGGTTCCGCGCCGGCCCGTCGACCCGGTAGGCATGCACGTCGTACCAGCGGCCGAGGGTCTCGGCGGCCTGCTCGAAGCGGACCGGTTCCCCGGTGAGGGCGACCTGCCCGTACAGGTCGAACCAGCGCTGCTCGTGGCCGGGAGCGAGGTCGCGCATCCATCGGCCGACCGCGTCGGTCAGGCCGGTCTGCCGCTCGAAGGCGGGGTTGACCTCGAGGAAGCGGTAATCGACCGCGCGGCCGTCATCGGCGAACTTCAGCTCGACGAGGCAGAAGCCGGCATCGATGAACTCGAACAGGGAGCGGTAGCGCTCCTCGTTCCGGCGCAGGGCGGCCGCGGCGCACCGCGTCTCCAGCTGCGTCATCACCGTCCGGGCGAGCGCCTTCAGGATGAAGAGCTGCTGGTCGGCGAGCGTGCGCGGCTCGCGGTCGAGGACGCACAGGGTTCCGATGGCCCAGCCGTCGGGCGTCACGAGCGGCACGCCGGCGTAGAAGCGCAGATGGGGCTCGCCCGTGACGAGGACGTTGTCGGCGCAGTGCGGCAGGTCGGTCAGGTTCGACAGCACCAGGACGCCGGTCTCGCGCATCGCCTCGGTGCAGAACCCGAAATCGAGCGGCATCTCCCGCGCCGCATGCCCCACCGCGGCCTTGATCCACTGGCGGTCGGCATCGATGAAGTTGATATGCGCCATCGGCGTGCCGCAGGCCTGGGCGGCCATCTCGGCGATCTCGTCGAATTCGCGCTCCGGCGGCGTGTCCAGGATGGCGTAGGCGCGCAGCGCGGCGAGCCGCTGGGGATTCTGAGGCTCGAAACCCGACGGGCGGGGCATTCTCTCGTTCCGCGACACCGGAGCGTCATAGCTCACGCTTCCGACCCTCCCAAGTGAGTCAATGCAACGCTGGCTTGGTGGCGTGATCGGCCGGCGGCGTTCCGGCGGTAAGCGCCTGCGGGACCGGGATTGATCCCGCCGTGGCCGGGTCGTCTCGAGGGGCCGGCAGATTGCCGTGGCCGCGGCCAGCCTCCCGGTCTCACAATCTGAAATTGTATACAGCGCGCCCGGGTACTCAAGGCCGGCGCGCGCCCGTCCAGGGCTCGAACGTCCGGTCACGATCGCGTGTTCCCGGACGGCCGGGATCCGGCCGACGCGGCCCGGACGGATCTGCGGAGGGGACGGGCCGCGCCCTGTGGATCGGATCGCCGCGGACGGGAGCCAGCGCGGCGGATGCGGCGTTTGCCGCTCAGGGAAGACGGGTTCGGATCAGGTATGGCCAAGCGCAGGAAGACGGCGGGCGCGCCGCAGGGATGCGAGGACGCGCCGCTGATGCCCACGGGTGCCCTCGCGGTGGCGCTCCTGGATCTCGCCGCGGGCGCCGCGCCCCTGGTCCACATCGCCCGCGACGGCCGCCGCCTCGAGGACCTCGCCGCGACCCTCCGCGCCCTGGATCCGGAGGCCCGGGTCGCGGTCTATCCGGAATGGGATTGCCTGCCCCTCGACCACGCCTCGCCGTCGCGGTCCACGATGGGGGCAAGGGCCGCCGTGCTGCGCTGGCTGACCGACCGGGAGGCGCTGCCGGACTTCGTGCTGACGACGGCCCCGGCCCTCGTCCAGCGCGTGCCGCCGCCGGAGACCTGGGCCACGGCCCGCGTGACCCTGCGGGTCGGCGACCCCCTCGACGTCGCGGCGGCGACGGCCGACCTGAAGCGCCTCGGCTACATCCTCGACGAGCGGGTCGACGAGCCCGGCGAGATCGCCGTGCGCGGGCGGACCGTGGAGGTCTTCCCCGCCGCCGCGCCGCGCCCCTGCCGGATCGAGCACGCGGAGGGCCGCGTCACGGCGATCCGCTCCTACGACCCGATCTCGCAGCGCTCGGTGGCCGAGGCGGACGAGCTCGTGATCGATCCCGCCACCGAGATCATCCTGGAGCCCGGCTCTGGCCAGAGCCTCGCGCCCTTCACCGGCCAGGAGCACCGCCTCGACCGCTACTATCCGCGCCTCGTCACCCTGCTGGACTACGTGCCGGAGGCGCGCCTCGTCGTCGAGGACGGCACCCAGGCCCGGGTCGATGCCTTCTTCGAGCAGATGGACGAGGCCCGGGGACGGCTCAAGGCCCGCGACGCGCAGGGCCAGGCCGGCGCCGGGCTCTACCTCACGCCCGAGGCATGGCGGGACCTCGTGGCGGCGCAGGGCCGGATCGCCGCCACCGAGGCGGCCGGGGAGCCCCGGGCGATGCCGGTCTTCACCGGCGAGCGCCGCGCGGGCACGGCCTTCGCCAAGGTCATGCGCGAGCGGCTGAAGGCCGGCGACATCGTCGTGCTCGCCGGCACGGTCCGGCCGCTCCGCCGCCTCGTGCGTCAGGCTGCCCGGATCGCCGAGCGCCCGATCCGCCTGATCGACGCGTGGTCCGACGTCGCCGAGGCGGCGCCGGGGGACGTCCTCGCCCTGGAGGCGCCCCTCGGGGCCGGGTTCCGGGTCCCCGAGCACGGCGCGACCGTGATCGCCGCCGCGGATCTGTTCGGCCCGGACGCCGCGGTCACGGGGGGCGCCCGGGCGATCCTGCCCATGGGTGAGGTCGACCTGCGCCCCGGCGACGTCGCCGTCGACCGCGACCACGGCCTGTGCGTGTTCGAGGGGCTGGAGCCGGTCGCCGCTCAGGGCGGCGAGCCCTCCGAGGCCCTGCGCCTGCGCTTCTCCGGCGACGCGATCCTGATGGTGCCGGTGACCCAGACGGACCGGATCTGGCGCTACGGTTCCGAGCCGGACGCCGTCACCCTGGACAAGCTCGACGGCGGCACCTGGCCCCGGCGCCGCCTTGAGGCGGAGGCCACCATGGCGCGGACCGCCCGGCTCATGCTGGAGGCCGCCCGCGCCCGTCGGGAGACCGTGGCGCCGGTCCTGGCGCCGCCTTCCCGCGACATGGAGCGGTTCGCCGCGGGCTTCGGCTTCCCGCCGACCCCCGACCAGGCCGCCGCGATCGACGCGCTGATGGCGGACCTCGCCTCCGGCCGGCCCATGGACCGGCTGGTCTGCGGCGATGTCGGCTTCGGCAAGACCGAGGTGGCTCTGCGCGCGCTGGCGGCCGCGATCTTCTCCGGGAAGCAGGCCGCCTTGATCGCCCCCACCACCGTGCTGGCGCGCCAGCACGCCGAGATCCTGCGCCGCCGCTTCGGCCGCTTCGGCGTCGAGGTCGCGCAGCTCTCGCGCCTCGTGGCGCCCGCCGAGGCCAAGCGCGTCAAGGCGGGGCTGGCCGACGGCTCGATCCGGCTGGTGGTCGGCACCCACGCGCTCGCCGGCAGCGGCGTGGGTTTTTCCGATCTCGCCCTGACGGTGATCGACGAGGAGCAGCGCTTCGGCGCCAAGATGAAGGCCGATCTGCGTCGCCTCGCCGGGGGCGGGCACGTCCTGACGCTCACCGCGACGCCGATCCCCCGCACCCTCCAGGCGGCGCTCGTCGGCCTCCAGAGCCTCAGCGTGCTCGCCACGCCCCCGGCTTTGCGCCAGCCGGTCCGGACCGTGGTGGCGCCCTACGATTCCGAGGCGGTGCGGGAGGCGCTCATCCGCGAGCACCGGCGGGGCGGCCAGAGCTTCGTGGTCTGCCCGCGGATCGAGGATATCGCGCCCATGGCGGCGCGCCTGCGCGCCCTCGTGCCGGGCCTGGAGATCCTGGTGGCGCACGGGGACCTGAAGCCTTCGCACATGGACGAGGTCATGGTCCGCTTCGCGGATGGCGACGGCGACGTCCTGCTCGCCACCGCCATCGTCGAGAGCGGGCTCGACGTGCCCCGGGCCAACACCATGCTGGTCTGGGAGGCCGCCCGGTTCGGGCTGGCGCAGCTCCACCAGCTGCGCGGGCGGGTCGGCCGCGGCCAGCGCCGCGGCACCGTCCACCTGCTCAGCGACCCGGCCGCGCCGCCGCCCGCGGCGGCCCTGCAGCGCCTGCGCGCCCTGGAGGCCCTCGACCGGCTCGGCGCCGGATTCGCGGTCAGCGCCCGCGACCTCGACCTGCGCGGCGCCGGCGATCTCGTCGGCGAGGATCAGGCCGGCCACGCCAAGCTCGTCGGGCTCGGCCTCTACCAGCACCTGCTGCAACTGGCGCTCACCGCCGCCAAGGGCGAGCGCGCCGAGGATTGGAGCCCGGAGATCGAGCTCGGCCTGCCGAGCCGGATCCCCGGGGATTACGTCCCCGAGCCCGAGATCCGCCTCAGCCTCTACACGCGGCTGCTGCGCCTGCGCGACGGCGAGGCGATCGAGGCGCTGGCGGGCGAGGTCGAGGACCGGTTCGGCTCAGCCCCGGCCCCGGTGCTCGCCCTGTTCGATCTGGCACGGCTGCGCGCCGCCTGCTGCGAGCTGGGCGTGGCGCGGCTCAGGGGCGGTCCGCAGGGCGTGGCGGCCGACCTCAGGTCCGACCGGCCGCTGCCCGCCCTGGCGGTGGAGGACGGGCTCGTCCTGCGCGAGGGCCGCGTGGTCTGGAAGCGGCCCTGTCCCGACGCCGCCGCCTGCGCGGCGCTGGCGGCCGATCTCCTCGACCGCATCCGCGCCGCCCGGGAGGCCGCCGCCTGAACCTTTACCGGACCCGGCCTCCGTCCTAGGTTTTCCCGGCAAACGCGAGTCAGGGGGAGTATCATGCACGTCACGATCGAGCAGGCCGAGAAGGCGATCGCCGCGGCCCGGGCGAAGGCGATCGAGCTCGGCACCCAGATGTGCATCGCGGTGGTCGATTCCGGCGGCAATCTCAAGGCCTTCCACCGCATGGACGATGCCTGGGTCGGCTCCATCGACATCGCCCAGAAGAAAGCCAAGACCTCGGTGTTCTTCGGGATGATGACCGGCCAGATCGGGCAGCTGTCCCAGCCCGGCGGCCCGCTCTACGGGATCGAGCACTCGAATGACGGTCTGATCACCTTCCCGGGCGGGATCCCGATCGTCGATGCCGACGGCGTGATGTCGGGCGCGATCGGCGTCAGCGGCTCCACGGTGGAGAACGACCACACCGTCGCGGAGGCCGGCGCCAAGGCGATCGGCCGGACCGAGCTGCCGGCCCATCCCTGGCGGACGTGATGCCGGGACGCCCTCAGAGGGCGTTCCGCACGAGCGCGCGGCCGATCCCGAGCAGCAGCATCCGCGAAATCATCCGCAGGTAGGTGTCGCCGTGGCGCTCCAGGGCGGCATGGGCCTGGATGCAATGATCGGCCGCCGCGTCCAGATGGTCCGGCGGCGCCGAGCCGCTGCCGTTCGGGAGCGGCCCCGACCGGCCGTGGAGATCCGTGACGTCGATATAGGCGCCGCACCCGTGCAGGGTGCCGGCCGCGTCGGGGGTCAGGCAGCCCCGGTTGAGGATCCAGCGGGTCTCGCCTGTCCCGGTCACGATCCGGAACTCGAGCGAGACCGGGCCGCCGGCCTGCCGGACGCGCCGGATCGACCCGAACACCCAGTCGCGGTCCTCCGGGTGGACCCGCCCGAGGGCGATCTCGAGGGGCAGGGCCTGTCCGGCCAGATCCCGGTTTCCCGCCAGCACCGCGGCGGCCCCCGTGTCGAGGACCGACCGGCCGGCGGGGACATCCGTGTCCCAGGTGCCGACGAACCCCGCGGCCTGCAGGGCAGGGAGTGCCGTGGAAGCGAGAAGCATCGAACCTCCCCAACCGGCTGCCGCCGGCAATCGTCCGCTGGCGGACCGGCCGGCCCCGACACACGCAGCCCGCGCCGCCGCTGTCCAGTGACTACCGACTCATCCGCCGTCGCGCGAGCCCTGACATGTCGTCGCGGGGATCCGCACAGTCCAGTCGGGTATCTCGCCGGTGTGGACAACTTGAGCGTGAGAGGCGGGACAGTTCTCGGGTGTTGGGCGGCGGCCGCGGACCGGGGCGCGTGTAACGGTTACTTAACCAAGGACGCGCGCGACGGCCGGCGCGGAAGCGCGGCCGATCCGAATCTCGGCATTGTCTTCCGGGCCGGCCGCGCCGCGGATCGCGTCCGCGCCCCGGCGGCCGGTCCGATATCCCTGGTGCCGGGCGGGATCGCGTCCTAACCTTGGGGTTTCCCGTACGCGTCGGGCGGAGGCGCCATGAAGCACAGCTCGGATGATCGCTTGAACCGCACCAACCTCCCGCTCTCGCAGGACCGGCTCTGGGACAGCCTGATGGAGCTTGCCCGGATCGGAGCCCTCCCCAACGGCGGCAACGACCGCCAGACCCTGACGGACCGCGACGCCGAGGGGCGCGCCCTGTTCCAGCGCTGGGGCGAGGCGGTGGGGCTCAGCCTCACCGTCGACCGGATCGGCAACATGATCTTCCACCGCCCCGGGCGCGATCCGAGCCGCAAGCCGGTGGCCATCGGCAGTCACCTCGACACCCAGCCCACCGGGGGCAAGTTCGACGGCCCGCTCGGCGTGCTCGCGGGGCTGGAGATCATGCGCGCCCTGCACGAGGCCGGACTGGAGACCGAGGCGCCCCTCCTGCTGATCAACTGGTGCAACGAGGAGGGCGCGCGCTTCGCGCCGCCGATGAGCGGCAGCGGCGTCGCCATGGGCATCGTCCCGGAGGCCGACATCCTGGCCACCCGGGACCTCTCGGGCCTCGTCTTCGGCGACGAGCTGCGGCGCATCGGCTGGCAGGGGGAGGCGGATCCGGCCGCCCTGCGGGAGATCGGCGCCTATTTCGAGCTGCATATCGAGCAGGGCAAGCGCCTGGAGGAGGCCGGCCTGACCATCGGGGTGGTCGACCGGGCGCTGGCCCAGATCTGGTACGAGATCACCGTGCTGGGCGAGGAGGCCCATGCCGGCAGCCCGATGGTGGGCCGGCGCGACGCCCTGATGGCCGCGGCGGCGCTGATCGCGTCGCTCGAGGGCATCGCCCGCGACGCGGTCGGCGCCAACGACGAGCGCGGCCGCGCCACCGTGGGCGTGCTGAGAGCCGAGCCGTCGAGCCGCAACATCACGCCGGGCCGCGTCTGGTTCAGCCTCGACACGCGCCACGGCGATACCGAGCAGCTGGAGGCCATGCGGGCGCGGATCCAGTCCCGGGCGGACGCGCTGGCGGCGGAGCGGGGCGTCACGATCCGGGTCGACGAGTTCTGGCGTGCGCCGCCGACGCCGTTCGATCCGGTGCTGGTGGACCGGGTCCAGGCGGCCGCCGCGGCGCGGGGCCATGCCTGGACGCGCATGCCGACGGCGATCTACCACGATGCGGTCTACTGCGCCCGGGTGGTGCCGGCGGCCCTGGTGTTCTGCCCCTGCCACGGCGGCATCAGTCACAACGAGGCCGAGAGCATCACGCCCGACTGGGCGGGGGCCGGTCTGGAGGTTCTGGCCGACGCGGTCCTCGCCACGGCGGGTCTGGCCGGCGCCCGGACCGCGCAGGCCTGAAGGGAGCGGGGTCCGGCATGCCCGACGACAACGTCATTCGCCCGGCCTTCGGCGTTCCGCGTCCCGGCGCGCCGGCCGCGCGGGCGGAGCGGGAATCCGCTCAGCCGTCCCTGCGCGTGTTCGGCACGGGGGCCGGCCACCGGGTCGGACTGGTCCGGGATCCCGCGGCGGAGGAGGGCGACGTGATCCGGGTCGTCATCGGTCCGGAGGACGAGCCGGTCGTCGAGACCGTGGCACTGCTGCCCGCGACCGCCGACGCGGAAGCCGAGGCCGAGCGGATCGGCTTCGCGATCCTCCGGGCGCTGGAGGTGATCGAAGGCGCGCTCTGAACCGCACCGGCCGCGGCGCGTGTTCTCCAGGGGCGCGAGGCCGAACAGGGCCGGTTCGCCGGGAGGGGATGGATGACGGTCGGCAGGGTCACCAGCGCGGAACTCCCGATTCCGGCGCGGGCCGGGATGGTCTGGTCCGTGCTGACGGATCTGGAATCCTACCCGGCCTGGAACCCGTTCATCCGCCGGGCGGAGGGCCAGCGGCGCGAGGGCGCGCGCTGGCGCCTGGAACTGACCCTGAATGGCCGCTCGTACCTGACGGTGCGGGCGCAGGTGACCTGCTGGGAGCCCGGCCGGCGGCTGATCTGGCGCGGCGGCGTCCCGGCGCTTCCGCACCTGCTCACCGCCGCGCACGATGTCCGGATCACCGAGACCCGGCAGGGCGTCACCCTCGTCCAGGCGGAGACCTTCACGGGCCTGCTCGCGCCCGGCCTCTTCCCATGGCTGCGGGCCCGGATGCAGGCCCGGCTCGCCGACATGAACGAGGCGGTGCGGGAGGAGGTCGCCCGCCGGATGGCCGAGTCGGCCTGACAGGTCCCGGCCGCGCCCGGTTCAGGCGACCGGCTTCGGCTTGACGATGGGGGAGCGTGACAGGTTCTGGATCTCGCGGGCCGGCCGCCCCGCCTTCTGGGCGATCTCCTCCTCCTGCTCGGCGATGAGCTGCCGGGCCGGCTCGTCGCCGTCCAGGCCGCCGAGGATCTCGACCGGGACGCGCCGGTTCGAGGCCCGGGACCCGTCCGTGAAGACGATATCGAACAGGACGAAGCCCCGCTCCTGCGGTCGCGACTTGATACGTTTGGCCATAGGTGCTGATACGCCGCCGGAATCGGTCGCGGCAAGGCGCAGCGATGCTCGGAGGGTTGCGCGGTGCGCAACTGCCGCGCCCCTGTGTCGCCCGCGGGCCGTGATCTGCCGCGCCGCCCGTCCTGGACGGGGCCCGACCGCCAACCGAGGATGCCTCTCGTGATACCCTGGGTTCATCTCGACACCGGATCCGTGCCCGGCGGCGGCACCGATCTGCGCCTGATGCGGCGCGGCGACGAGTTCGCGATTCTGGCCGATACGATCGAGCTGATGAACAACCGCCGCAGCGGCTCCGAGGTGGCGCTCGCGGCGCTGACCTGCGCGCGGCTCCAGGACCGCCCCCGGCCCCGGATCCTGATCGGTGGCCTCGGCATGGGCTTCACCCTGCGGGCGGCGCTCGAGAATCTCGGACCCGAGGCGCGGGTGGTGGTGGCCGAGCTGGTGCCGTCCGTGATCGCCTGGGCCCGCGGCCCGCTGGCGCACGTGTTCGCCGGCTGCCTGGACGACCCGCGCGTCGACCTGCAGGAGGCCGACGTGAACCGCCTGATCCAGGCCGGGCCGGACCGGTACGACGCGATCCTCCTCGATGTCGATAACGGCCCGGAGGGGCTGATGCGCCGGGCGAACGACCGGCTCTACGACAATTGGGGTCTCAAGCGCGCCCGCTGGGCCCTGCGGCCGGGCGGCATCCTGGGCGTCTGGTCGGGCGCCCCGGACCGGAAGTTCAAGAGCCGCATGCAGCGCTCCGGCTTCGCGGTCGACGAGCTGCGCGTCCATGCCAGCGGCCGGGGCAGCGGTCCCAAGCACGTGGTCTGGCTCGGGACCCGCACCGACGGCCCCGCGCAGGCCGTCCCGGCCGATCCCGGGCGGGCGCGGTCCGCCCGGTAGCCGTGCCCGCTGCCGCTCACGGTCGCACCCCCTATGCCGACACGCCGGCATCCCGCACATTCCCTCCATGGGTGCGAATGGTGGGCATCTCTACACGGTCGAAGTCAGGCCGAGCCGGCATGACCCGGGCTGCTTCACCTGGGCGATCCGCGACCGTGGCAAGCTGGTGCGGGGCTCCTATCGCCCGCACGCCTCCGAGCATGCCGCGCGCGCCGTCGCGCTGGCCGAGATCGAGCGGCTGATCGGCCATGACGGCCCGCCGAGTGGCACCTAGGCGTCGGTCGCTATGCTCTCACTGCATGGGCAAGCGGGTTGCTCGCTTTACTTAAGCATGCCTCCCGCGGTCCTGACCGGTTGCATGCCGCAGTGCGGCATCCTATCTGTGCAGTGCGGGATGGCGATGGCGTCGCGATCCCGCTGCCCTTCTTGGGCGTTTCCTCCCTAGACTTCGGGCCGCTCCTTCGGGAGTGGCCTTTTTTGTTTCCGGCTCCTCCGGCCACGCAAGCTCGCAAAGGGCGCGGAACCAGGAGCTTGGCGGTTCGTTTTTCCGCCATGGAACACTATCGATCCACCCTGGCTATCACCGCCATTGCCGTATTCGGGCTGGTCGCGGCGGCGCATAGTCTGCATCCGGGCAATTACGAGATGCAGACCCGTCCGGCCCGGCCGGTCGTCGCCGCCGCAAGTCCGGCCCGGCCGGCGGTCGCCGCAAGTCCGGCCGCGTGGATCGACCCGCCGGCCCGGATCGCCGCGCCCGAGACGACCGGAGCGATCCGGCCGAACGCGGGGACCCCCGACATCGCGGCCGCGATCCCGTCCGCCGTGCCGGCTCCGCAAGCGGCCGCCGTGGTCCCACCCGATGCGACGCCGGCCCCGCCGCTCCCCGGCGAGATGGCCCGCCCGGCCGCGCCGCTCCGCAAGGCGGCCGCGAGCCACCGGCCGAGGCGCTTCGAACGCGCCGCGCACCGCGTCGCCCGCCTGCGCCACCCGGCGCTCGCCCGCACCGCCGCGGTCGACCGGGCCGCCGTCGGGCCGGTCGCGACCCGGCCCGCGCAGGCCGCTTCGGATTCCTCCGGGCGGATCGACCCGATCGGCGATATTCTCCGCGGCCTCGGCTTCGGCCGCGACGGCTGACCCATGCCCCGGGACCGAAGCGCCGAGAGCCGCCGACCTGATCGCCTCAGGGCGGCGGCTCTCGGTTCTTGGCGCGCCGCGCCTCTCGTCGACGAACCGGCATCCGCGTCGTCGGACTGCGCTCTAGTCGACGTGGATCGTCAGCTTCATCTTCGGGTGAATGCCGCACTGGATCACGAAATCGCCCGGCTCGGCCAGGACCAGACGCGTCTCGGTGCCGGGTTCCTGGTCGCCGGCATCGAACGAGAACCGGTCCGCCTCGATGAAGGCGTGGTGGGTCAGGCTCTCGTCGCCGTTGCGCAGCGTGATGGTGTCGCCGCGGTGCAGATAGAGATCCATCGGCACGAAGTGGCGCCCTTTCTGCAGAACGATCCGGGCCGTGCTCGACAGCGTCGCCCAGGCCGTCCCCCCCGCGAGGCCTGATCCGACCAGCGCGACCGTCCCGACGACGAGAATGGAGCGCAGGCACCTGTTGCGAAGGGGCATGACGGGCGTCCGCGAGAGATCTGTTGCGTGCCGGAACGTGTGGATCGAACACCGAGCGGTCCGGGATCCGCTGCACCGCATCGTGCCTGCGGCCCCTCTACAGGCCGATACGCGCCACGATAAAATTTTATCGATTCTGCGATCTTTGTGCGGCCTATATTTCGGGCATGGATGCTTTAATTGTATTCGTTCGTAAGTTTCGGGTCTTCTTGGCAGCACTCGCGGGCCGCGAGCGCCCCGCGCACATGCTCCCGGAACACCTGGACCCGGGCCGGCAGCTCGCGTCCGGCCAGGGTGACGGCGCGCAGGGCCGCCCCGCGGGTTGCCCAGGGGGGCAGGACGCGCACGAGCGCGCCCGCCGCCACCGCCCGGGCCGCCACGAGACTCGGGAGATGGCCGATCCCGGCGCCCGCCAGGGTCAGGCGGTGCGCGGTGGCGAAGTCGCTGACCCGGATCGCCGGGCTCAAGGACAGCGGCTCCGTGCGGCCCTGCCCGTCGGTGAGGGCGAGGGTCGCCGCGCCGAACCGCTCCCGGGCGAGGATCAGGTCGTGGTCGCGCAGGTCGGCGAGGTCCGCCGGCGCGGCGCGGCGCAGCAGGTAGGCGGGGGCGGCGTAGAGACCCACCGCCAGGGTCGCCAGGACCAGCGCGCGGTAGCCGGTCTCCTCCGCGCCGCCGAGGCGCAGGGCGAGGTCGATCCGGTTGGCCGCGAGGTCCAGGCGCGCGTCGGTGTTCAGCATCTCGACGGTGATCTGCGGGTAGGCGTCGCGAAAGCTCGCGACGATCTCGGGCATCACCTCGATCCCGAAATCGATGGAGGTGGTGATCCGCAGGTGCCCGGCCGGCACCGTGCGGGCGTCGCGGGCGGTCTCGGCGGCCTCGTCGAGGAGCGTCAGGCTCTCCTGGGCCTTGGCGTAAAAGGCGAGCCCCTCGGCGGTGGGCGAGACCGCCCGGGAGGTCCGCGCCATCAGCCGGGCGCCGAGCGCCCGCTCCAGCCGGGAGATCCGCCGGCTGACGCTGCCCTTGGTCTCCCGCAGGCTCGCGGCGGCCGCCGTCACCGTCCCGAGATCGACGACGGTGCAGAAGGCCCGCACGTCATCGAGCCCGCCCCGGAAGGTTTCCGTTCTCGCAACCATGGGGTTCCGGATAGCAGGCTCAACCGTGGCGGTGAACGGGGCTAGAGGCCCCCACGGCGCGCCGAATCGCGCCCGCTTGTCCGCTGTGTGGGAGATTCCCGTGAAGTCGCTTCTCGCCTCAGGCCTTCTGGCCCTCCTGATCGCCGCCCCGGCCGCAGCGCAGACGCCCCCGACCCGCGACCCGGCACAGATCCAGGCCGGCACCTACGCGGTCGATCCCAACCACACCCAGGTCGGCTGGCGGGTGTCCCATATGGGCTTCTCGAACTACGCGGGCGGCTTCTCGGACGTGTCGGGCACGCTGGAGTTGCAGCCGAAGAACCCGGCGGCCGCGAAACTCGCGGTGACGATCCCGGTGGCCTCGGTGGCGACCACCAGCGCCAAGCTCACCGACGAGCTCAAGGGCGACCAGTGGCTCGACGCCGCCAAGTTCCCCGACATGACCTTCGTGTCCACCAAGGTCGTGCCCGAGGGCAAGGACCGCGCGAAGGTGACCGGCGACCTCACGCTCCATGGCGTGACCAAGCCGGTGACGCTCGACGTCACCCTGGTGGGCGCCGGCGTGAACCCGTTGAGCAAGAAGGTCACGGTCGGCTTCGAGGCCACCGGCACGCTCAAGCGCTCCGAGTTCGGCGTGAAGACCTACGTGCCGCTGATCGGCGACGCGCTGCACCTGACCATCGCGGGCGCCTTCGAACGGCAGGAGTGAGGGCGGGCTCCCGTCAGAGCGCGACGGAGCCTGTCTGACCGCCCGGCCTCGATCCCTCCGCCCAAAGCGACAGGGATCCAGGCCTCCCCCTCATCCTGAGGTGCCGGAGCGGAGCGCAGGCCTCGAAGGAGCCCTCCAGAAGCCGCTGCGCTCCCTGGAGGGCTCCGTCGAGGCTGCGGCGCAGCACCTCAGGATGAGGTCGAGGGTTGGATGGACCGAATCAAACAGGCTCCCAGAGCCTTCCGATCGCGTATCCTGTGCGGCGCCCTACCCCGGCCGGTCCTTCGACCCGGTGGCCAGCGCCCGCTGGACCATGACGCTGTCCGCCCAGTGGCCGTATTTGAACGCCACCGCCCGCAGGTAGCCGACCCGCTCGAACCCGCAGGCCTCGTGGAGGCGCAGCGAGGCTGCGTTCTCGGCGTCGATATAGCCGATCATCTGGCGGTAGCCCCCAGCCGCGCAGGCCTCGATCAGGGCCGGCAGCAGCCGCCGGCCGATCCCGGCGTTCAGGTGGGCGTGATGCACGTAGATCGAGTGCTTGAGCGTGTAGCGGTAGGCCGGGCGTTTCCGGAACGGCACCGCGTAGGCGTAGCCCGCGACCTGGCCGGCGCGCTCGGCCACGAGGTGGGGCAGGCGCTTCTTGCGCATGGATTTGCGCCGCCGCTTCAGGTCGTCGGGCAGCAGGCGCGCCTCCTCGAAGGCGCCGACATCGCCCACGCCCTTGCCGATATGGTGCTCGTAGATCGCCACCATCGCGTCGACATCGGCGTCCGAGGAGGCGCGGATGACGATGTCGGGGCAGGGCCGCGCGACGAGGGGGCCGGGGGTCTCGACCTCGATCTCCATCAGGCGCCCTCTCGCGCCACGTAGGTGTGGAAGCGGATCCGCCCGTCCGGACCGACCTCGCGGTAGACGCCCTGGATCTCGGCCTCGAAACCCGGGAACAGGTTGGCGGAGGCCTCGAACATCTTGAAATAGTCGAGCATCGGCTTGGCGCGCTCGTCGAGCCGCTCGCCCGGCAGCACGGTGCCGATGCCCGGGGGGTAGACCAGCATCAGGGTCGTGGCGACGCGCCCCTCGGCCTCGGCGATCGGCACGTAATCGACCCGGTTGCGGGTCAGCATCTGGGCGGCCTTCTTCGGCGGCATCACCATCTCGGGCAGGTGCTCCGGGGCGAATTGGCGCCGCTGCAGCGCCGAGGTGCCGGCCTCCCGGTGGAAGGCGTGGAACTCGCCGCAGAGGTCGCGCAGGCGCACGCCCCGGTAGCGGTTCGGCCGGCGCGCGACGAATTCCGGCATGGCCTCCTCCAAGGGCACGTTGTCGTCGTGGAGCCGCTTGAAGGCGACGAGGCCCGAGATCAGCGTGCCGGCCTTGGAGGATTCGACCCCCGGGGTCAGCAGGAAGAGCAGCGAGTTCAGGTCGTTCTTCTCGGCGACGATCCGGTTCTCACGCAGGTATTGCGCCACGATCGGCGCCGGCACGCCGTGCTCCGTGTAGGCGCCGGTCTGCCGGTCGAAGCCCGGGGTCAGCACCGTGAGCTTGTTCGGGTCGGTGATGGCGTAGCCCGGGGCCACGTGGGTGAAGCCGTGCCAGCGGGCGCCGGGCTTCAGCTCCCAGTGCCGGGGCGTGGCGGCGAGCTCGTCGGTCGGCACGCTCTCCCAGGGCACCTCGGCGCCGTCGGCGGTCACCGTCACGTCCGGCACGAAGGGGTCGAAGAACCAGCGCCGCGCGGGGTCGCGCTCGTTCTCCTCGAATTCCCGCCGGATCGCCCGGACCTTCTTGCGCCACTCGATCCCGAGCCGGATCGTGTCGTCCCACAGGATCATGCCCGAGCGCCCCTTCATCATCTGGGCGCCGACATCGAGGGAGGCGAACAGGGGATAGAACGGCGAGGTCGAGGCGTGGACGAGGAAACTCTCGTTCAGCCGCTTGTGCTCGACCCGCCGGGTCTGGCCGCGGATATGGCCGTCCCGGGTGTGGATCTGCGAGGCCTGGGAGAAGCTCGCGAGCTGCTTGTGGGTCGATTGCGTGGCGACGATGCCGGGCGAGGTCTCGTCGAGGCCGGTCAGCCCCATGGCGAAGCGGCCGGCATAGAGCGGGTGGAACTTCATGAAGCCCGCCCAGGCCTCGTCGAACAGGATGTAGTCGCAGAGATGGCCGATCTTCTCCAGGATCGCCTGGGCGTCGTAGATCGTGCCGTCGTAGGTGCATTGCTCGATCACCGCGACACGGAACGGCCGCTCGCGCCGCCACGCCTCCGGATCGGTCACCAGCGGGTTCCGGCGGATCTTCTCCCGGATCCGGGTCTCGTCCAGGGCCTCGTGGTAGATCGGGCCGATCAGGCCGTAGGCGTTCCGGTCCGTCTCCAGAAAAATCGGGATGCCGCCGCCCAGGAACAGGGCGCCGTGATGGGCCGCCTTGTGGTTGTTGCGGTCGAACAGGACGAGGTCGTCCTCCGCCACCAGGGAGGACAGGACGATCTTGTTGGAGGCCGAGGTGCCGTTGAGGACGAAGTAGGTCTTCTCCGCCCCGAAGATCTTGGCGGCCTCCTTCTGGGCCTTGAGCGCCGGACCCTCGTGGGTCAGCAGGTCGCCGAGGTCGAGGACCGAATTGTCGAGGTCGTCGCGGAAGATCGCCTCGCCGAGATGCTCCACGAAGATCCGGCCGATCGGCGAGCGGTTGTAGAAGATGCCGCCGTTGTGGCCCGGGCAGGTCCAGAGCTGGTTGCCCTCCTCGGCGTAGTCGACGAGCGCGCCGAAGAACGGCGTCTTCAGCGTCTCGGCATATTGCGTGACCCGGCTGACGAGGCCGCGGGCGATGAATTCCGGCGTCTCCTCGGCGAGGAAGATGTAGCCGTCGATGAAGTCGAGGAGCTCGACCGGGATGTCCTCCAGCCGCTTGCGGCGGACCATGATGACGATCGGCATCTCCAGGCCGCGCTTGCGCATCATGTCGATGAGGGCGGCGGCCTTGCCGTCGAGACCGCGCTTGCCCCAGTCGACCACGAGGCAGCCCACCGCGGCGTCGGTCTGGACCGCGATGGCCGCGTCCTCGACGCGCCGGGCGCGCACCACCTCGAAGCCGCGCTTCTCCACGGCCGCCACGATCTGGTTGACGCGCGCCCCCTCCAGGTCGTCCGGGTCGAAGGCCGGGGCGCACATCAGGACCGTGAAGCGGCGGTGGAAGTCCATGGGCGTCTCCTGCCTCGACTGCGATGCGTGGCTTTCTGGTCCGTCTGCGACGATTGCATGACGCCGGGCCGCGGGGCCGGTCGGCCCGGGACGAAAGGTCGTGATCCGGAAGGCCGCCCGCCCGCGGAAATCCCATTCACCCCCGCATCCCGAGGTGCGGCGAAGCCGCCGCGAAGGAGGCGCCGGGAATCGCGCGCGTGCCGGCGGGCTCCTTCGAGGCCCGCTGACGCGGGCACCG
>CAXDNE010000087.1:0-24474 GCA_963990595.1 uncultured Methylobacterium sp.
CCGCCTCATGACCCGAAAGCTCTGTCAGAAAACATCATGATGCCGGACAGACTCTGAGGCTGGATCTTCGTCCGCGCCGCGTAGAGGGATCCGTTCACCGCGGGGATGGCGGCCCGCGTCGCGCGCCGGCCGAATTTCTTCGGACGCCCGGAGCTGGCCTCTGCGGCGGGTGTCGCGGTCGGCTGAGGGAGGGACATCGGTGTGGTGTTCCATCCGGCGTCGGGGCCGGCTCGGACGTCGTAGGGGGCGCCTGCGCCGGCTGCCTTGATCTCGCTCAAGCTGAGATCTGACCCCTGTCCGGTCCTGGTCGGACCGGACAGGGTCCGCGGGTCGCCGACACCGGCCGGGCCCTCCGGGCCGGGCCGACGATCCGGCTACTTGCCGCCGCCGAGGCTGTGCACGTAGACGGCGAGCGACTTGATGGTCGCGGCGTCGAGCCGGCCATCCCAGGCGGGCATGACGCCCTTGCGTCCGTTCGTGACCGTGGCGACGACCTGCTCGGGCGACGAACCGTAGAGCCAGATACCGTCCGTGAGGTTGGGCGCGCCCATCTCCGGGTTGCCCGTGGCGGCCTCGCCGTGGCAGCCGGCGCAGGTATTGGCGAACAGATCGGCGCCCTTCTCGGTGCTCGCACCCGCCACGCCCGGTTTGCCCGAGAGCGCGAGCACGTAGCTGGCCACCGCCTCGACCTCGTCGCGCTTGAGCGTGCCGTCGCGGCCGAAGGCGGGCATGTCGCCGAGATGCGCCTCGCCGTGGCCGGAGCGCGCGCCGTAGCGGATCGTGCGCTCGATCTCCTCGGGGCTGCCGCCCCACAGCCAGTCGTCGTCCTGGAGGTTCGGGTATCCGACGCGGCCGGTGGCGGCGCTGCCGTGACAGGCCGCGCAATTGTCGCCGAAGGCCGCCTTGCCGGTGGCGAGCGCGAGGCGCAGCAGGGCCGGGTCGGCGCGGATCTCGGCGACGGAGGCGCTGGCTAGGTGCGCACGGCCGCGGGCGTCGCGTTCGCGACGCACCGCCTCGACCTCCCCGAGCACGGCCGCCCGCTGCGAGTAGCCGAGCAGGCCGCCGGTGTAGCCGCTGACCAGCGGCCAGGCCGGGTAGGCGATCCAGTAGCCGATCGCCCAGACGATGGTGGCGTAGAGGCCGTAGAGCCACCAGCGCGGCAGCGGGTTGTTGTACTCGGCGATGCCGTCCCACTCGTGCCCGGTGGTCTGCGGGCCTGCGGACGGCTTGCCGGGATTGGCGGTGTCGGCCACGGCTCAGTCCTCGTTCAGCGGAAGGTGGGCGGCCGCGTCGAAACGGGCGCGGTTGCGCGGCCAGAAGGCGTAGACGGCGACGGCGACGAAGATGCCGACGAAGTAGAGGAGACCGCTGGTCTGCGCGAAGGCGGCAGCGCTTTCATAGGTCATGGCGGTCACCTCAGGTTCTTCTTGTCTTCGTAGATCTTGAAGTCGACCATCGTGCCGAGCACCTGCAGGTAGGCGATCAGCGCGTCGATCTCGGTGGCCTTGCCTTTGTCGCCGCCGAAGTCGCGGACGTTCGCGCCGGGATAGCGGCGCTGCAGGTCGGCCGCGGTCGCGCCGTCCGGATCGAGCTGCGCCGTCAGGTCGCTGCGGGCCAGGGCGACCATCTCGTCGGTGTAGGGGACGCCCAGGGCGCGGTTGGCCTTGAGGTCGTCCGCGATGGCATCGGCGTCGAGGGGGCGGTCGAGGAAGGCGTAGGCCGGCATGATCGAGGCCGGCACCACGGCGCGCGGATCCATCAGGTGCTCGCGATGCCACTGGTCCGAATACTTGCCGCCGACGCGGGCGAGATCCGGGCCGGTCCGTTTCGAGCCCCACTGGAAGGGGTGGTCGTACATGCTCTCGGCGGCGAGCGAGAAGTGGCCGTAGCGCTCGATCTCGTCGCGCATCGGCCGGATCATCTGGCTATGGCAAAGGTAACAGCCCTCGCGAATGTAGATGTTGCGGCCGGCGAGCTCGAGCGGCGTGTAGGGGCGGACGCCTTCGACCTTCTCGACGGTGCTCTTCAGGTAGAACAGCGGCGTGATCTCGACGAGGCCGCCGATCGCCACGACGAGGAGCGCGCCGATGAGCAGGACGATGGAGTTCTTCTCGAAGATCTCGTGCCTCTTCCAGAGGCCGGGCTGGGCGGTTGCCATCGGGCGTGTTCCGTGATGCGATCTGCATGTCGGGCCGCCGCGCCGGGCGGCCCCCTCGGCTCAGTTCACTCGGCAGGGGCGAGTCCGGCGGTGCCGGGCAGCGTCTCGCCGGCGGGCAGGGGCCCGCTCTCCGCGGCCGTCCTGCCCGAGATGGTTATGGCGAGGTTGTAGGCCATGATCAGCCCGCCGATCAGGAACAGCACGCCGCCCAGAGCCCGCACGAGGTAGTAGGGCTGCATCGCCTCGACAGTCTCGACGAAGGAGTATTCCAGGAAGCCGAGGCTGTTATAGGCGCGCCACATCAGGCCCTGCATGATGCCGGCGACCCACATCGATGAGATGTACAGGACGATGCCCAGCGTCGAGATCCAGAAGTGCCACTCGACGAGCTTCAGGGAGTAGACCTCGCGCCGGTTCCACAGCCAGGGCACCAGGCAGTACAGCGCACCGAAGGAGATGTAGGCGACCCAGCCGAGCGCACCCGAATGCACGTGGCCGATGGTCCAGTCCGTGTAGTGCGAGAGGGAATTGACGGCCTTGATCGACATCATCGGCCCCTCGAAGGTCGCCATGCCGTAGAAGGCCAGCGAGACGACCATGAAGCGCAGGATCGGATCGGTCCGCAGCTTGTCCCAGGCCCCGGACAGCGTCATCAGCCCGTTGATCATGCCGCCCCAGGAGGGCATCCACAGCATGATCGAGAAGGTCATCCCGAGAGTCTGCGCCCAGTCCGGCAATGCGGTGTAGTGCAGGTGGTGCGGGCCTGCCCAGATATACATGAAGATCAGCGCCCAGAAGTGGATGATCGACAGCCGATAGGAGTAGATCGGCCGATCGGCACGCTTCGGGACGAAGTAGTACATGATCGCCAGGAAGCCGGCCGTGAGGAAGAAGCCGACCGCGTTGTGGCCGTACCACCACTGGATCAGGGCATCCTGCACGCCCGAGAAGATCGGATAGGACTTCGCGCCGAACACCGTCACCGGGAGCGCGAGGTTGTTGACGACGTGCAGCATCGCGATGGTGACGATGAAGGCGAGGTAGAACCAGTTCGCGACGAAGATGTGCGGCTCCTTGCGCTTCCAGAGGGTCGCGAGGAACACGATCAGGTAGGTGACCCAGACGATGGTCAGCCAGAGATCGGCGTACCATTCGGGCTCGGCGTATTCCTTGGATTGGGTCACGCCCATCAGGTAGCCGGTGCCGGCGACGACGATGAACAGGTTGTAGCCGAGCACCACGAACCACGGCGCGAGGTCGCCCGCGAGACGAGCCCGGCAGGTGCGCTGGACGACGTAGAGCGAGGTGCCGATCAGGACATTGCCGCCGAAGGCGAAGATCACCGCGGAGGTGTGCAGCGGCCTCAGCCGGCCGAAGCTCGTGTATTCGAGGCCGAGGTTGAGCGAGGGCGCCCAGAGCTGGAAGGCGATGATGCAGCCGACCAGAAAGCCCGCGATGCCCCAGCCCATCGCGGCGACGGCCGCGAACTTCACCGGGCCGAGATTGTAGTTCGGCTTGCCGTCGATCTCCTGCGGCGCGGCCTCGGCCGGCCGTCCCTCGTAGCGTTTGAGGATGGCGGCGAGGCCCGCCAGCGCGGCGAGGGCGAACACGGCCATATGGAAACCGAACGGCCCGTCGACCGCACGCGCCGAGGCCAGGGCGCAGAGGAAGGCGCCGCCCAACAGGAAGACGCCCAGCCCGGCCTCCCCCTCGGTCATGTACTTCGATGATGGTATCGCGGCCATGGCTCGCTCGATTCGCCTCGCGCAAAAACGGCTACGTCTGCGCTTAGGTGGGCGGCGCGGTAGGGGCCTTGATTTGAGTCAACGGGCTCTGTGCGGTGGACCTCAGGTCGGCCGCGGATCGGTGCGGCCACGTCTCGGCTCACGCTGAAGGTCCTTGATGCAGCGCAAGGCCACGCTTGTCGCTGCGGCGCACAAAAGCGCGTCTGGTACGGTCACAACCTGCCCGACTGCCAAGGAAACCGATCGATGCGTGCCTCGTCCCTTCTCCTCGCCGCTGCCCTGCTCGGCTGCTCCGGCCTGCCGACGCTTGCAACGCCCTGCGCCGAGCAGATCGCCACCCTGCAGCGTCGGCTCGACAGCGCCGGTGCCGTCCGGGTCGCCGGGCTGGAGCCGGGCCACGTCCTGACCATAGGCTCGCTCAAGGCCCTCTCCCGCGTCCTGCCGGATCAGCCCGAGGATCCGCGCCTGCGGCCGAACCGCGAGAACGTGACGGCCGCCAGATCGCTGATCCGCGAGGCGGCGGCTGAAGACCAGGAGGGCAATCAGCGCGCCTGCGAGAACATCCTCACAGACGCCAAGCGCCTCATCGGCGCACTCCCCTAAACTGTTCGAGGCGGTCCGCGCCTCCCGACGCGGACAGTCATCAGGCCCCGGCGCCCCGCGTCGGGGCCTGTTTCGTCTGCGCCTTGCCGGCGCAGGGCGGGGAGGGGGCGATCATGATCTGGATCAAGGCTCCGACTGCGCCACCGGACGGATGATCGGATCGGCCAGGTTGCCCGGGCACGACGCTCCGGACCGGTGGCCGCGGAGGTGCGCACGCACCCTAGAGAGACAGGCCATGTCCGACCTCCAACAGGTCCACGCACCCATCCTCGCCGAGCCGGCCGGCGCGGCGACATACCGGGCCTTCCTGTTGGCCCGGAACGGCCGCGTTGCCGGGATGGTCCCGCTTCAGGCCGGGTCAGAGGACGAGGCGCGCCGCCAAGCGCTCGGCCTCGTCGGTGAGGAGGATGTCGTCGAGCTCTGGTCCGGCCTTGAGGCCGTAGCGCGGTTCGAGCGCTCTGGCGCCGCGATGTGAAGGTGTTCCGCCGTGCGGCCTTGGCCGGGTACCCGGCCGCGTCAGGAACGGCGTGCGTCGCCTGCGCGTAACAACGCGGGTCAGCCCGCGGCCAGCTCCAGGGGCCTGCCGGTAAGGGGCATCCAGCGCGGCGAGCGCGCACCGGAGCGGCACGGTGGGCGCGGCAGAGCCCAGCTCGGCGCGGAAGGCGGACCTGTACTTTATTTGGCAAGCTTTAAGCGTTCCCGATTCATGGTGCGCTCTGGTCAGCTCTGCCTGAGAACTTTTCGTGTTCGAACGTCGCACCAAAGCCCGTGCCAAGACAGCTCTGCCCGGAGGCGCCGCCTTCGCGAAATCGGCCGCGGAAGTGCAGTGCGTGGTGCTGAACCTGTCGGGAATCGGTGCCTGCGTCGCGTTTCCGCCCGGCACCGACATGCCTCGGATGTTCGAGCTGCGGATCGGCCTTGCCCCGGAGAGGCGGACCGTGCGCGTGATCTGGCGGCGCACGAACACGGTGGGCGTTGCCTTCCTGGTGCCCAGGGTCAACGTGCCCGACGTCATCCCCGGCTGATGCCGGAGATTGCTGGCGACGGGTCGGGTTCGTCGGCCGGCCCCTCCGGACGCGACGCGGTCGGCGTGCACGAACCCGCGCCATAGCTGGGACGCAGATCTTCCGGCTGGATGTCCGGTGGTGAAGCGCTTAGCCGCCTGCCATGCACTTCTTGAAGTGCTCTCTGCGCAGCAGCCTGTTGTACTCGGCATATTGTGCTGCGCCTTTCCCGCCGGAGATCATCTGGCGCGCTTCGGTTCTGCATTTGATCTGCAGAGGCGTATCGCCCGGCCGCGGTGCGTAGGTGAAGCCGCGCGCATTTCCGGCATGCGCCGGTGCATAGAACGAAGTCGCACCTATAGCGATGATAACAGTCATGAGACGATGAACCATTGTCGGTCCTGCCAACGGCCTCAGTCTTCGACCCGCATGATGGCATGCCGAGCTTGGCCGTCAAGGATCGCCAGGGTGTGAGCCGGAGTAGGTCTCGCGGCTGCGTACCGCATCGGGCCGCGAGCCTGTGTCGCGCCCGGCGTCCCGCTGGCCTTTCTGGCCCATTTCGGGCGGGTGATCTGTCGCGCCGGCTCCCGGATCTGCAACTGCGGTCAGCACAGCGGAACGGACACCGCGCGGGCCGCGCTGACCGGTGCCCTCGCCGGAGACGTATCGGAACACATCGACTCATCTGGCATTGGCCTTCCAACGCAACAGCGATGGAGACACCGATGCGTCAGCTCGCTCTCATTTCCGCCCTGGCCCTGTCCCTCGGGACGCTCGGCGCGTCCGGCGCCCAGGCGCAGGGTTACGGGTATGGTGGCTATGGCGGCCATCATGGGGGCTACGGCCGAGGCTATGACCGCGGCTACGGTGGTCACCGCGATTTCGGCTACCGCCGCCACCGCGGACTTTCGACCGGGGCTGCCATCGGACTGGGTATCGCGGGCGCGGCGGCTGGTGCCGCCGCCGCCGGGGCCTACGACCGCGGCGGCCCGGGCTATTACGGCCGCGGCTACTGAGCGATCCACACCGGCTGCTTCGGGAACCCTGCCGCGTCGGCACGGCAGGGTTCTCTCGTTTCCGCTCAGCCACCGCGCCGGTCGCGGACCGCATGCTGCATCCCGACCCGGTTGCCCCGGCCTGAATGCACCGATGCCGACCGGCTCAGCCCCGTGCGCGAGGCGTCGCGTTCTCGCTCGCTCGGCACGCGGGCCGCTCATCGTGACCACAGCCTGATCCGCTCGCGCAGGGTCGGCCGGACTGCCCGCCGCGCCCGCGCTTCCGCGAAGGCATCGACGCGGATCCGGTCCGTCGCCACCTGGCGCAGGAACCGTTCGGCGATCTCGAAGATGAACACGTCCGGCCTGACCGCCTCGACGTAGCCCCAGTCGATGTTGGCCGACCAGATCGCGTGAACCTCCGCGAAGGTCTCGGCGAGCATCGCGGTCAGGCGCGCTCCCGGGCTGTAGATGTAGGAATCGCCGAACAGGACCACCCGGCGCGGGTCCGGGGCCTCCGGGTTCGTCAGCACGACGCGCGAACCGACGAACAGTCCGCGCGGCCGCACCGCCCGCCCCGACTCGCGCACCTGAACGAGCGCGTTCGCCTCGGTGCGGTGCGCGCGGCGCAGGAAATCGTAGGCGACATATTCCTCGTCGATTGTGGGACTGAGCTTCTCGCCGAGATCGAAGGTGAAGCGCTCCCGCGCGCTCGTCCCCGCGAAGACATGCTCGGCCACCGGCGCGCTCAAGGCCTCGCAGAGTGCGCGGTAGGCGGTGAGATAGCCGCGATAGGTCCAGTGCGTATCCGTTCGCAGGTAGACGGGTTCGTCGGCGCGCGTCGCGAGAAGCGGCGTCAGCAGGTCGACCATCGGGGCCGCACTGTCTTGGGCGACCAGCCGGGCGAGGCGGACCCCCGGCGGATCATCGAGGCCGGGAAACGGGCGGCCGAGCAGATCGGGATAGACGGCCAGCTTGTCGGGCACGACGGTGTGCACGTGGCGGATGCCGAGGCGGTCCAGACGGCGGGCCCGGAGGCCGATGAGCCGAGCCCAGCGCCTGAGGATCCGGCGCGACGTCGCCGTGTCGCCGTAGAAGGCTTCCACCTCGCGGGCCCGTCCGACCCAGTAAAGCCAGCCCTCATGCCCGACGGCCACGCCGCTGCCGCTCTTCATGAAAGCTCCGTCCCTCCCGCCGCCGCGGCGACACTTCGTGCCGGTCGATCCGCGCAATCGCCTCGACGGATCCGCGGGCGATTGCAAGCCCCCCGGCGCCGGCAGCGCTGATGACGGCCGTGCCCCGCTTCTCCCCGGTGGCTTTCGCCAGCGGGCCTGATGCGCGAAGCGACCGCCCCGGATGCGGGAACGATGAAGGGTCCGCGATCGACCGGTTCCGGGGCAAAGCGCTGTGGGATCGCGAAGACCTTCGCGCCGATACGGTTCGGCGCGATCTTTTTCCGCGACGGCACCGCCCGCCGGTGAAACAATTTCGCTGTGCCCGGGGTACTCTGATCAGGCGCATCGTCCTGCGCGGCATTCCGGAGAGGCGGCGGCTGATGTCCGCGCTCGTGACCTTCCTCGGCTGCGGCCTCGTGCTGGCGGGATTCGCGGCAGAGAGATTTGCCGAGTGCCGCTGGTTCGCCGCCAGCGGTCCTGCGCCCCTCGATGCCTGCGCTGTCCTGGCTCTGGCTCTGCCCGCCGTCGGGCTCACGCTGATGGCGACATCGGCCGCCTGAGATCCGGCATGGCCCCGCCTCAGTCCGCCTCCAGGCAGAACTCCACCCCGGCCGTTCGCTCCTTCCGCCAGATCAGCGTGACCGAGTAGCGCACATCGGCATTCGCCAGCACGAGGTCGAACGCATTCTCCAGCAGCACCGCGTGCGGGCCGAGAAATTCCAGCATCGCGCCGTTGTCGGAGATGTTCTTGACCTGGCAGGCGAATCTCGGCCCGCCGCGGTGCGGCGCGAACGCCAGGAGAGCCGTGGGCCGGCGCGCGGCCGCGCGCCTCTCCACAAGTTCCTTTGCGGTTCTGGCGTTGCGGGACATCGCCGATGTTCCTGCACATGTCGCCCAAAGCGGTGCGATTTCATTAAAAATCCGCCAAATTCGCTAATATTAAATTTATGGACTGCTCTGGGGCGTCCTTGCGGAGTGGCCGCGAGGTTTCCGCCCGCGGCCGCCCGACGTTTTCAGCGCGGTCGTCTGTCAGGAGTGCGCGTTCTGGGGCGGCGATCCGAGGCCGCTTTCAGGACGAGCCCAACTCAGGACGAAGGGGGCGGCCCCGCGAAGCACTGTTACAGCCGGGCTCCGGCAGCAAGCCGCATGCGTTCCGGGTGATCGCGGCTGGCGCGGACCGTGTCGGCCCCCGGGAATGCCGGTCGCGGATCCGGCCCTGTATCGCCGCGAAGGCCGTCGACCGCATCGAGCCGCGGCCTATCTGGCGGCGGGCCGCCATCGCCGGTCCGGCCTGGATCGGCTGGCGACACCGCACAGGGATCCGGACGTGATGATGTGTAGCCGCCACGGTCTCGCGATCCTCGCGTCGCTCCTGCCGGGCCTTCTGGTCGCGCGGCCGCTGCCGGCGACCGCGGAGGCGCCCGGCCAGCCGCCGGCCCTGGCGGCCGCACCGGCTTGGCCGCCGAACTTCTCCCGCAACGTTCAGGGCAGCGGCCTGCCGGGGATCGATGGCGGCCATGTCTTCCTCTGGAACCGGCCGCAGGAGTTCGACCCGGTCTCGACCCTTCGGGTCGATCGGCACGTGCCGGAGGGGTCGGGCGTCGCGGCACATACCTACAAGGCGATCTGGGCGCTCGGCTCCTCCGGCCCCCACAATGCCGGCTATGAGTGGACGATCACCGGCGAGCTGCACAACCGCGCCCTCGCCAGCACCGGTGCGCAGAACGTCGCGGTCAATGGCACAGTCTTCAAGGAGGCGAACGGATTGGGGCCGGTCGGCCCGTCCTGGGCCGGCAACTTCAACTGTGTCGACATGACCGGCGAGGCCGACCCGGTGGCGTCCTGCATCGGCGCCGAAATCGACGTCTCGGCACAATCGCCGACGACGGACCGAAATCGCCAGCGGGTCGGCCTGCAGATCTCCACCGGCGGCGTGCCGGGCGCCCATACCGGCTACGGCATCCTGATGGGCAATCTCGCCGGATCGATCACCGACCGGGGATTCTCGTTCCAGGGCGAAGGCACCTACGGGATCGGCATCGATGCCGCCGCGGCGCGCTTCACCGGCGTGCCGATCCTGCTCGGCCCGGGACAGTCAATCGGCCTCGACGGCACGCATGAGGGCGGCTTCTCGCGCCGCCTCGGCTTCGACGGGCAGGATCTGGTCTACGGGACCGGCGGCGGGTCGGTCTTCCGGATCGGCGATACGGGGCAGGTGGAGGCCGCCTCCGTTCGCGAGGTCCTGCCGCGCCCGCCCAGGCGCAGCGACGCGCCGTGCGTCCCGGGCGACCATGCCTGGGACGAAGCCTACGAGTATCGCTGCGTGTCCCCGAACCGCTGGAAACGGGCCGCGCTGAGCGACTGGTGATCCCGGCGGGGAGACCTCAGCGGTCGAGGATGCGCACCACCGCGCGGGTCGCGGGATCGACCACCACGATCTTGTCGCCCGGCGCCACGAAATAGCCGAAGCGGCGCAGGCGCGGGTTCGGAGCATCCGTGAAGGGCGCGAGCTCCACATCGGCCGGGACGATGCTGCCGGGGCGCAGCGGGATCGACCCGACGATCGGCCCGGGTCCCACCGGCCGGCGCACGATGTAGTCGCGCACGATGACGTCGTCGTCCGGGCCGAAATCGTCCGGGGCCACGATGACCGCCTGCGCGAAGGCGGAGCTGGTGAACAGCGCGGCAAATCCCAGGGATGCGGCGAGGCTTGCGCGTGTCGACATGGCGAGGCTCCGTGACCTTCAGGGCAGCCGGAAACAGCCGCCGCCGCGGTTCGGTTCCCGGATCCGCGCGCGGGTCAGCGGCCGATCTGGCCCGCCTCGGTCAGCGGGACCGGCGACCAGCGGGTGATCTGCACGTATCCGTCCAGCGCCGCGACCACGACGTGCCGGCGATGGCGATGCACCACCGCGCCGGGCGTGTGCCCGTGGCGCTCGCGCCAGCCATGCGCCTCCGCGATGAACACGCGGGCGTCGCCGAGGCGGGCGATCGTCTCGACCGTCCCGAAGGCCCGCACCCGGCGCAGCACGGCCTCCACCTCCTGGCGGAAGTCGAGCGTCCTGTCGGCGTCGGTCGCGCGGGACCAGTAGGAGCCGTCGCCCTGCGGCTCGGCCTGGCGCCAGCGATTGGGCAGGTCGCGGCCGAGCGGTCCGACCGCGAGGCGCCGGGCCGCCATCTGGCACTTCGCCAGCAGCGTCTCGTGAGTCTCCTGAGGGCTCAGGGAGAAGATCTCCTGGGCCAGGATGTCGCCGGTGTCGAAACCGTCGGCGAGCACGTGGGCGGTGACGCCCCAGGTCTCGTACTGGTCGAGCACCGCGCGGAACAGCGGGTAGGGGCCGCGCCCGATCGGCAGCGGCGAGGGATGGATGTTGAGGGCGTAGGCGGCGCGCCCGCGCCAGCCTCTCACCAGCCAGGGATAGCCGGAAACCACGAGCGCCCAGTCCTTGCCGTGCTCCGCGTGGAGCGCCGCGAGGTCGCTCTCGCGGATCCGCGAGAGCTGGATCGGCACGCGAAGCGATCGGGCGCGGGCGACCGTCACCTCGTTGTGGTCGTAGATCCCGTCGCAGGGGCGGGTGAACAGCTTGACCGGCGTCCAGCCGGCTTCCAGCAGCCCCTCGAAGACGCCGCCCAGGAAATCGATGCCGGCGAACGCGAACTTCATGCTTTCCGCCTGCGACCTTGTGCACGTGGAGGGCGCGGAGCTTGCCGCCTGCCCGGAGGCGCCACCGGCCTTACCTTGATCGGGCCGGATTGGGTAGCAAGGGGCATCGCGTGCGTCGGGTGATCATCTACGGCGGGACCGGAGGCATCGGCCTCGCGACCGCCCGGGCCTTGCGGGCCCGCGGCTACGCCCTTCACCTCGTCGCCCGGGATGCGGAGCGTCTGTCCCGCGCCGCGGACGAGGTAGGGGAGACCACCTTCAGCGCCGGCGACATCGCCGATCCCGATCTGTTCGCCGCGGCGGCCGAGGCCGCGGGCTCCGCCCTCGCGGGCCTCGTCTACGCGGTCGGCACGATCAACCTGCGACCGCTGGGCCGACTGACACGGGCGGATGCGGAGAGCGACTTCCGGATCAACGCGCTGGGTGCGTTCTCGGCGGTGCAGGCCGCGACGGGCGCGCTCAAGGCCGGGGCCGGGGAGTCCGGGGCCAGCATTGTCCTGTTCTCGACGGTCGCCGCCACGCAGGGCTTCGCGGCCCATGCCTCGGTGGCGATGGCCAAGGGCGCCGTCGAGGGCTTGGCGCTCTCGCTGGCCGCCGAACTCGCCCCGCAGATCCGCGTCAACGTCGTCGCGCCCTCGCTGACCCGAACGCCGCTCGCCGCCGCGATCACCGGGAACGAGACCCTCGCGCAGGGTATCGCGGCGATGCACCCCCTTCAGCGCCTCGGGCGGCCGGAAGATGTCGGGGCGCTCGCGGCCTTCCTGATCTCGGAGGAGGCGAGCTGGATCACCGGCCAGGTGATCGGCGTCGATGGCGGCCGGTCCGCGCTGCGGACCAAAGGCTGAGACGATGCCGGTGGAAGCGCGCCGGTCGCGCACCGCGCCTGGGACGCTGCGGTTCGTCCTCGGCGATCAGCTCACCCGTCGGGTGTCCAGCCTCGTGGATCTCGATCCCGAGCGCGATGTGGTCCTGATGGTCGAGGTGCGCGACGAGGCGACCTATGTCCGCCACCACAAGCAGAAGATCGCCTTCCTGTTCGCCGCCATGCGCCATTTCGCGGCCGAACTGGAGGCGGAGGGGATCACCGTCGATTACGTGCGGCTCACCGATCCGGCCAATACCGGCAGCTTCACCAGCGAACTGGAGCGGGCGGTGGCGCGGCACCGGCCGGGGCGCGTCGTGGTCACCGAGCCCGGCGAGTGGCGGGTCTGGGAGATGATGCAGGACTGGCGCGAGACCCTCCCGGTTGCGCTGGAGATCCGCTCCGACAATCGCTTCCTGTGTCCGCGCGAGGATTTCGCACGCTGGGCCGAGGGCCGGCACCACCTGCGGATGGAGACCTTCTATCGCGGCATGCGTCGCCGCACCGGCCTGCTCATGGAGGGCAACGAACCCGCGGGCGGCCGCTGGAATTTCGATCCCGACAATCGCAAGCGGCTGCCCAAGGGGCATCGTCCGCCCGACCGGATCGGGTTTCAGCCGGATACGGTGACCCGCGAGGTCATCGCCCTCGTGGATCGGGAATTCGGTGCGCATTTCGGCGATCTGGCCGGTTTCTCCTGGCCGGTGACGCGGGCGGACGCGCTCGCGGCCCTCCGGCATTTCATCGCCGCGTGCCTGCCGACCTTCGGCGACTATCAGGACGCCATGAAAACCGGCGCGCCCTTCCTCTACCACGCGCTCCTGTCCCCGGCCCTGAACGCCGGTCTCCTCACGGCGGAGGAGATCTGCTGGGCGGCCGAACGGGCCTACCGGGAGGGGGCCGCGCCGCTCAACGGCGTGGAGGGCTTCATCCGGCAGATCCTCGGCTGGCGCGAATATGTGCGCGGCGTCTACTGGGCGCGGATGCCGGGATATCGGGAGACCAACGCGCTCGCCGCTGGTCGCGCCCTGCCGTGGTTCTACTGGTCGGGCGAGACCAAGCTCAACTGCATCGCGCAGGTCGTCTCGGACACGCGCGCCCATGCCTACGCCCACCACATCCAGCGCCTTATGGTCACCGGAAACTTCGCCCTGATTGCCGGGCTCGATCCGGAGCAGGTGGAGGCCTGGTACCTGATCGTCTTCGCCGACGCCTATGAATGGGTCGAGCTGCCCAACGTGCACGGGATGGTGCTGTGGGCCGATGGCGGCGTCATGGGGTCCAAGCCCTACGCGGCCTCGGGCGCCTATATCGACCGGATGTCGGATTACTGCGCGTCCTGCGCCTATGACGTGAAGGCCAAGGCCGGCCCGGACGCCTGCCCGTTCAACTACCTGTACTGGAACTTCTTGATCGAGAACGAGGATCGGCTTGCGGGCAACCCGCGCATGGCCATGCCCTACCGGACCCTGCGCGGTCTCGGGGACAAGCGCCGCAGCGAGATCCGACGCGACGCGGCCACGTTCCTCGGCTCGCTCCGAAGCGAGCCCGACCCGCCTCACCAGGGCGACCAGACCGCGAGCGTCAGATAAGGAGAGGCTGCGCGGCGACCGGTCTCCGACTGGAGGCCCGCCGAAACGCGGAAGCTGTATCGACCGAGAGCGAAATCGGTCGCGTGCAGGCCGAGACTCACCTTCCGGTAGCCTGTTGCGTCCGTGTAGCCGGCGAGTTCGGGACCGATATAGGCACCCCAGAGGTCATAGCCCCAGGCCAGGCGTGCCCAGACGCTGTCGCGCGACGAGCCCGCCACCGCGTTTGCCTGAAGAAGCGTCGCCTCGGTCGGCCGTGCCCAGACCTCGCAATGGAGACGCAGGCCGGAACGGGCCGGGAGCGCGGAAGGCCCGACCCCGTCGATCATCATCTCCATCACGGCCTCGGGCCCGGCATAGGCGGCGATCACGCCCCAGTCGAACAGCCATTGATAGCCGAAAACCGCGGCGACACCCGCGGTGTAGCGCTGCCGCGGGCCCTCGGAACCGTGCTCGTTCCGGCGCCCGCCCCCGACACTCGCCAGGGCAACGAAGCCGTCGTGGTCGAGGGAGCCGAGAGCGGCTTTCGCGCCGATGGTCAGAAACGTGCTGGCGCCTGCATCGAGGCTGCCGAACAACAGCGTGTCGATCTCGCCGGCACGGATGGCGGTCGGAAAGGCCGTGAGGTGAAGGATCACGCCTCCGCATCGGAAGGTGAGACGGCGAAGCCCAGAGAGAATGCGCGCGCCTCTCACGATCTCGCCTCCGATTGCGGTGGCGTAAATCTAAGATCCGGTCACGATCTCATGTAGCGCCTGCCGCGATCGATTCACCGAAATCTTCCGGACATCGTGCACTGACCGGGTCGATGACATGAGAGGCTGACGGAGATGCTTCGATCGATCTGAGATTTGCTTTTGCGGCTGCCGCCCACCTCAGGTCGGCGGCTTGCCCGCTGCCGTCCGCGCGGCGCCGTCTCGAATCCGCCGTGCTTGGCGCGCCACATGTTCTCGGTTAGAGCCCCCCGCGGGAAAGCGAAGGTTGGCGGATCCTTGACCTCCGGTGCACGTACGTCGGACGTCCTCACGGTGCTGGCAAGCCAGGAGGGCGAGCGCCTCACTGTGGGCGATATCGTTGCGGTGCTGCGGGATCGCGCGTTCGCGCTGCTCGTGGTGCTGCTCGGCCTGCCCAACTGCCTGCCGATGCCGCCGCCGATCCCGCTGATCTGCGGTCTGCTCCTGCTGCTCGTGGCCATCCAGATCGCCGCGGGCATGTCGGCGCCGTGGCTGCCACGGATCCTGCTCGGCCGCTCGATCGCCCTGACGGATGTGCGGCGGGCCGTGACCCGGGCTGTGCCGGTCCTGCGGCGTCTGGAGCGCTGGTCGCGCCCCCGCGTCAGCGTCTTCGAGACCGCGCTGGGCATGCGCGGCATGGGGATCGTCTTGCTGGCCCTGGCGCTGGCCCTGATCGTGGCCGCGCCCATCGTGGGGCAGATCCCCCTCGGCCTCGCCGTCTGCCTCGTGGGCCTCGGCCTCGTCGAGCGGGACGGCGTCGTCGTGATGGGCGGCTTGGTGATCGGCCTGTTCGGCGTCGCCATCAACGCCGGGTTCGCCTACGCGGTCATCGCCGGGATCGTGGGTCTCCTGAACCTCTGACGGGTGCCGTCAGAGGCGATAGCGGATCTGGTCCGTCCAGAAGCGCTCCAGGCGGCCCAGCGCTTGGTTGAGCCGGTTGAAGTCGTCGTCCGAGATGCCGCCGATCGGGGCGATCGTTCGGGCGTGCTTGTCGTAGAGCCCCTGGATGATCTCGTGCACCTGACGGCCCTTGTCGGTCAGGCTGATTCGGACCGAACGGCGGTCCGTCTTCGACCGGGCGTGGTGCAGGTAGCCGGCTTCGACGAGCTTCTTGACGTTGTAGGAGACGTTGGAGCCGAGATAGTAGCCCTTGGTCCGCAGCTCGCTCGCGGTCAGCTCCTTGTCGCCGATGTTGTAGAGGAGCAGGGCCTGGACGCTGTTGACGTCCTCGCGGCCGCGCCGCTCGAACTCGTCCTTGATCACGTCGAGGAGCCGGCGGTGCAGGCGCTCCACGAGATGCAGCGCCTCCAGGTAGGAGCCCTTCGCGGCCGGGGCCTCCTCGGGGGCTTCGGGCTTCACGACACGGGCGCTCTGGGTCTTCATGGTTGCCTCGCCATCCGATGGTGCCACCTCCGTACAATGCGGGGCGGCTGATGATGGCTAAGCTACGGCTCGGGAATGAAAGGCGATTTAAGCGACAGGATGAATTCCCGATTTACTCTTCGCGGTAAAGACAAACTGAAGCGAAGACAAGAACGGTTCGTTCACCGTGCTTCCTGTGCGGCGAGCCAGGAGAGCAGGAAGTACAACGCCACGACACTGGCGCCGAATACGAGCAGCGGCACCGGCATCGGCAGGAGTTGCGGGGTCAACACCGCGAGCGTCATGGCGGATGTCACGGCGAGCAGCCAGATCACGCCGCCCCAGGCGCTGGTCAACCAGAGCCCGATCGCGGCCGCTGCGTCGACCACCGCGAAATACACGATGGCCGCCTGCCGGCCGAACGGTTCGGTCTCGAACGGCCGGGATCCGGGCAGCACGTCGAGGATGGTCGCCCAGGCGAGAATGCTCTTGAGAAGCCACACCAGGGCCGTCAGCCGCATGAACCAGATGAGCGCCGTATCCCAGGTGCCCGGGGCAGGACCTTGGGCGCGCTCGATCCGGTCGGTCGGAATCTCGCCGGGCCGGGCAGCCCTGCGCCGGATCGGAAGGTAGCCGGGCACTAGGATGTCCGCGCGGTTCGAAGGAGCCGAATCATCGTCCGAGAGCCGGGGTTCTGGTGGATGGGGATGCGTGTGCCGGGTTGAAGCGATTCCATCGCCTTGCGTCAACGGTCGGGTTTCGCCGCCTCGGCCCGGTGTGCTAGTCCGGCAGCTCCGGCGCCGAGGCGCCGCGCGATCCGCGGCACGGTCCGCGCGAACGGTAGCGAAGCCGATGTCAGACACCTTGCCAGAGCCGCGCCCCCTCGCCGTGGAGGCTGCCCGCGAGGGCGCCCGCGTGGAGGGTTTGAAGATCACCCAGCGTCCGCGCCGGAACCGCAAGGCGGAATGGTCGCGCCGCCTGGTGCGCGAGCATACCCTCACGGTCGACGACCTCATCTGGCCGATGTTCGTCATCGAGGGCCAGGGACGCCGCGAGCCGATCGCCTCCATGCCGGGCGTCGAGCGGCTCTCGGTGGACGAGATCGTGCGCGACGCGGAGCGCGCGGCGCAACTCGGCATCCCAGCCGTGGCCTTCTTCCCCTTCACCGAGGTGGCTTTGCGCGATCCGACGGGTTCGGAGGCGCTCAACGCCAACAATCTCGTCTGCCGGGCTGTGCGCGCCGTCAAACGCGCGGTGCCGGAGGTCGGGATCATGACCGACGTGGCGCTCGACCCCTATACCAGCCACGGCCATGACGGGCTGATGAAGGACGGCGCGATCCTCAACGACGAGACCGTGGCGGTCCTCGTCGAGCAGAGCCTGATCCAGGCCGAGGCCGGGACCGACATCATCGCGCCCTCCGACATGATGGACGGGCGCGTCGGCGCGATCCGGGCCGGGCTCGACAAGGCCGGCTTCCTCGACGTGCAGATCATGGCCTACGCGGCCAAGTATGCCAGCGCCTTCTACGGCCCGTTCCGCGACGCGATCGGCACCAAGGCGGCGCTGATCGGCGACAAGCGCACCTACCAGATGGATCCGGGCAACTCCGCCGAGGCCCTGCGCGAGGTCCGCCTTGACCTCGACGAGGGCGCGGATTCGGTGATGGTGAAGCCGGGATTGCCCTATCTCGACATCATCCGCCGCGTCCGGGACGAGTTCCAGGTTCCGACCTTCGCCTATCAGGTGTCCGGCGAGTACGCGATGATCGAGGCGGCCGCCCGGAACGGCTGGCTCGACGGCGACCGCGCCATGGTCGAGGCGCTGCTGGCCTTCAAGCGGGCCGGGGCCGACGGCGTCCTCACCTATCACGCTCCCCGGGTCGCCGAGCGCCTGCGCAGCCATCCGTGAGACGCGCCCACCGCTGGCTCCTCGCGAGCGCGGTCGCTGCGGGCTTCCTCGGGGGCCTCGCCGCCTGCCAGGACACGCTGCGGCGGGAGCGGGTCGCGACCTGCCGCCGGGCCTTGCCGGCGGTCGCCCCCCAGGCCGGGATCCGGCTCTTGCGGGCGGCGCCGGGCGCGGCGGCGAATACGGTGCGGGTCGACTACGCCGAAGGCACCCGGCAGCACTGGCTGACGTGCCGGTTCGATGCCGGCTCGACCATCGTCGCGCTGGCCACCGAGGGCGCCAGCCTGTCCGGCCCCTCGCTGTACATGCTGAAGCGCTTCTATCTCGATACGCCCGACGCCGAGGCTGACGACCCGGCTGAGCGCTGAGCGGGCCGGCTCGGCCGGCGCCCCTTGCGGCCCTCGCGGCAGGTCCCCACCTCTCCGGCTGCAGCCTCGCTTGCAGGACGCGACACCATGCAGAACCCCCAAACCGGTTACGCGCAGCGCTTCGACGCACCCGGCTACGCAGCCTCGCTGCCGGTCCCGTTCGTGCGCGCGAGCCTCGGCGGGCGCACGATCGCCTACCTCCTCGATATTCTGTTCATCTTCGGCTTCACCGTCCTGCTGACCCTGCTGATCACGGTCGTCGGCGTGGTGACGTTCGGGCTGGGCTGGACCCTGTTCGCGATCCTGCCGGCGAGCGGCATCATCTACAGCGCGATCACGGTCGGGGGCCCGAAGCAGAGCACGATCGGGCAACGGCTGATGGGCCTTCGGACGATCGCGCCCGAGAGCGGCGCGCGCGTCGACATCATCACGGCCGCGGTGCATGCCCTGCTGTTCTACGTGGCGATCTCGACCTTCCTGCTCTGGTGCGTCGACATCGCCTTCGGTCTGATGCGTTCGGACCGGCGGCTCGGCCACGACCTGCTGCTCGGGCTCGCGGTCGTCCACGCCCGCTGAGGGATCTGACACGCGGTGAAAATCTCGCGCGGCCGGCGGCCGGGGGCATTGAGCCCGGCCGCTCCGCCTGTACACTGGCATGCCGGCGCCGAGAGGACGAACCCGGTGCAGGGTCAAGAACAAGCGTGACCAGCCATCCGCGCGATACGCCGCAATTCTACCTCACCGCGCCGTCGCCCTGCCCGTATCTCCCGGGCCAGGAGGAGCGGAAGGTGTTCACCCACCTCGTGGGCCGGCGCGCCCGCGACCTCAACGAGATCCTGACACAGGGCGGCTTCCGACGCTCCCAGACCATCGCCTACCGCCCCGCCTGCGAGACCTGCCGCGCCTGCATCTCGGTGCGCGTGGTGGTGGACGAATTCGTCCCGAGCGCGAGCCAGCGGCGCATCCTGGCCCGCAACGCGGATTGGGTCGGCACGCCGGAACCGAACCGGCCGGCCTCCGAGCAATACGCCCTGTTCCGGCGCTACCTCGATGCCCGCCACGGCGACGGCGGCATGGTCGACATGACGGTTCTCGACTACGCCATGATGGTCGAGGACAGCCACGTGGACACGCACCTCGTGTCGTACCGGCGGCACGGTCCCGACACGGCGATCACCGGGCGCGGCTCCGGGCCGCCGCTCGCCTTCTGCCTGACCGACGTCCTCGCGGACGGTCTGTCGATGGTCTACTCGTTCTACGATCCGGAGGAGGCCGGGCGCTCGCCCGGCACCTTCATGATCCTCGACCATATCCGCCGGGCCCGCCGGCTCGGCCTGCCGTACCTCTATCTCGGCTACTGGGTCGAGGGCTCGCGCAAGATGGACTACAAGTCCCGCTTCCGCCCGCAGGAGCGGCTCATGGGGCAGGGCTGGGTGCGGGCGGACTGAACGCTCCACATCCTGTGTCGCCCGGGCATGATCCGTATGCATTGAGCGGCCGGGCCGGCGCATGCTACCGGCCTCGCACGCAATCCGGACCCTGCCGAGGCCCCCATGATCCCCCGCTACAGCCGCCCCGCGATGACGGCGATCTGGTCGCCCGAGAGCCGCTTCCGGATCTGGTTCGAGATCGAGGCGCACGCCACCACGGCGCTCGCCGAGATCGGCGTCGTCCCCAAGGAAGCCGCCGAGACGGTCTGGGCCAAGGGTAAGGACGCCGTCTTCGACGTCGCCCGCATCGACGCGATCGAGGCGGTGACCAAGCACGACGTGATCGCCTTCCTGACCCATCTCGCCGAGATCGTCGGTCCGGAAGCGCGGTTCGTCCACCAGGGCATGACCTCGTCGGACGTGCTCGACACCTGCCTGAACGTCCAGCTCGTCCGGGCCGCCGACATCCTCATCGCCGACGTGGACGCGCTCCTCGTCGCGCTGAAGGCCCGGGCCTTCGAGCACAAGATGACCCCCACGATCGGCCGCTCGCACGGGATCCACGCCGAGCCGGTGACCTTCGGGCTCAAGCTCGCCCAGGCCTATGCCGAGTTCGAGCGCAACCGCCGCCGCCTCGTCGCGGCCCGCGACGAGGTCGCCACCTGCGCGATCTCGGGCGCGGTCGGCACCTTCGCCAATATCGACCCGCGGGTGGAGCAGTACGTCGCCGAGAAGATGGGCCTCTCCGCCGAGCCGGTCTCGACGCAGGTCATCCCGCGCGACCGCCACGCGATGTTCTTCGCCACCCTCGGCGTCGTCGCCTCGTCCCTGGAGCGGCTGGCCATCGAGATCCGCCACCTCCAGCGCACCGAGGTGCTGGAGGCGGAGGAATTCTTCTCCGAGGGGCAGAAGGGCTCCTCGGCCATGCCGCACAAGCGCAACCCGGTGCTGACCGAGAACATCACCGGCCTCGCCCGGATGGTGCGCGGCTACGTCACCCCGGCCCTCGAGAACGTGGCCCTCTGGCACGAGCGCGACATCTCGCACTCCTCGGTGGAGCGGATGATCGGCCCCGACGCCACCGTGACCCTCGACTTTGCCCTCGCGCGGATGACCGGCGTCATCGAGAAGCTGCTGGTCTACCCGGCGAACATGCAGAAGAACCTCGACCGGCTCGGCGGCCTCGTCCACTCGCAGCGGGTTCTGCTGGCGCTCACCCAGGCCGGCGTGTCGCGCGAGGATGCCTACCGTCTGGTCCAGCGCAACGCGATGCCGGTCTGGCGCGGGGAGGGGGATTTCCTCGCGCTCCTGCAGGCGGATCCCGAGGTGACCGCGGCGCTCTCGCCGGAGCAGATCGAGGAATGCTTCGATCTCGGCTACCACTTCAAGCACGTGGACACGATCTTCTCGCGGGTGTTCGGCGCGGCCTGAGCGCGCCGCACGATTCCTGCTTGGGCCCGTGACGAACACAGGAAGGCAACCCGTGACCGCTTCCCGCACCGTCTATCTCAACGGCCAGTTCCTTCCTTTCGAGGAGGCGCGCGTGCCGATCATGGATCGCGGCTTCCTGTTCGCGGACGGCATCTACGAGGTCTCAGCGATTCTCGACGGCAAGCTCGTCGACAACGCCGCGCACCTCGCCCGCCTCGACCGGTCGCTGGGCGAGATCGGCATCCGGAACCCGCACGACGCGGCGGGCTGGGAGCGCCTGCAGACCGAGCTCGTCGCCCGCAACGGCGTCACCGAGGGGCTCGTCTACATGCAGGTGACGCGCGGCGTGGCCGAGCGCGACTTCGCCTTCCCGAAAGGGGGCGTCGAGCCCACCGTGATGATGTTCACGCAGGCGAAGACCGTGCTGGCCAACCCGCTCGCCGAGAGCGGCGCCCGGGTGATCACCGTCGAGGATCTGCGGTGGAAGCGCCGGGACATCAAGTCGGTGGCCCTCTTGGCCCAGGTTCTGGCCAAGCAGCAGGCGGCCGAGGCCGGCGTCGCCGAGGCCTGGATGGTCGAGGACGGGGCGGTGACGGAGGGCTCGTCGTCCACGGCGTTCATCGTCAGCCGGGACCGCGTGCTCGTCACGCGGCCGCTCTCCACGGCGCTCCTGCCCGGCATCACCCGGGCCTCGGTGCTGCGGCTCGCCCAGGAGGCCGACCTGCGGATCGAGGAACGTCTGATCCCGGTCGCCGAGGCTTACGAGGCCCAGGAGGCGTTCTACACCAGCGCTTCGGCCTTCGTGATGCCGGTGGTGGAGATCGACGGAAAGCGGATCGGCGAGGGGCGGCCGGGGGCCCTGACCCGGCGCCTGCGCGAGCTGTACATCGAGGCCGCGCGCCAGGGCTGAGGCCGGAATCTCCCCTCTTCGGAGCGCGTCGTCCCGGCTTCGGTTCGCAGGATGACGCGCCCCGGCGACCGCGGGCGCAGGAACGGATGCCGCCCCCGGCTGTTCCTCCCCGAATTCGTGTCCCGAGAGGGGAGGCCAGTCTTGTCGAAGAAGCTCCTGCTCGCCGCGCTCGCGGCGGCCGTCCTGGCGGTGCCCGCCTATGCCCAAAATCCCGACGCGCCGCTGAAAGGGCGCGACACCGACCCGGCCTTGCCGCCCGCGACCCAGACGCCGCCCGACCGCGTACGTCCGAGCGCGGATGCCCCGCCCAAGGACCAGTCGCTCAGCGACAAGCTCCAGAAGAACGACGGCGTGATCCAGCCGCCCGCGACCGGGACCACAGGCACCGTGGTCAAGCCCAACGACAGCGGTGCGATGCCGGTGATCAAGCCGCACGATCTCCCCGGCCGCGCGCCCGGGACCGAGGCGAAGTAGCCGCCTCGCGGCCGTTATACGGTCCGCCATGCGGTGAATTGCTTGATTTCGCTGCGCGGATCGCGGAAACGGCTCACGACGTACGCAGCCCGCACCCGTGGGCGGCGCCGTCCCGGTTTCCGTCGCGGGTAAGCAGGCAGGCATGGCCAACGTCGTCGTTGTGGGCGCCCAGTGGGGCGACGAAGGCAAGGGCAAGATCGTCGACTGGCTCTCGGAGCAGGCCGACATCGTGGTCCGGTTCCAGGGCGGCCATAATGCCGGCCACACGCTCGTCATCGACGGCGTGACCTACAAGCTGGCGCTGCTGCCCTCGGGCGTCGTGCGCGGCGGCAAGCTCTCGGTCATCGGCAACGGCGTCGTGGTCGATCCCTGGCACCTCGTCGACGAGATCGAGCGGATCAAGGCCCAGGGCGTCGAGGTCTCGCCCGCGTCGCTGCGGATCGCCGACAACGCGACGCTGATCCTGCCGCTCCACCGCGAGCTCGACCACTTCCGCGAGACTGCCAATGCCGGCCTCAAGATCGGCACCACCAAGCGCGGCATCGGGCCGGCCTACGAGGACAAGGTCGGGCGCCGGGCGATCCGCGTGGTCGATCTCGCCGACCCCGACGCGCTGCCGGCCAAGATCGAGCGCGTGCTGACCCACCACAACGCCCTGCGGCGCGGCCTCGGGATCGACGAGGTGAACGCCGAGGCGCTGCTCGCCGAGCTGAAGGCCATCGCGCCGAAGATCCTGCCCTTCGCCGACACCGTCTGGGCGCTGCTCGACGAAGAGCGCCGGGCCGGCAAGCGCATCCTGTTCGAGGGCGCGCAGGGCGCGCTGCTCGACGTCGATCACGGGACCTATCCGTTCGTCACCTCCTCCAACATCGTGGCCGCGCAGGCGGCGACGGGGTCGGGCCTCGGCCCGGGGGCGATCGGCTACGTGCTGGGAATCGCCAAGGCCTACACCACCCGGGTGGGCGAGGGGCCGTTCCCCACCGAGCTGTTCGACGAGATCGGCGAGACCATCGGCAGCCGCGGGCGCGAGTTCGGCGTGAATACCGGGCGCAAGCGTCGCTGCGGCTGGTTCGACGCGGTGCTGGTGCGGCAGACCGTGCGCACCTCCGGCATCCACGGCATCGCGCTGACGAAGCTCGACATCCTCGACGGCTTCGAGGAGATCCGCGTCTGCACCGGCTACATGCTGGACGGTCAGCCGATCGACCATCTGCCGGCGAGCCAGGCCGCGCAGGCCCGGGTCGAGCCGATCTACGAGGTCATCCCGGGCTGGTCCGAGACCACGGCGGGCGCCCGGTCCTGGGCGGATCTGCCGGCTCAGGCGATCAAGTATGTCCGCCGGATCGAGGAGCTGATCGGGGCGCCGGTGGCGCTGCTGTCGACGTCGCCCGAGCGCGACGACACCATCCTCATGCACAATCCGTTCGAGGATTGAGGCTGCGCGCGCGATCCCGTTGACGACCCATCTTTTTGACCAACCCGCCTGTATCCTGCCCGCGCCCGCCTAATCTAGAACGGGCGCGCGGCCGGGCGGTCGTCCTCGCGGCCGCTCAGTCATCATCACGACAACCGAGGCGTGGAAGCATCTCCGCGCGGCGGGACACGACATAACCGGCCGACGGGCCGTGACCGACCTTGCCGGGCGGGAGCGGCCCTCGGTCCCCGGCCGTCGACCGGTGCTGCCGGACGGCGGCCGAAGGGACGGACCAGGGCACCATGGCCGACTACTACCCGCTGCTGGCACGCGCCCTCGATGCGCTGCCCGACCGAACGCCCGCCCTGCGCAAGGCGGTGTACGATCGCGCGCGCAACGCTTTGGTGACCCAGCTCCGCTCGCTCGACCCGCCGCTGTCGGAGGCCGATATCGACCTCGAGCGCAGGGCTCTCGATGGGGCGATCGAGCGGCTCGAAGTCGATCACGGCGGCCTCCCGGCCCCGGCCAATGACGCGGCGCAGGTGCCGGAACCGGTCGGGCCGGCCGTTTCGGAGCCGGACATCCCGGAACCGTCGCCCCCCGCGCCGAGCGCCGCGCCGCCCGAGTCGGTTCTGCCCCCCGCCGGGC
>CAXDNE010000088.1:0-24300 GCA_963990595.1 uncultured Methylobacterium sp.
GCATACGCGCTTGCCTCTTGTCTCGTGGGCTCGGAGAGGTGTATAAGAGACAGTGGGTGAGGATCGTGATGATCCCGGGGACGGCGCGCGCCGCCTCGCTGTCGATCGCCAGAATTCGGGCGTGGGCGTGGGGCGAGCGCAGGACTTTGAGGTGGAGCGTGCCGGCAGGCGGGTCGTCGAGGGTGAAGCGGGCTCGCCCGCTGGCCACCAGGGGCGCGGCCGGCGCCGGCAGGTTCCGCCCGACAGGGTCGGCGTTCCCGGGCTCCCGCGCGGCATGGGTCACCCCAGCGATCGCGTCCCGGATGGCGCGGTAGCCGGTGCAGCGGCACAGATTGCCTTTCAGCGCCGTGCCGAGATCCCGAGCCTGGCCCGGATTGAGGGCCGCTGCCGTCATGATCAGGCCCGGCGTGCAGAAGCCGCACTGGAAGCCCTGCGCCGCCAGGAAGGCCGCCTGCATCGGGTGGAGCGCCCGGGGCTCCGGCTCCCCGGGGTGGCACCCGCCCGCCAGACCCTCGATGGTGGTCACGCTCCGACCCTCGGCCCGGAAGGCCGGGATGAGGCAGCTATGCACCGGCTCGCCGTCGAGATGGACCGTGCAGGCGCCGCAATCGCCGGCGTCGCAGCCCTTCTTCACGCCGAACCACCCGGCCTCGCGGAGATAGGTCCGCAGGCACTGGCCGGGGCGGGGCTCCCGGTCGTGCGCGAAGCCGTTGACCATCAGCCGCATCGGCCGGCCTCCTCCGAGAGGGCGTCGCGGATCTCCCGGGCGAGGTGCCGGGTCACGTGGTGGCGCCAGTCAGGCCGACCGTGGACGTCGTCGTGGTAGAGGGTCTCGGGGATCGTCCCGTCGAGAGCCTTCGCCAGGGCCGCAGGGTCGGGCAGCCCGTCGAAGGCGAGGCGCAGCGGGCGCTTGATCGACGCCGTGACAGTGAGGGCGAAGTCGCCGCTCGGATCCCGTGTCCCGATCAGCAGCGCTCCGGATCGGCCGTTCGGGCTGAGACTGATGCGCCGGAAGGCGGTCCGGCGCGCGAGGGCTGCGGCCGGGATCGACAGGCTGCGCAGGATCTCGCCCGGGCACAGGGCATTGCGCTGCGGACCGAAGACGAACTCGGTGACAGGCACGCGCCGCTCCCGCCCGTCCGCGGACCAGATGGTGCAGGTCGCCTCCAGGGCGGTCGCCAGGGCGGTCATCGGCCCGGCCGGGAGCGCGAGGCAGAGATTGCCGCCGATCGTGGCGGTGTTCCAGATCTTGAAGGAGCCGAGCAGGGCGCGGCAGCACTGACCCACGAGCGGCGCCGCCGCCCAAGCCGGCGGCAGATCGAGCCGGTCGAGTTGCGCGAAGGTACAGGTGGCCGCGAGCGTCAGGCCGTCCGCATCGACGCTGTGCGGGGCCCAGCCGAGGCTCGCGAGATCGACCAGACGCCGCGTCCCGGGCTGAGGTTCGGAGAACAGCCATGTCCCGCCGGCGAGGCACGCGTCCCCGTCCCGCCAATCGGGCAGTTCGGAGCGGCTGCGCGGCCGGACGACGCTCTCGATCGTGTTGAGATCCATGCCCCCTCGTCGGCCGGATGACCGGGCTGCCCGGCCTCGCAATATGCCTGCCGCTGCGCCGCCCCGGTCAAGTCGCACCGCTGCGGGGCTGCCCTTGGAACCGGGACCAGTCCCGCCCTAAGCTCAACGGACGGCTGTTCGGCGGCCCCTGTCGGAGATCCCCATGCCCCTGACCGCATCGCGCTACGGCAAGGAACGGGTCCGGGTGATGCGCCTCACCCGCGCGGGCGACCATCACACCCCGCGCGAGCTGACGCTCTCCGTGATGCTGACCGGGCGCTTCGACGCGGCCTGGACCGAGGGCGATAACCGGGCCTGCATCGCCACCGACAGCGTCAAGAACATCGTCAACGTCACGGCGGCGCGTCACCTGTCCCTCGACAAGGAGGCGTTCGTGGCCGCGGTGGCACAGGTGCTTCTCGACACCTATCGGCAGGTCGAGGCGGTCACGATCGAGGCGGAGGAGACGCGATGGCTGCGTCATCGCGTCGACGACGTGGCGCACGGCCACACCTTCACGCGCGACGGCAACGGGGTTGGGTTCGTCGCGCTCGCCGCCGACCGCGCCGGATCGACCCTGCGCTCGGGCCTGCGCGGCTACACGTTCATGAAGACGACGCAGTCGGGCTGGGCCGATTTCGTCGCCGATCACTATCGCACGCTGCCCGACACCACCGACCGGATCGCCGCCACCAGCATGGACGCGACGTGGACCTGGGTGACGGCCCCGACCGCGTACGAGGCCGCCAATGCGCGGATCCTGGAGACCCTGCTGACGGTCTTCGCTACAACCTACAGCCGCAGCGTGCAGGACAGCATGTACAGGATGGGCGAGGCCGCGCTCGCCGCGGTGCGCGAACTCGCCGATATCAGCTTCGCCATGCCGAACAAGCACTACGTGCCGATCGATCTGACGCCCTTCGGGTTGGACAATTCCGGCGCCGTGTTCTTGCCGACCGACGAACCCTTCGGACGGATCGAGGCGACGATCAGTCGGAGCACATGACGGCCGCGGTGAAGGGCGCACGGCGGCTCCGCCGGCGGGCGCGCGCCGAGATCCGTGTGAGGATCGGCGAGATTGCCGTCGCGCTCATCGAGCCCTCGGGCGCGCGGCTCTCGGTCGCACACTGCACGGTGGGCCAGCAACTCCAGATGGCTGCCCTATTGATCTATGATCGGGCGGTACAATCGCTGGATGAATTGAGATCAGGAATCCTTCATCTCTGATCGTAGAGTCGGATCCACGCGAGCGACCGACGTCATTCCGCTCTTAACGCCTGAGCAAGGGGATGACGGTACGTACAGAATACAAGTTTTATCAATAGAAGCAGCGGCGAAAAGTTAACACAGTTATCTTTTCGAAGAAGTTCCAGAAATGATTTTCCGATCGCGACGGTGCGTTTCTGACGCGCCGGCGGTACAAACATATGGGGAAACGATGTTCCAGCGCCTTACCGGCCACCGCGAACAGCATGCCAAGCTGGCCGCACTGAACCGGTCGCTCGCCACGATCGAGTTCGCGCTCGATGGCACGATCCTGGATGCCAACGCCAACTTCCTCGCCGATATGGGCTATACGCTGGAGGAGATCCGCGGGCGCCACCACGGCCTGTTCGTCGAACCGGCCCATCGGGACAGCGAAACCTATCGACAGTTCTGGGACGCCTTGCGGCGCGGCGAGTTTCAGACGGCCGAATACAAGCGCCTCGCCAAGGGCGGCCGCGAAGTCTGGATCCAGGCGAGCTACAACCCGGTGCTCGACAAGGCCGGCAAGCCGGTGAAAATCGTCAAGTTCGCCACCGACATCACGGCGCACAAGCTGCGCGCCCTCGATCTCGAGGGACAGATCACGGCCCTGCATCGCTCGCAGGCGGTCATCGCCTTCTCGCTGGACGGGACGATCCTCAGTGCCAACCGGAACTTCCTCGACGCGGTCGGCTATCGCCTGGAGGAGATCGTCGGCGGCCATCACAGCCTGTTCGTCCACGCGGCCGAGCGGTCGAGCGAAGCGTATCGCGCCTTCTGGGCGGCGCTCGGCCGCGGCGAGTTCCAGTCCGGCCAATACAAGCGCGCCGCCAAGGACGGCCGCGATATCTGGATCCAGGCCACCTACAATCCGATCACCGACGCGGACGGCCGCCCCGTCCGCGTGGTGAAATTCGCCACCGACATCACCGCACAGGTCCACCAGCGGCAGCGCCGGGCCGAGGCGCAGCGGCTGATCGGCAACGATCTCGACGCGATCGGCAACGGCGTCGCGGACGTGACGCGCCAGACGAGTCAGGCGGCCGACACGGTCGGCCGGGTCTCAAACGACATCCAGTCGGTGGCTTCGGGCGCCGAGCAGCTGTCCGTGTCGGTGGACGCGATCAGCCAGCAGGTGAGCCACGCGGCGGGCATCGCCGGTCAGGCGGTGGAGCAGGCGCAGCGCACCGGCCGCATCGTCGCAGGGCTGAGCGAGCAGGCGACCCAGATCGGCGACGTGGTCGGGCTGATCTCCGGCATCGCCGCCCAGACGAACCTCCTGGCGCTCAACGCCACGATCGAGTCAGCCCGGGCCGGCGAAGCGGGACGCGGTTTCGCGGTCGTGGCGAGCGAGGTGAAGACCCTGGCCGAGCAGACGGGCCGGGCGACCGACCGGATCCGGGAGCAGATCGCCGCCACCCAATCGGCCACCCGCGAGGCCGTGGACGCGATCGGCCTCATCCAGGGGACGATCGGCACGCTGAGCGCGGTGTCGTCCACCATCGCGGCGGCGGTGGAAGAGCAATCCGCGGTGACACGGGAGATGTCCGGCAGCATGCAGGCCGCCTCCCACGGCGTCGCTGCGATCTCGGCCGGGATGGAGACGATCGCCGGGGCGAGCGTTCGGGTCGACCGGGCGACGCGCCAAGTGCGGGAGGCCGCGCGGGCCATCAACTGAGGCGGGTCGCGCGACAGCGCGGCGCCGGTCGTCGCCTCAGGCCGGCTCGACACCCTCCTCGGGGCCGGGCTCGTCGGCGACATGTCCGATCCGCTCGACGAGCGGGAATCGCACGGTGCAGCACAAGCCATCGGGTTCGAAAGCGAGGTCGACGCGGGCGCCGAGTTCGTAGTTCAGCATCTCGGTCAGAACCTGCATGCCGAAGCCCTGTCGCGTCGGAGGGCGGACATCCGAACCGCCCGTTTCTCTCCAGACGAGGGTCAGATCGCCCTGACCCGTCGTGCCGGCGCCGCCCACCGCCCATTTCACGGTGACGCCGCCGGCTTCGAGGCCGAAGACGCCGTGCTCGACGGCGTTGCTGGAGAGTTCGTGAACGGCGAGCGCCACCAGCTGCGCCGCTTTCGGCCGGAGCCGCACCGCCGGCCCGGCGAGGTGGGCCTGCTCGCCCTCGCGGATGAGGTGGATCATCAGCTCGTCCGAGATCAGGGTGTGCAGGTTGACCTCGCCGAACGTGTCGGCCGTGACCCGCACCCGGGAGATCGCGTCGAGCCGGCCCTCGAGATGGGTCGCGTAGCTCTCGACGCTCTCCGCCGTCTCCGCCGACAGGCGCAACACCGCCCGGAGCATCGCCATCGTGTCGCGCAGGCCGTGCCTCAGCCCGTCCGGAGCGCCCGCCTCGTCCAGCAGGCGGCGCAGCCGCCTGTTATCCGCCTCGAGCCGTACCAGGCGCGACGCAGTGTCGGGATCCTCCGCCATGTCGGCCGTCTCCGCGCGAAAAGACATGAGGATGTGGCTGGCTCACAGAACAGGCACCTTGCTCACGCGAGCTTCACGCGTTCGCTGATCTCGGTCAACCGCATCCACGGTATCGGGACGTCGCGGTCGCGCCCCCTCTTCTGGGGGCTGGCAGGGCCGGGAGGCGCCGCGCTCTGGAGGCGATCCCCAGAGGTTCTGCGGCGTCGTCCGGCCAACAGGTCGGAGCGGCACAATCCGGGTCGCTGCCGCATCCGTCGGGTCTGCGGCGATCGCCTCGGGCGACGGATGCGGCCGTCCTGCGAGCGCCTGGGCATGCCAATCGGGCCGCGCCCCGAGGTCGACCATGAGGGCCTTGCCGATCAAGCCGCTTGCCCTGGCGACCAGGGCTGTGCCGGACCGCCCCGCCATCACATCGGTCGCCTCGCTCCCAGCACGGGCGCGGCATCCCTTCGGTGAACCGAGACGCATGCCTCCCGTTCGCGGCAGGGACGCGCCGCTCGCAGAGTTCTGCGGGCGGTCAGGACTGCATCCATCGCTGGGTCGTCAGGATGTCGGGCCGCCCGAGGAAACGCCCGGTTCGCAGGCGCTCGCAGAGCCTGATAGACGATGCCGATCAACAGAAGTTAAAATCTTCGAACATGATCAAAACGAGATTAAATGCGATGGGATGCCCAAGTCTATGCCGGTTCTGATTTCCTATAATACCATTAACTGAGCTGTTCAGCTTGGATTTGCGGACGAAGTCTCACGCCGTATCATTTGCGGGGCGGTCGAGTGCCCGTTAAAGACGAGACCTGACGGCACCGAGCAATCAGAGAAGCCGCATCGAAAAGGCTTTGTACGATGAACGCGTTTGGTCAGACCATATGTCTTTCGATGATCGTCAAGAACGAGGCGCATGTCATGCGTCGCTGCCTCGATTCGGTCCGGCCTTTCATTGATCATTGGGTAATCGTCGACACGGGCTCGACCGACGGAACACAGGACGTGATCCGGACCGCGCTGGAGGGGCTGCCCGGAACTCTGGTGGAACGACCCTGGGTCGATTTCGCCCACAACCGGAGCGAGGCGTTGGCGCTGGCGCGGCCGCACGGAACCTATTCGTTGATCATCGATGCCGACGACGTGCTTGTAAGCCCGGCCGGCTTCGCCATGCCCAAGCTCGATGCGCCCGGCTACACCTTCACGATCCTGGATGCTCTCACGCGTTACACACGCATTCAACTGGTCAGCAACGCAGTCAATTGGCGCTACCGGGGCGTGCTGCACGAGTTCCTCGATTGCGCGGAGCCGAGCGGGACGAAACCGTTACCCCTCGCGATGCGCCGCGGTGAGGACGGCGCCCGTCATCGCGACACAGAAACCTACAGACGCGACGCCGCCGTTCTGGAGACGGCTCTCAAAACCGAGACGGATCCGTTTCTGATCGCGCGCTATACGTTTTATCTGGCGCAGACCTATCGCGATGTAGACGAGCCTCGCAAAGCGCTTACATATTATTTAAAGCGGTCCGAACTCGGATACTGGCATGAGGAGGTCTACATTAGTCTCTTGAGCGCCGCTTATCTCATGCAGCGCCTGGGAGAGCCGAAGGACAAGGTCTGCGCCGTCTTCGACCGCGCGATCGCCATTTGTCCCGAGCGGGCGGAAGGGCATCACGGGGCGAGCCGGTACTGCAGACAGATCGGCGATTACGTGAAGGGCCTGCATTACGCACAAGCCGGAATGCCCCCGACATTGCCCAGCGAGGCGTTGTTCCTGCAATCGTGGATATACATCTATGGCTTGCGAGACGAATGCGCCGTAAACGCATTCAATACAGGACAATATCGTCTCTGTATTTCAACGTGCCTCGACATCCTTGATCAATCGGATCTTCCGGTCGAGGTCCGTTCGCGGATCGGGAGGCTGTCGCGCGAGGCGATGGGCAAGATGATCGATCCGATCTGGGGGTGTCAGCAGTTGGCCTACCAATCGCGGTTCCTGCCATCCTGGGAATTCGCGGTGGCCTGAACGGCGGCGCCGGACGACGCTGGGATCTTCGGGTGATCTCAGCGTCGCTGCGCCGTCTGCAGGTCTGGAAGGCGCCGCCTCGGCGCACCGCGATCATGTCTTATCGTGCATGGTTTACGGTGTAGGGTCAGATATATTGCGAAAACCGCGTGTTGCTTGACGGGCAAAGTATAGCAAATTTGTCTCAGAACGTTTCTATCGGAATTACGCTGGCTCAAGCCACGAAAATGCCCTAATGCGCGCTTGAATGCAGAATGCTGAATGCCGGCGGCACCACGCGCCCCGGCCGCATCCCGACATCACGACGCGGACGAATCTCAAACGATGGCCGCAATCGTTCGACTCGCTCTTCTGCGCCCCTACACTTTCGTCGTGATGTCGATCCTGATCCTGATCTTTGGGATCCTGTCGATCTTCCGGACGCCGACCGACATCTTCCCGAGCATCGGCATCCCGGTCATCAGCGTCGTGTGGCAATATACCGGTCTCCCGGCCGAGGACATGTCGGGGCGGATCGTGTCGGTCTTCGAGCGTTCGCTGACCACCACCGTCAACGATATCGAGCATATCGAGTCGCAGTCGGTGCCGGGCTACGGCATCGTGAAGATCTTCTTCCAGCCGAGCGTCGACATCACGGCCGCGCAGGCGCAGGTCACCGCCATCTCGCAGACGCAGCTCAAACAGCTGCCGCCCGGCATCACGCCGCCGCTGATGCTGGCCTACAACGCCTCGAGCGTGCCGATCATCCAGCTCGCCCTGTCGAGCGACACGCTCTCGCAGACCGCCCTCAACGACCTGGCCATGAACTTCATCCGGCCTCAGCTCGCCACGGTCCCGGGGGCGCAGCTTCCCTATGCCTATGGCGGTGCTGCGCGGCAGGTGCAGATCGACCTCGACCAGTCGGCCCTGCACGCCCACGGCCTGTCGGCGGCGGATGTCGGCGCGGCGCTCGCCCGGCAGAACCTGATCACCCCCGTGGGCACGCAGAAGATCGGCAGCTACGAGTGGATCATCGACCTGAACGACTCACCCAAGACCATCGAGGCGTTCAACGACCTGCCGGTGAAGGTGGTGGATGGCGCGGTCGTGTTCATGCGCGACGTCGCCCACGTCCATAACGGCTCGCCGCCCCAGACCAACGTCGTCCAGCTCGACGGCAAGAAGGGCGTCCTGATGTCGATCCTGAAGATCGGCAACGCCTCGACCCTCGACATCATCGCCGGCGTGAAGGCGCGGCTCCCGGCCATCCAGGCGACCCTCCCGGCGGGCGTGGACCTGAAATACGTGGCCGATCAGTCCGGTTTCGTGAAGGACTCGGTGATCGCAGTGGTGCGCGAGGGCATCATCGCCGCCGCGCTCACCGGATTCATGATCCTGGTCTTCCTCGGCAGCTGGCGATCGACCCTCATCATCACCGTCTCGATCCCGCTGGCGGTGCTCTGCTCGCTCATCGCCCTGTCGGTCTTGGGACAGACCATCAACGTCATGACGCTCGGCGGTCTCGCGCTGGCGGTGGGTATCCTAGTCGACGACGCGACCGTGACCATCGAGAACATCAACCGGCACATGGAGGAGTTCGGCGAGGACATCGTCACGGCGATCACCCGCGGCGCGCAGGAGATCATGCCGCCGGCGACCATCGCGCTGTTCTGCATCTGCATCGCCTTCGCGCCGCTGCTCGCGCTCGGCGGCGTGGCGGGCTTCCTGTTCCGGCCGCTCGCCATGGCGGTCGTGTTCGCGATGATCGCCTCCTACGTGCTGACCTATACGGTCGTGCCGACCCTGGCGCGCTACCTCCTGGCAGACCATGCTCATGGTCACGGCGCGGACGCAGACGCCGCGCCCGGGTTCTTCGGGCGGTTCCAGCAGGGTTTCGAGCGGCGGTTCGAGAGTCTGCGCCGCGGCTATCTCGGCCTTCTCACGCTCGCCCTCGCGCACAGACGGCTGTTCGCGGGCGGTTTCTTGGCCGCGATCGGACTGTCCTTCCTGCTGCTGCCCTATCTCGGCCGCGACTTCTTCCCGTCGATCGAGTCCGACGCCCTGCGTCTGCACATCCGCGCGCCGACGGGCACGCGCATCGAGGAGATGACGGCGTTGACCGGGCGGATCGAGAACCGCGTCCGGGCACTGCTGCCCCCCGGCCGCGTCACGAGCGTCGTGAACAACATCGGCCTGCCGATCAGCGGCATCAACATCTCGTACGGCAACAGCGGCACGATCGGCACCTTCGACGCCGATATGCTGGTCACGCTGGCCGAGGGCGAGGTCCCCGCCGACATCATCACCCGCGACCTGCGCGGCCGCCTGCCGCAGGAATTCCCCGGCGTCACCTTCTCGTTCCTGCCGGCCGATATCGTCAGCCAGATCCTCAATTTCGGCTCGCCCGCCGCCCTCGATGTGCAGATCGCCGGCCGCGACATCGAGGGCAACCGCGCCTACGCGTACAAGCTCCTGTCGCGGATCCGGCGCGTGGCCGGGGTGGCGGATGCGCGAATCCAGGAGCAGTCGAGGAACCCGGCGCTCCGAGTCGACTTCAACCGCGCTTTGGCCGGCGTCGTCGGCCTGACCGAGGGGGACGCGGCCACCAGCATCCAGGCGAGCCTCTCGGGCAGCACGCAGACCGCGCCGACCTACTGGCTGGATCCGCGCAACGGCGTCTCCTACCCGGTCTCGGTCCAGACGCCGCAATACGCCATCGACACGCTGGGCGACCTCAACAACCTGCCGATCACGGCGGCCCGCTCGGAGCAGCTCCTCGGCGGCCTCTCGACCATCTCCCCCGAGCCGCTCAGCGCCGTGGTGACGCACTACAACGTCCTGGGCACGGTCAACATCCTGGCCGCGGCCCAGAGCCGCGACCTCGGCGGGACGGCCGCGGACATCCAGGGGATCCTCGACGAGACGAAGGGCGCACTGCCGAAGGGCTCGACCGTGATGGTGCGCGGCCAGGTCGTCACGATGGCGAACGCGTACCAGCAGCTGCTGATCGGGCTCGGCTTCTCGATCGTGCTCATCTACCTGCTGATCGTGATCAACTTCCAATCCTGGATCGACCCGTTCGTCATCGTCATGGCGCTGCCGGCCGCCCTCGCCGGGATCGTCTGGATGCTGTTCGTGACGCAGACCCACGTCTCCGTCCCGGCGCTGACCGGCGCGATCATGTGCATGGGCGTGGCGACCGCCAACTCGATCCTGGTGATCAGCTTCGCCCGGGAGCAGCTCGCGGACGGCCTGAGCGCCCTGGACGCCGCCCTGGCGGCGGGCGCCACGCGGCTCCGGCCGGTGATCATGACGGCCCTCGCCATGGTCATCGGCATGCTTCCGATGGCGATCGAGCCGGGGCAGAACGCGCCCCTCGGGCGCGCCGTGATCGGTGGCCTGCTCTTTGCCACCACGGCGACGCTGTTCTTCGTCCCCGTCGTGTTCAGCATCGTGCACGGCCGCGCGCGCGGCCATGCGGATGCCCCCCTCTCCGGTGCTCTCCCCACTCCGTCCGTCTGAGCTGGATCACACATGGCCCCCGTCGAGACCGCAGCGCCCGCCAAGCGAAAGGTCGTGGTGCTCCTGTTCGGCGTCGCGGCCGGTGCCGCGGCGCTGGCCTATACCGGCATCGCCGACCGGGCGAAGGGCATGCAGGAGGTCGAGGCCTGGACCGAGAAACAGGCCGTACCCACGGTGCGGGTGGTCCAGGCGCAGCGCGGCCCCAGCGACCAGGATCTGACGCTCCCCGGCACGCTGAACGCCTACTACACGGGCTCGCTCTATGCCCGCGCCAGCGGCTACGTGACGGCCTGGCACAAGGATATCGGCGCCCGCGTCCGCAAGGACGACGTGCTGATCGACATCTCGGCACCGGATCTCGACCAGCAGCTCGCCGAGGCGCGGGCGACGCTGGTGCAGCTCCAGGCCGCGGTCCAGCAGGCCCAGGCCAACGCGGATCTCAGCGAGGCCACCAACAAGCGCACCGCCCGCCTCGTCACGCAGGGCTGGTCCAGCGAGGAACGCGGCGACACCGACCGTTTCACCGCGGCCTCCCGCGCGGCGGCACTCGCGGTCGCCAAAGCCAATCTCGTCGCCCAGCAGGCCGTCGTCAGCCGCCTGGAAGAGCTGACCCGGTTCAAGCAGATCAAGGCGCCCTTCGACGGCGTGGTCACCGCCCGCGCGGTCGATCTCGGTGATCTTCTGACCGCCGGCGGGACCTCCGGACGGCCGCTGTTCCGCGTCTCGGACATCCACCGGATGCGCGTCTACGTGAACGTGCCGCAGGGCTTCCTGGCGGTGATGAAGCCCGGGTTGAAGGCGTCCCTGCACGTGCCGGGGCAGGAAGCCTCCTTCTCGGCGGAGGTCACCTCGACCGCCAACGCGGTCGCGGAAGACTCGCGCAAGGGTCTCGTGGAGCTGCAGGCCGACAACCCGGACGGGGCGCTCTGGCCGGGCGCCTATGTGGAGGTGCAGTTCCACATCCCGTCCAACCCCGAGACGCTGCGGATTCCGGCCACCGCGCTCCTGTTCAACAAGAACGGCACCCAGGTGGCCGAGGTGCAGGACGATCACACGGTCGCCCTGCGGACGGTCAAACTCGGCCGCAATCTCGGCAACGATGTCGAGATCCGGAGCGGCGTGACGCTCGCCCAGCGCCTGATCGACAATCCGCTGGAGTTCCTGAGTTCCGGCGACGTCGTCCGGATCGCCGGCGAGAGCACCGTGCCCCGGACCGCTTCGGCGGAATGAGCCGGACGCCCGCGTCGGCGGCGCAGACGCGGGCCCATCGCGTCGGCGGCGAAAAAGCGTAGCGGTAGGGCGACGACCGCCTTCGCCCAGGGGCGCCCGCATACCGCTGGCGCCGGGGCTCGGGCCGACCCTTGTCCCCTCTCGGGTTACCGCCGCCCCGCCTTCTCGCCTACCCGTACCCGCAGATCATGTGCGGGAGGTGAATGCGTGGCGGATCAAACCCTGCGGAAGGCTGGTCGGCTGAAGCGGCTCTGGCCGGGACGGGCCGCGCCGCTTCCTCCGGCCCCGCGACCGTTCCGGGCTCCTGATGCTGCCGGGCCCCTGCCCACCCGCGGTCTGACGGCCCCGGAGCTGATTGCCATGGCACGCCAAGCCCGCGCCGCTGCGGATAGGTGGGATCCGAAGAAAGCCGGCGACGTTCTCTGAGATTCGCCGCTCTCTGCCGGGAGGTTCGTCGTGGGGCTGCTCGCCTTCATCCTGTTCGTCTGCCCGTGGATGGGTGTGGCCGGCCTCATGTGGCTGAAGGAGCGGCAGACCCGGCCGCTCTGACCGCGCTCCCGCACCGTGCCGGGGCGCCCGGCTCCCCGATCCGGCAGGGGATGTCGCGGCGCGATTGCCGCGCGGCGCGACGTCTGGGGCCGGTGAGCCGGCCAGACCGCGTTCCGGCTATCGAGAACCCATTCCCACCGCGATGCTCAGGGTGGAGCCGACTCTCCTGCGCGGCCGATTCATTTTAGGAGCACATTCCCGTCCGGGCTGGCTAGGCTGACCGCGGTCCCACAGACGATCGGCCGAAGTGCCGGAGGGGGTTACGTGGCCTCTCGACGCTCCGAACTCACGATGCCGACGACGCGGCGCTCCATTCTGGCGGGTACGTTGGCGCTCGCGGTGACTGGAGCCCGGGCGGCAACGCCGCTGCGGGTGATCGCGTCTTCGGTGCCCCATGCGGAGATCCTGCGCTACGTCACCGATGACCTCGCCCCCGACTTTCCCATGCGGGTGATTGAGATCAGCGGTGAGGTTCGGCCCAACGCGCTCCTGCGCGACGGCGACGCGGACGCGAATTTTTTCCAGCACGTCCCTTATCTCCGCGCCGAGGAGGCGCAGCTCGGAGTCCGGTTCGCGGTGGTCGCCTCCGTCCATGTCGAGCCGCTCGGCATCTACGCGCGGCGGGTCAAGACGCTGGCTGAGGTGGCCAGGGGCGCGCGAGTCGCCGTGGCGAACGACGTGACCAACTTCACGCGCGGGCTGAGACTGCTTCAGGCGAACGGCCTGATCCGCTTACGATCCGACGACACGGATGCCGTCGCCACCCTCGGGGACATCGCCGAGAATCCGAAGGATCTGCACATCGTCGAGGTGGCGCGGCCACAACTTCCCCGGTCCCTCGACGACGTCGCACTCGCGGTCATCAACGGCAACGACGCCCTGGAATTCGGCCTCGTGCCGGCCCGCGATGCCCTCGCTCTGGAGCGCGCCGAGGGCAACCCCTACGCCAACGTCCTCGTCACCACGGAGGCCCTCGCGAAGGAGGCACGGATCCAGCGGCTCGCAGGGCTGATGACCTCGCCCGAAGTCGCCCGCTTCATTCGGGATCGCTACAGGGGGTCGGTGATCCCGGTCCGGAGCGCCTGATCCCTGCTGACGCGCCGCGTCCGCGTCCTGGACCGCCGGAACGGAGGACACGCGCGAACCGGTCGGACCCACGATCGAAAGCGCGGGACGGGTATCGGGGCGACGCGCCGAAATTCACGCACCGACCCGTCCGCGAGCGGCGAAGTCGGCTCGGGCATCGCCCATCGCGCCCCGAAGCATACACCCTTCATCCGCGCAGTCTTCGGAACGCTGCCGCTGCCCGATCCGAAACGGAGCGACGCTTGAATTTCTTCACCGGCGATGAGGATCACGGAATGAGATGGTCGCGCGCATGAACGATCTGCGACGGGTGCCTGCCTTGATTGCGCGCGGACTGCAAACGGATAGGCAGAGCCGGACATATCTCCGTACCGTGGGGCCGCCGGTCCCGGCGCGGGAGCCCGGCCGGGTCGCCTCCGCACCGGCGTCGCCGGTCCGCGCGCCCAGCGCACCGCTCATCCGGCTCGAGAAGGTATCGAAACGCTATCCAGCCCGGGGCGATGCCGAGCCGGTCGTTGCCCTCGCCGACGTCGACCTCGCCGTGCAGCCGGGTTCGATTCACGGAATCATCGGGCGATCCGGCGCCGGCAAGTCGACCCTGATCCGGCTCATCAACGGCTTGGAGCGCCCGAGCGCCGGTCGGGTCTTCGTCGACGACGTCGAAGTCTCGCGCCTTGCGGAGCGGGATCTGCGCCCTGTCCGCACCCGGATCGGCATGATCTTCCAGCACTTCAACCTGCTCTCCGCGCGCAGCGCCGCCGACAACATCGCCTTGCCTCTGGAACTCGCGGGCTGGCGACGCGGCGCGATCCGCGACCGCGTCGCGGAGCTGCTCGCATTGGTCGGACTCGATGCGGAGGCGGGCCGGTATCCCGCCGAGCTGTCGGGCGGCCAGAAGCAGCGGGTCGGGATTGCCCGGGCGCTGGCGACCGGGCCGGACATCCTCCTCTCCGACGAAGCCACTTCGGCGCTCGACCCGGAGACGACGCGGTCGATCCTCGCGCTGCTGAAGCGGATCAACCGCGCGCTCGGCCTCACCGTCGTGCTGATCACCCACGAGATGTCGGTGATCCGGGCCGTCGCCGATTCGGTGGCGGTGCTCGAGCGGGGCACGATCGTGGAGGGCGGCTCGGTCCTCGATCTGTTCACCCGGCCCCGGAGCGAGACCGCCCGCAGCCTGTTGGCCGCAGAGGTCGGACTCGCCTTGCCGACCGGCCTCGCGGCCCGCATCGCCGCCGAGCCGCAAACCGGCGGCGCGCCGGTGCTGCGTCTCACCGTCCGCGGGCCGGGCGGCGAATCTGGTTTCATCGCGCGGCTCGCCCGTGAGACCGGGATCGAGGTCGCGATCCTGGCCGGCACGGTGGACGAGATCGGTGGCCAACCCTTCGGTGCTCTCGCCGTCGCGCTGTCGCCGGGACCGGACGTGGTCGCTCGGGCGCAGGCCTTTCTCGGAACGGCCGGGATCCCCACGGACCTCCTCGGCTATCTGGACCCGCGGGAGGAATCCGTCCGTGTCGCCTGACCTGCTCGGCCTCCTCGCCGAGGCGATGCGCGAGACGCTGACGATGGTGGCGCTCTCCGCCGCCCTCGGGACGATGCTCGGAATGCCGCTCGGCGTGTTCCTGGCCACCAGCCGGCGGGGCGAACTGCTCGCCGCCCCCGCGCTCAACGTTGTCCTCGGCCTCCTGGTCAACGCGACGCGCTCGATCCCCTTCATCATCCTGGTCATCGCGATCATCCCGTTCACTCGCCTCGTTGCCGGGACTTCCATCGGGACGGCCGCCGCCACCGTACCGCTGACGGTGGCGGCGGCGCCCTACATCGCGCGTCTCGTCGAGGCGGCGGTCCGCGAGGTGGATCCCGGACTCGTCGAGGCAGCCCGCGCCTTCGGGGCCAGTCCCGCGCAGATCGTCCGCACGGTGCTGATCCCGGAAGCGCTGCCGGGCATCGTCCTCGGGCTGACCCTCGCGGCCGTCTCGCTCGTGGGATACTCCGCGATGGCCGGCGCCGTCGGCGGCGGCGGCCTCGGCGACCTCGGCATCCGCTACGGCTACCAGCGCTTCCGGCCCGAGATGATGCTGGCTGTCGTCGTCGTGCTGATCCTCCTGGTTCAGGCGGTGCAGACGGCGGGCGAGTGGCTCGCCCGCCGCGTCAATCGGCGAATCCGACGCGCCTGACGGGTTCCGGATGGCCCGAGCGGGACGGCCCCTCGGCGCGGCTGCGGACTGTCTTCCGAACGTGCCCGGTGATCTGCCGGTCGGGCCCGACACGAGAATGTGGCGGATCCTCTGAGATCGCCGCCCGACGGATGAAATATTACCGATAATCTGCATTCCAAATTTTATAGAAATATTATTCTGTTCTGTTCTGTTTCATTTAAAATATGCCTCGGAAGTTGATTTCCCTGGACGTTGAGGTTAAAGAGCCGCCGGACAATATTTGGAAGCGATTGGACATGCCATCTTTCGCGTCCGGTCGCGCGAGGAGATCATCTGTCAGCCAGCGCGCGGTCATCATCGGATCTGCGGTGGTGCTGTTCTGCGTGTCGATCGGGATCGGGACGTTCTCGATCTTCCGGATCGGCGTGATCAACGAGGTCAGCCGGTCCGTCGCCGGCGAGCTCAAGGCGGTGACGATCCTCGGGACCATGAAGCAGCTCAGCCAGGAGCTGCGCGCCCTCGACGTGCTCGCTCATAGCGCAGCCTCGGATGGGAGCCGCCATGATTACCGCGCCCGGACCGACAGAGCCCGGGAGGCGTTCAGCGCGGCTTGGAGCGCCTACGCGCCGACGGTGGCCGGGGAGGAGGAGCAGCGCCTCGCACACGATCTGCGGACGGCGTGGCAGCACTTCTTGGCCGTCGAAGCCGAAGTGGCGGCCCTCGATCGGGCCGGCGAGCATGAGCTGGCCGATGCCGTAGTCACCGCGGCGTTGCAGACCGACTCGGCGGCCTTCACGCAGGCCGTGGACACCGTGCTCACCTACCGGCAGGCCAGGGCTCTCGCGCAGACGGAGGCGGCCGACGCGGCGGGCATCTCCGCCCGGCTGGCGGTCGGCGTGGCCGTGGCGGTCGCGGCTCTCCTGACGCTGGGGATCATCTGGTTCATCCTGCGTCGGGTCGCGGCGCCCATCGCCGCGATGACCCGCGCCATGGAGCGTCTGGCGGAGAACGACCTCGCCGTCGCCGTCCCGGCCGCAGAACGGCAGGACGAACTGGGCGCCATGGCGGGGGCGCTGAAGGTGTTCAAGGACAACATGCTGCACGCCCAATCCCTCGAGGCCGAGGCGGTGCGGATGCGCGTGGAGGCGGAACAGCAGCGCCGGTTCGTGATGCAGGAGGTGGCGCAGGGTTTCGAGGCCGCGTTCGTCGGGATCGTCGGCACAGTCGCGACGGCCGCCGCGGAGCTCCGCGGCACGGCCGACCGGATGAGCCGGGCTGCGGAGGCGACGGCGACGCAGTCGACAACGGTCGCCGCCGCGGCCGAGCAGGCCGGGTTCAACGTCCGGATGATCGCCGCCGCCGCCGACGCGCTGGGCACGTCCGTCCGGGACGTGGGACGCCAGGCCGAGGCGACGGCCGGGCTGGCCAGCGGCGCCGCCGCCGAGGTCGGGCAGACGACGGCCCTCGTCCAGGCGCTGAGCGGTGCGGCCGAGAGGATCGGGGATGTTGTCGCCATCATCGCCAAGATCGCCGCGCAGACCAACCTCCTCGCCCTGAACGCCGCCATCGAGGCGGCGCGGGCCGGCGAGGCGGGGCGGGGCTTCGCGGTCGTCGCCGCCGAGGTGAAGGCGCTGGCGGGACAGACCAAGCAGGCGACGGACGACATCTCGCGGCACGTAGCCGTCATCCAGGGCACCACCGCCGAGGCGGTCGCCGCCATCGCGGGCATCACCGGCCGGGTCGACGACATGAGCCGGGCTGTCGCCTCGATCGCCGCGGCGGTCGAGGAACAGGGCGCCGCGACCCAGGAGATCGCGCACAACATCACGCAGGCCGCCCAGGGCACCGGCGCGGTCAGCAGGCATATCGCCGACGTCGCCGGCACGGCCGACACGGTGGGTACCACGGCGAGCGGGATGCTCACCGCCGCGAGCGCGCTCTCGCACGATGCCGAGCGCCTCGGCGACGAGGTGGCCCGCTTCCTCGCGCGCATCCAGGCCGCCTGACCTGCTTCGGAGCCACCAGGATGGGGCAAGCGTCATGAATCGGGGACGGTGCGCCCGGGTGATCGCCCGGATCCGCGGGGCTGCCCGCGCCGGCTGCTGGCGCGGGATCCTCCTCGCCGCCTTCGCCTGCAACGCGACCCCCGTCCGCGCCACCGCCATCGGCGTCGCGATGGCTCCGCCGGTGGCGTTCACGCAGCTCCTGCACGACGGCATCGAGCGACACGCGAAATCGGAGAACGTCTCGGTGCGATTCGCCTACGCACCCGAGGGTGCGGGCGAGCAGCAGATCGCCCAGATCCGGACATTCATCGCCGAACGGGTCGATGCGCTGCTGGTCGTGCCGGTCGACGCGGCCGCGAGCGCCACGATCACGCGCCTGGCTCAGGAGGCCGATATCCCCCTGGTCTATATGAACAACGGTCCGCGGGAGGACTGGTTTGCAGGGCGCGTGGCCTTCGTCCTCCCGAACGACATCGTCGCCGGCCGGTTGCAGATGCGCAAGCTCGCCCAGATGCTGAACGGCACCGGCCGGGTCGCGATCATCTCCGGGCATCCGGCCCATGCGGGCTCGCTGCTGCGCACGCAGGGTGTCAAGGAGGTGATGGCCGAGTTCCCGGGCCTGCACCTCGTCGCCGAGGCGTCCGCCGATTGGGATCGCCGGAAGGCCGGCGCCCTCGTCGCCAGATGGCTCGCCAGGAAGACCGGCATCGACGCCATTGCCGCCAACAATGACGAGATGGCCATCGGTGCCGCCGAGGCCGTCGAGGCCTCCGGCCTTCCCGCAGGGCGGATCCTGATCGGCGGTGTCGACGCGACCGCGGACGGCATGGAGGCGATGCAGCGCAAGCGCCTCGCTGTCACCGTCTATCAGGACGCCGCCCTGCAGGGCCGCCGGGCGGTCGATGACGCCCTGGCGCTGATCCGCCGACAACCGGTGCAGCAATACGATTGGATGCCGTTCGTGCTGGTCACGGACCGCATGTCCACGACCCACTTCTCCAGATAGCGGCCCTGTAGAGGCGCCCCGGCCCGGCGTTCCGGACCCGCCGAGGCCGTCGCCGGGAGGTCTTCGGGCGCGCGGACGAACGGCTCGGGCTCACCCGGGTGACGCTGGAACTGCCGAGGGGCGGCGGGACAACGCCGGAACGGGCGTCTGCCTTCGGGGGGCGGCGCCGGCGACATGCCGGTCCGGCACGACACGCGCCCCGGCGGCCCGCCCATCCCGCAGCCGGTGATCGCCGCGCTAATGCGCCATCACGCAGCAGACGGGGGTGGTCTGCAGGATGTCGCGGGTCGCGCCGCCGAAGGCCCATTCCCGCAGACGCGAATGGCCGTAGGCGCCCATGACGATCAGGTCGGCCTCCTGCTTGCCGGCGAATCGAAGGATCTCCTCGCCGTCGCTCGCCGTAGTGGTCAGGAGGTGGGTGGTCGCCGCGGCGCCGTGGCGGCCCAGATGGGCGGCGACGTCCTGCGCGCCCTCGAACCGGGCGCCCTCGCCCGCCGTGACCACGAAGACATGATCAGCCGACCGGATGAACGGCAGGGCCCCGGTCACCGCCCGCCGCGCCTCCGGGGTGTCCTTCCAGGTGACGACGACGCGTCGCCCCGGCAGCTTGGTGACCTGGGGCGGCACCACCAGGACGGGCCGGCCGGCCTCCATCAGCACAGGACCGAGCGCTACGCCGAGCGGACCGGGATCGAGGTCGCTCGGGCCGGCCCGTCCCCCGACCAGGAGATCGGCGGCCCGGCCCTGCTCGACGAAATGCGTGAAGGCGCGCTCGGTCGCGCTGCGCCACTCGGTCCGGGGAGCCTCACCGGCACAGCGCGCGAAGATCGCGTGGGCCCGTTCGAGTTCGTGGAGGATCTCCTCCTTGGAGCTCTCGTACTGAGCCTGGGCGTCGCGGATATCGTGGGCGAAGAGCGGTGCCGGCACCTCAGCGGCCGCGGCCCCCGTCAGCGTCGCATCGAAGCGGCGCGCCAGACCGGCGGCGAGCCGTACGCGATCGGGCGCGGTCTCTGCGAAGTCCACGGCGACGAGGATGTTGGCGTAGCTCACGGCAGCCTCCTTGGCACCCGAGACAGGGTCCGGCGGAGACAGTTTCCGCGGATTTGCCAGCCGCAGCCTTGATCCAGCGCAAAGGCCGACCCGGGCCGGCCCGGGCCGCCCCCGCCGGTTCGCGGCGTCCTGCTTTGAGATGAATCAAGGAGCAGTCGGCCGGCTCACGCCAGAGCTTCGGGGTCCGTTCACCGGAGACCGCGATGTCCGCCTTCGAACTGCCCAGCGCAGTCAACCTCGCGCGAGCCCAGTTCGCGCTGACCGTCGTCTGGCACTTCCTGTTTCCGGCCTTCACCATCGGACTGGCGAGCTATCTCGCCGTGCTCGAAGGCTTCTGGTTGCGTACCGGGAAGGCCGTCTACCTCGATACCTACCGCTACTGGCTGCGGATCTTCGCCGTCGCCTTCGCCATGGGCGTCGTGTCGGGTCTGGTCATGAGCTACCAGTTCGGCACCAACTGGTCGGTCTTCGCGGACCGGACGGCGCCCGTGCTCGGGCCGCTCCTCGGCTACGAGGTGCTCACCGCCTTCTTCCTGGAGGCCGGCTTCCTCGGGGTCATGCTGTTCGGCCTCGAACGCGTGGGCAAGGGGCTGCACTTCCTGGCGACCTGCCTGGTCGCCGGCGGCACCCTGGTTTCCGCCTTCTGGATCCTGTCGGCCAATTCCTGGATGCAGACGCCCACCGGCCACGTCGTCGGGCCGGACGGCCGTTTCGCCCCGGCCGATTGGTGGGCGATCATCTTCAATCCCTCGTTCCCGTACCGCTTCGCCCACACGGTGACGGGCGCCTACCTCACCACCGCGATGATCGTCGGCGCGGTGGGCGGATGGCATCTCCTGCGCGACCGCGGCAATCCCCGGGCGCGGCTGATGTTCTCCATGGCGATGTGGATGGCGGCCGTGGTGGCGCCGGCCCAGCTCGTGATCGGCGACCTGCACGGCGGCAATTCCTACGAGCACCAGCCGGCCAAGGTCGCCGCCATGGAGGGCCATTTCGACACGGAGCGACGCGCGCCCGCGATCCTGTTCGGCTGGCCGGACGCGGAGGCCGCGGCCGTGCGGGACCGGATCGGCATCCCGGGCCTCGCGAGCCTCTATCTCACCCACAGCCTCGACGGCGAGGTCCGCGGCCTGAAGGACATGCCGCGCGACACGTGGCCGACGAACCTGCCTCTGGTCTTCTGGTCGTTCCGCGTGATGGTCGGCCTGGGCCTGCTGATGATCGCCTTGGGCGTCGCCGCGCTCTGGCTGCGCCGGCAGGGTCGGCTCTACGACGCCGCGTGGCTGCATCGCTTCGCCGTCGCGATGGGTCCCTCCGGACTGATCGCGGTGACCGCCGGATGGACGGTGACCGAGGCGGGCCGCCAGCCCTTCACGGTCTACGGCATGCTGCGGACCGCCGACAGCATCTCGCCCATCGCCGCGCCGGCGGTGGCCGCCTCGCTGGCCGCCTTCGCGTTGGTCTACCTCGCGGTGTTCGGCGCGGGCATCTGGTACCTGCTGCACCTGTTCAACCAAGTCCCGCACGCCCACGAGCCCGGGCCGCCCACGGATCAGCCGATCCGCACGGCCGGCATCACGCCCGCGCCCGCCCTCGTCGCCGGCGGCCAGGCCGCCGGCCGGCCCATCGCCCAGCCCGCGGAGTAACGCCCGATGTCCCTCGATCTGACGCTCATCTGGGCGCTCCTCATCGCCACCGCGGTCTTCCTCTACGTGGTGATGGACGGATTCGACCTCGGTGTGGGGATCCTGTTCCCCGCCGTCCGCGGCAAGGCGGAGCGCGACGTGATGGTCAACACGGTCGCGCCGGTCTGGGACGGCAACGAGACTTGGCTGATCCTCGGCGGCGGCGGCCTGTTCGCGGTGTTTCCGCTGGCCTACGCCACCATCCTGCCGGCCCTCTACATGCCGCTGATCCTGATGCTGCTGGCCCTGGTATTCCGCGGCGTCGCCTTCGAGATGCGCTTCCGCGCGGCGACGCCCTGGACCCAGCTCTGGTGGGATCGCTCCTTCTCGTGGGGCAGCTATGTCGCGGCCTTCTGCCAGGGAATCTGCCTCGGCGCCTACGTGCAGGGCATTCGCGTGAGCGAGCGCGCCTATGCGGGCGGCTGGTGGGACTGGCTCACGCCCTTCTCGCTCCTGACGGGGGCCGCCCTGGTGGCGGGTTACGGCCTGCTCGGCGCGTGCTGGCTGATCTGGAAGACCGACGGCGAACTCCAGCTCCGGGCCTACCGGCTGGCGCGCGCCCTTGGGCTCGTCACCGTCGTGGCGATCGTGGCGGTCTCCGCGGCCATGCCGATCCTGAGCGACGCGTTCCGGGCCCGGTGGCTGTCCTGGCCGAATCTGGCGCTCGCCGCGCCGGTGCCGATCCTGGTGGCGCTGCTGGCCTGGCGCTTCTTCGTGGCGCTCGACCGGCGCGCCGAGGTGACGCCGTTCCTGTGCGCGCTGGGGCTCTTCCTGCTGTCCTATATCGGCCTCGGGATCAGCCTGTGGCCGATGATCGTCCCGCCGGCGGTGACGATCTGGGACGCCGCCACCCATCCGAGCAGCCAGGCTTTCCTGCTGGCGGGCGCGGTGGTGCTGGTGCCGATGGTGCTGGTCTACACGGCCTATGTCTACTGGCTGTTCCGCGGCAAGGTCGCGGCGGGCGCCCCCGGTTACCACTAGGAGGCCGGGCCATGACCAGAGGGAGTGCCGTGACGTCCCTGCGTCGCCTGGGCTGGTTCATCGCCCTGTGGGCCGGCGGCGTCGCCGGCCTCACCGCCATCGCGCTGCCGCTGCGCTGGCTGCTGAAGGCGGTATGAGGCCGGGTCCGAGAGGCCGGACGCGCCCGCCGTCGGGCGACGCGCCCCGCCCCTCACCGCATCACGAACGGGTTCTCCGGCGCGTCCCGGCTGGTCGAGATCCAGACGCTCTTGGTCTCCAGGAACTCGCGGATCGACTCGATGCCGCTCTCGCGGCCGATGCCGGAGCGCTTCATGCCGCCGAACGGCATCATGTAGCTGACGGCCCGGTAGGTATTCACCCAGACCGTGCCGGCCCGCAGCCCCTTCGACATCCGCATCGCGCGGCCGATATCCTGGGTCCAGACGCCGGCCGCAAGTCCGTAGATCACGGCGTTGCCGACCTTCAGCGCCTCGGCCTCGTCCTCGAAGCCGATGATCGACAGGACCGGGCCGAACACCTCCTCCTGGGCGATGCGCATGTCGTTGGTGACGCCGGTGAAGATCGTCGGCTCGACGAACTGACCGCCGATCACGCCGGGTCCGGAGGCGGGATTGCCGCCGAACACGCAGCGCGCGCCCTCGCTCTTGGCCAGCGCGATGTAGTCGAGCACCTTCGTGTACTGGGGCGGCGTGGTGATCGGCCCGATATTGGTGTCAGCCTGCATCGGATCACCGAGCTTGGCGGTGCGGGCGAGTTCCACCAGCCGCTCGGTGAAGTCCTGGCGGATGCTGTTCTGCACGAGGAGACGGGAACCGGCGATGCAGGTCTGCCCGGTCGCCGCGAAGATGCCCGAGATCGCGCCCGCGGCGGCGGCCTTCAGGTCGGCATCGGCGAAGACGATGTTGGGCGACTTGCCGCCGAGCTCCAGGGACACGCGTTTGATCTGGCGCGCGGCCGCCTCGTAGACCTTCGCGCCCGTGACGTCAGACCCCGTGAAGGTGATCTTGGCGACGTCCGGATGCTCGACGATGGCGGTGCCCGCCTCGCCGCCGTAGCCGGTCACGACGTTGAACATCCCGTCCGGGAGCCCGGCTTCCTTGGTCAGGCGGGCGAATTCGAGCGTGCTGGCCGAGGCGAACTCGGACGGCTTGATCACGACCGCGCAGCCGGCGGCGAGCGCGGGCGCGCATTTCCAGGCCACGAACAGCAGGGGCGAGTTCCAGGCGGTCAGGGCACCGACCACGCCCACCGGCTCGTGCCGGGTGAACGCGAAGGTCTCGGGCTTGTCGATCGGCACCTGAGCGCCCTCGACCTTGTCGGCCAGCCCCGCGAAATACCACCACCATTCCGGCTGGTAGCGGGTCTGGCCGTACATCTCGGCGAAGAGCTTGCCGTTGTCGCGGACCTCGACCTCGGCCAGGGCCTTCGCCTCGCGCTCCACCAGATCGCCGATCCGGCGCAGCACCTTGCCGCGGGCCGACGCCGTCACGGTGGCCCAGGGGCCCTCCCACATGGCGCGCTTGGCGGCAGCCACCGCGCGGTCGACATCGGCCCGAGAGGCCCGGGGAATCCGGGCCCAGGGCTCACCGCGGTAAGGGTCGATCGATTCGAACCACGCGCCTTCGGCCGGGTCGACGTAAGCGCCGTCGATGTAGAGCTGATAGGTCTTCATGGCACGCTCCTCCGAGACAAAATGCGCGCCATATGGACCGGCAGGCCGGTGGCGGCGAGCCCGCCCGGTCAGGCGTTTGCGCTGAGGCGCTGGATGTCGGCGTCGACCATCTCGGTGATCAGCGCCTCGAGG
>CAXDNE010000089.1:0-24230 GCA_963990595.1 uncultured Methylobacterium sp.
GGGCCCGCGATGCGGCGGGCTTCGTCGCCGAGATGGACGAAGCGGGCATCACGGCGGCCGTGATGGTCGCCCGGTCTGTCCCGGGCGTGCGGGTGACCAACGACGCGCTGGCCGATGTGGCCGCGACGGCTCCGAAGCGGCTTCTGGGCGTGGCCTCCGTCGATCCCGTGGAACTCGGCCCGGACGGCGCGCTCGCGGAAGCGACCCGGGCCATCCGGCAGCTCGGCCTGAAGGGCCTGAACCTCGATGCCGGCTTCTACAAGGAGCCCCTCAAGGCGCATGACGATCGTCTGATGCCGCTCTACGAACTCTGTCAGACCCTGGAGGTGCCGGCCTTCATCATGTCGGGGCCGACGACGCCCGATCTCGCGTTCAACGATCCGTTCGCCGTCGATGTCGTCGCGAAGACGTTTCCCAAGCTGAAGCTCGTGTGCTCACACGGCTTCTACCCGCGCGTGCATGACATCGTCACGGTCGCGTTCCGGAACGAGAACGTCTTCGTCTCTCCGGACATGTACACGTTCTCTCCGGGCGGGAAGCTGTACATCGAGGCGGCCAACGGCTTCATGAAGGACCAGTTCCTGTTCGGAAGTTCGTATCCGTTCCGGCCGATGCGTCAGGGCGTCGACGATTTCTGCAACCTCGGCCTCTCGGCGGAGGCCTTTGCGGCCGCGACCCACCTGAACGCCGGCCGCATCTTCGGAATGAATTTCGAGCGGTGAACCGTCGTCCCTGAACTCAGCGCGCGCCCTGCAGGCCCGGCACGGGGCCCCGGGGGCGCGCGCATCGCGCTGGATAGGGAGCCGAAACCATGGCCGAGCCTAAGCCTTTCCATCCTGATGTGAACGATGTCCGGAAGTTCAACGAGGCGCAGCACCAGGTCCACAGCCTCCTGCAATGGGTGGCCCGCGTCGAGAACAGCTACGGGCCCGACGCGGGAACGCGGGGGCCGGTCAGGCTCCGCTGGTGCGACGAACGCCGCGCCATCAAGACCCACGGGCTCGCCGACGGCCTGGAACTCGAGCTCCGCGTCGCCGAGATGGTCCTCCAGTTCCTCGAGGACGGACGGCCCTCGAATCACGCGTTCTCGGCGGAAGAACACTCACCGGCGCATGCCGAGGCATGGCTGCTGATCGAATTGCTGCACAGAGGGGTGGACCGATCGAAGTTCACGAAGAACCTCCCCTATGACGCGTCCCGGCTCCTTTCGGGCGATGGCCAGGATTTCAGCCCCGAGCAGTATCGGGAGGAGCTGACGCTTCTGGCCGAGTGGATGTCGCACGCGGCGCACGCGCTTCGGAGTGCCGATCCCCGGCACGGCAGCGCGACCGACGGCGGAATCCTCGTTCGTCCCGAGGATCTCAGCATGGAGCTGGAATGCGCGACCTGTGTCGTCGGCTTCAGGCCCGTGGGATCGGGTCTGGACGAGCCGCATTTCTACGTCCGTGGACGCGACGGCCAGGAGCACCGGAGCGAGGACGTGGTCGCGGCCTCGCAGGTCTTCAGGCGTGCTGAGGGCGCTGAGCTCGAGGCCTTCGTGCGCGGTCACTGAGACCGAATCGGGAGGCGTTCGCCCCGGCTCCCCGGATCTCGGGGTCCGGCGAGCCGGTCTCCGGTCCCGGGCCCGGCTCGGTGCGTGTCCGCTTCCCCGACGGCGGAGCCCGATCGGTCCGGTCAGACCCGCTCGGATTTCTGCGGCAGGCCGAAGCTCGGGCACGCCAGGGGCGGGAGCGTGGCGTCCCAGTCGGGGGCCGGCACGTTCGACGTCCGGCTCAGGATCTGGTCCAGGCCTCCGCGCTTGTTGAGGTTCTTCACCGCGGCGACCAGGACGCTCGCGATCGGCGTGAGAAGCTCTCCCTCGGACCAGTACAACCCGACATCCTGGCTCACGACCGGATCCACGAGATCCAGCGCCTTGGTTCCCGGATGAAGACCCGGCATGCGGGTGAAATGCTCGGGGATGATCGTGCAGAGGCCTCCGAACTGCACCTGAAACATCAGATGCAGGATCGATTCGGATTCCAGCTTGGGCTCGGGGTTCAGACCGATCTTGGCAAAGACGCTGTCCACGAAGCGGCGTTCATGCATGGACGGGCGCAGCATCGCCAGAGGAAGCCTCGCAGCCTCGTCCCAGCCCATGGTCGTCCTGTTCGCGTATTCCGGCGTGTCCGAGACGAGGATGCAGCTCTTCTCGGTGTAGATCTTGATCGTATTCCGTCGCCCGAGCTCCGCCTCGTCGAGGTATGTCAGAGCCGCATCCAGGGTGAAGTTGTTCAGCCCGACCTTCATCGCGTCGTGGCCGATAAACCGGACATCCATCACGACGTTCGGATGCTTCTGTCGGACAAGCTGAAGAAGCACCGGCAGGACCGGCGACATGGAGGGCATCGCCCCCATTCTCAGCCGTCCGGAGAGATTGGCGCGCATCTCCGCGATCTCGTCGCGCATGGCGTCGCAATGGCCGACGACCTTGCGCGCCCACTTCGCGACGATCTGGCCCTCGGCCGTCAACCCGTGGAAGCGTTGCCCGCGCCCGCGCAGAAAGACCGGTACTCCGAGTTCCAGTTCAAGCTGTTTGATGCCGACCGAGAGGCTCGGCTGAGTCACGTGACACTTCTCGGCTGCCCGGCCAAAATGTTCCTCGTCGACTACGGCCAGAAGGTAGTTGAACTGACGCAGGAACATAGGCGCTCCGCCCTATCGGCACTTTTTCACCTCAGCCCTGTAACAGGCGCATTATAATGCTACGTGGGGAGGAGCAGAAAGTAAAGCTATCCGGGCGAGGCACCGCGCCCGGGAAGCCCCGGACCACGCCTAGCGAAACGCCAGGGTCGCGGCCATGAGGCCGCTGGTCCCCAGGAGGACGGTCGCGGCCACGGTCCGGAGCGCGCTCTGTTCGATGCGGTGGGAGATCCAGGCGCCGGCCGGGCAGCCGACCACGAGGCCGACGGTGAGCGCGATCGCGATCGCGTAGTCGAGCGAGCCGAAGAGCATCGCGCCCCCGGTCGCGGTGATCGCCACCGGGATCTGGATCGCCTGGCCCAATCCCACCGCGCCGAGCACCGGGAAGCCCAGCCACATGAGAAGGGGCACGAGGACGAGCGGGCCGCCGGTTCCGGTCACGGCGGAGATCAGGCCGACGAGGCACCCGACCAGCATCGCGCTGGCGACGCCGAAGGCGATCTGCGGGCGCGGGGCGAAATCGACCCGGCTCTTGAGGAGGTTGTGAAGGCCGGCAACGCCCGCGAGGCAGGCGATCGTCGCCTGGACGATGAAGGGATCGGCGGTCCGAACGATCCAGGCTCCGGCCAGCGCGCCCGGGACGGCCCCCAGGCACAGCAGCCCGGCGAGTTCGTTGTTGATCGATCCGTTCCGGCCGAACGCGAGCGTTCCGGCCAGTCCGGTACCGATATAGCCCACCATGGCCGCCGCCGCCGCCGTTCCGACCGGAACGCCGAGGGCGAGCGACAGGATCGGCACGATGATGACGCCGCCGATCCCGACGCAGCCGATCATCAGGCCGGCGAGGGTGCCGACGAACAGCAGATTCAACGCGAGCGGCGTGGCAGCGGCGGCGAGCATGCGAGACTATCCGAATTTGTCGTACCGGATGCGATCCGGCGTGACTTTGCCGCTGCTGATGAGCGTCCGAAGGGCTCCATCGACCATCGGCGGCGGGCCCGCAAGGTACGACATCATCCGGTCGGTGAAGCGCCCCGCCATGGCCCGCCCGCAGACCTCGTGCACCATGCCGGTGGCGAAGCGAACACCCGGATGTGCGGCGTCCGTCGGCCCCTGAGGCGGGGCCTCCGACAGCGCGACCGTGACTTCGAGATTTCCACGCGCCTCGTCCACGTACCGGCTGAACTGCTCGAGATAGAAGCAATCGTCGATCGTCCTCACCCCGAAGAACACGTAGCCCTTATGGGCCTCGAAATGTCCCTCGTTCGTGGCCCTCTCGAGGATGGACATCATGCCGGCGATCCCGGAGCCGCCGGCCACCATCAGCAGATCGTGCTCCTCATCGGGATGGAACGTGGCTCGGCCGAGGGGGCCGAAGACATCGACGGTATCGGCCGCGACCGCGCGCTCGAAGAGCCAGTCTCCGAACCCGCCCCCTGGCTTGCGTTTCACCACCAGGGACAGGCGGCGGGTCCGGCGCTCGTAGTTCACCATCGAATAGGCGCGCATCCCCTCCAGGCCGGGGACCCGCAGCAGGACGAACTGCCCGGCGTCGAACGCCATCGGTTCGGCGAGGACGACGTCGAACTGGAGGACGTCCGCGGTCAGCCTGTCGAGCCGCTCGATCCGGCCATTGTGGTGGGTCGGGCATGCGTGTCGCGGGAATCCTTCCACGACGTTGGCCGGAACCCGAAGGGAGCAATCCCCCAGCGGCCGGGTCTGGCACATCAGGATGTCGCCCTTCGCGGGCTTGATCTTCGCGTGCCCGGGCGCGTCCGGCCAGCCATTGGCGACCTCGCCCGAATCCAGGCGCGCCCGACAGGATCCGCAGGTTCCCGAGGCGCATTCGTAGGGCAGTGTGAGGTTCTGCCTGAGGCCCGCCAGCAGCAGGGTCTCGTCCCGTCCGCAGGCGAACGTGACGGAGCCCGCCTTGGACTGCACCTGCACGCGGACGGCGCCCGCCGACGCGGTCACCGCGCGATCGAGCAAACGATCGCCGCTCAGCCCCGGTGACGACGCGTCCGCTTCAGTTAAAGAAATCGTCGTCATCGTCGCCATCCTCGTCGAAATCGTAGGTGATCTCGCCGTCGATGAGGGCGAGAACCTTGCCGCCTTCCTGTTTGACCTCGTAGGTCTTCAGCGCCTTCTCGGTCTCGCCGATCATCGACAGGGTCTGGAGATCCCACGCCCACAGATGCTTCGTGCAGGTCAGGATGCAGTTCGCGATCACGCCGGATTCGGCGAGGGGCTCCTCCATGTGCGGGCAGATCGGCGGCATGGCCCTGAAGCCGGCGCCATAATTGGCAACGAGCACGGAAACGCCGTCGACATCGATCAGCTTGACGGCGTTGGTCTCGACGTCCGAGGCGTCGCACAGATACTTCCAGCCCATGGTTCCTCCGCGGAGCGCAGGTCGCTTCCATCCTGTTTCGGCAGTCCAGAAAGGCGGCGGGCAGGGCCGGAACACAGGCTCCGGCTGAAAGCCCGAGAGCGGACGGATCCGTCAGATCGGCCAATGCGATCCTTTGTCGAGACGCCGGTTCTGAAGGCGGACCTCGCGATCGACGAAGACAGGACGCCCCTCTTCGATGCGGAACTTGTCGATGTACTTGCCGACGAGGAACAGCCTGCTCTCGCCCGAATCGACATGCGAGTTGGTGCCGTCGAGCAGATGCTGGTAGACGGCGACAGAGCTGACAGCCGTCGCATTCTTGCCGTCGGCATCGACCTCGACGGTGCAGACACTGGTGTGGCGGCTGAGGGGCGAGTGATCGGTGTTGTGCTTGGGAAGGAGCTTGATCAGGCTCTCCATGTCCTTCCGGCTACCCTGGAGATAGATCATATCGTAGCTGATCTCAGGGCTGTACGACTTGATCGCATAGTGGAAATCGTCGGCACAGAGATCGAGCCATTCGTTCCAGCGTTGATCGTCGAGGTAGACGGTCGCTCGGCCGATTGCCTCGCGGACGGCGCTCGCAGCGTCCATGGCGAAACCCTCCCGTTTGTCTTTGTCTGTCGTCGAGTCTGTCGCGTGTGCCGGGCGGCCGCGTCTGGCCGCCGCCCGGCGATCGTCCGCTATTCCGCAGCCAGGAGTTCGCGCTCGGCGAAGGCCTTGTCGGGATCGTTCGGCATGCGGTTCATCCAGCGGCCCCACTCGTCGTAGTAGTGCCGCATGCCGTTCTCATCGTGGATCGTCTGGTTCTCCTGACGACCATGAAGGACGCGGCGGGGCTCCGAGCCCGGTCGCATCGTCGTGCCCTGCCCCTGCACGCCGATCAGATCCTCGTGCAGGTTCCGGCCGAACGGCCCCCAGATCGAGTTGTGGTGGTTGATCCGGGTCTGCCGGTCTTCCTTGCTGTCACTCTTCAGTCCCAGGCCGCGGAACTCGATCATGAGCTTGTTCGGGCCCAGCGGCGTGACGGTGTCGCACCGGAGCGCCGACCCGCGCAGGTTGAAGTTCATGCCGGGGAACAGGTCGATCATGTACCATTGGTTCGGCGGCAGATGCGGGAAGGAGAGCCCGGCCCGGCTTTCAAATCCCTCATACTGGTCGTAGTTCACCTCGAACGTCCCGACGACGATGTGACCGTTCTCGAACGCCTCGTTCTTTCGCGCGAAGTACGCGTCGTTGAAGCCGGTGACGCGGTTATGATAGTGCATGAAGTCGTGATAGAATTCGCAGTTCGTATCGTGCCAGAGCTTGTAGTTCGTCTCCACGATAGCCTTGTGGTAGTGGAAGACCTCGAGCGGCTCCGCCTCCAGGGTCTTGCGCAGACATTCGAACGGCTTGCCCGCCCACTCTTCGAGTGAGACAGGATTGTCGTCGAGATTCACCCAGACGAAGCCGCCGAACTTGACCTCGCACCGGAGGCGGCGAAGACCGACATCTTCCTTGCGGAGGCGATCCTGATACCCCTCCTTCTCGCGGCTCACGTAGACGCAGTTCCCCTTCATGTCGAACTGCCACGCATGGAACATGCAGGTCATGCGCTTGGGGTTTCCGGACGGCTGGGGCTCGAAGAAGCTTCCCGCCGGGCGCCGTTCGATGATCATCCCGCGATGGGGGCAGACGTTCAGGAACGCGCGGATGACGTTGTCCGGGCCGCGGCAGATGACGACCGGCTCGCGCGCGATGCTGGTGGTTCGGAAATCGTAGGGCTTCGGGAGCTCGGATTCGTGACAGACGGGGATCCAGGTCTTCTTGAAGATCTTCTCCATCTCCTCCTCGAAGATGGCCTCCTCGGTATAGATGCGGCTGTCGATCCACTCGCTGCTCTGCAGGGGCGGATTTGCGGTCCACTGACTGTGGTTTCTTGCAGGCATCTGGTCTCCTCCCAGTAGAGCCACGTAACGTGTCACCACGACGGGCTTCTCGGGCCCGCCACCAAGTGATCGATGCCGTTAGCCGCGCGGGTGGACAGATGATCGTCCTGGTGAAGCGAACGATGTACGTACGCGCTCAGAAGGACACGGCTCTCTGCACTCACCCGGGGCGCCACAGCACTCGTCTGAGGATGGACCAGGGAATCTGCGGCCGATAATTGAATCTTTTTATGGGCTCATAGGTCTGGCAGGCGACAGGACCGAGATCTGTCCGGTCGGCCACGCGCCGCCGGAGGCCGGTCCCGAATCCGGCCTCCGGAGGGGATGGCACCCGGGAATCCGTCCGCTCCGTTCCGACGCGCCGCGGCGCCGGGGGATCGTGACGGCCGCGGCGGTACGGAACGGCCTCGGCGGGGCTCAGCCCAGGCGGCGCCTGCGCACCGTCGCCAGCACGAGGGCCGTCGCCGCGAGCGCGAGGGGCGCGAACGACACCCAGAGGACCCTGTCCCAGCCGTAGCTCGTCAGCAGGCCACCGGACGAGAACGAGCCCAAGGCCACCGACCCGAACACGATGCAGTCGTTGACCGACTGCACGCGCGTCCGTTCCTCCAGGGTATGGCACTCCAGCACGAGCGCCGAGGCGCCCACGAAGCCGAAGTTCCAGCCCAGGCCGAGCACGATCAGGGACAGCCAGAAATGCGCCACGTCGACCCCCGTCAGCCCGACGATCACAGCCGCGCCGATCAAGGCTAAACCGGTCGCCACGACCCGCTCGGCACCGAAGCGCGTGATCAGCCGCCCGGTGAAGAAGCTCGGGCCGTACATGGCGATCACATGCCATTGCAGGCCGAGATTGGCATCCTCCTGCGCGTGGCCGCACAGGCGCATCGCCAGCGGCGCGGCCGTCATGACGAAGTTCATCAGCAGGTAGGACACGGCCCCGCAGATCACCGCGATGACGAAGCGCGGCTGGCGCAGGATCACGGCCAGCGGCCTTCCGCGGGCGATGTCCTCCCCGGCCGGCCGGGGCAGCCGGACGCCGGACAGGACGAGGGCCGCCACGGCGGCGACCGCCGCCTGAGCCAGGAAGGTGGCGGCGAACAGGTAGGGGGGCCACAGGTTCATGGTGTGGGTGACGAGTTGCGGGCCGATCACGCCGGCGAAGACGCCGCCCGCCATGACCGCCGACAGCGCCCGCGGCCGCCGGTCCGCCGAGACGCAGTCCGCGGCGGCGAAGCGGAAGGAGAAGACCACGGCCGCGTAGGCGCCGCCGAAGAACATCGCCGCGCAGAACAGCCAGAAATTGGCCGCTCCGATCGCCGCGGCCGAGAGCAGGCCGACGAGCACGCCGCATCCCGTTCCGACCATGAAGGCGGTGCGGCGCCCGTAGCGCCGGGCGATGCCGCCGGCCGGCAGGGCGCAGGCCGCCATCCCGACGACGAAGATGGAGATCGGCAGGGTCGCCAGAACCTTGCTGGGCGCGAGCATGTTGCCGACAACCGCGCCGGTCGCGAACACGACCGTCGAATTGGCCCCCGCGAGCGCCTGCGCGATCGCCAGTCTCACCACGTTGGCGGTCCCGGACCGGACGGCGGCCGGTGCAAGCGCGGCGGCCGGGGCAGAGGCGTGGGACATCGCGAGACTCAGGTTTCGGCCGGCCGCAGCGCGCACGAAGCTGCTGCAGGCCGTGCGGAGGGCCGATGGGGAGATCGGGGCCGGTGATCGCATGGCTATAGCGACGCCGCGCTTGTCCGTATCTCGATGAGATGACAAAGCCTGTAGAGGATCGGACAAGATGAGGGGGAGGGGCGATGTGGGAGCCGCTCGAGGCACCACCCGGCCTGGCGCCCCCCCAACCCATCACGGTGCGGGCGCAGCCCATCCCGGCCCGGCGGTATTTCGCCGAGCACGCGCATGCCTGGCACCAGATCGTCTACGCCACCTCCGGCGTGCTGACGGTGGCGGTCGAGGGGCGCTCCTTCGTGATCTCACCGGAGCAGGCCGTGTGGCTGCCGACCGGCGTCCGGCACCGGGTCGGATCGCTCCTGGGCGCCGCGTTCCGCAGCTTGTGGATCGCCGATGAAGCCGGGCGCGGGGTCGCGGACCTGCCGACCGTGTTTGCCGTCCAGCCGTTGCTGCGGGCCCTGATCCTCGAGGCCGTGGCGATCGAGGGGCAGGAGAGCCAGGATGGCTACGCGGGTCGCGTCAGCGCCCTGATCCTCGATCAGCTGCGTCGCGCACGCCCCCTTCCGGGGGCACTGCCCTGGCCGCATGCCGGCCCGCTGGTCGGCCTCTGCGAAGCCCTCTACGCCGACCCGGCCGACCCCCGCGGGCCGGAGGTCTGGGGCCGCGCACTCGGGATGTCGGGCCGGACCCTGGCAAGGCGCTTCGAGACCGAGATCGGGATGAGCCTGCGCTCGTGGCGGCGACGCCTGCGCCTGTTCAAGGCGGTCGAGCTGATGGGCGGTGGACTGACCGTGACTCAGACGGCGATGCAGCTCGGCTACGGCTCGACCTCCGCGTTCGTCTTCGCGTTTCGCACCGGCCTGGGCTGCCCTCCGCAGGCCTACATGCGCGAGCAGGGGACGGCGTAGCCCCGGCCGGTCCGGCCCCGCCGCGACCGGCCGACGACGGTGCCGGACCGGGGATGCGCAAGCCCGCGGCGCGTGACCCAGGCCACCGCCGCGGCTGCAAGCGCGTCGCGATCCTGTCGGGGGCGGCCCCGGTGAGAGGCGGAGCCGCTTCGGCAGCGCCTCAATACATCGCCGGGTCGGCGCTGTCGCTCGGATGCGCCATGTTCCTGCTCATGGTCGCATCCATCGGGAAGTTGAGGTTGATGCCGCGCGGCGGGATCGGCTGGGTGAACCACTTGTCGTAGAGCGCCTTGCCCTCCGGACTGGTGTAGAGCTTGGCGGTGGCCGCGTCGGCGATCTTCTTGAAGTCCGGGTCGTCCTTGCGCAGCATGATCCCGTAGGGCTCGGGGCGCGAGAGCGTCTCCGACGAGATGCGATAGGCGCCCGGCTCCTTCGAGGACGCGATCAGCGAGGCGAGCAGCACGTCGTCCATGACGTAGGCGGCCGCACGGCCGTTCTCGACCATCAGCCAGGCCTCGCCGTGGTCCTTGGCCTGCAGGACCGTCATGCCGAGATTTCTCGCCGTGTTGACCTCAAGGGTCTGAACGATGTTCGTCGATCCCGGGATCGAGACGACGGTCTTGCCTTTCAGGTCATCAATCTTGTCGAGATGGGCGGATTTCTTCGACGCGAACCGCGTCGCCGTGAGAAAGTGCGTGTTCGTGAACCAGACTTGCTTCTGGCGCTCGGCATTGTTCGTGGTCGAGCCGCATTCGAGATCGATCGTGCCGTTGGCCATCAGGGGAATGCGCGTGGAGGCGGTCACCGGGACCAGCTTGACCTGCAGCTTGGAGAGATTCAGCGCGGCTTTGACCGCGTCCGTGATCTTGGAGCAGATGTCCATCGCGAACCCGACCGGCTTCTGATCGCCGTCGAGGTACGAGAAGGGGATCGATGCATCCCTGTAGCCGACAGCGATCTCGCCGCTGTCTCTGATCTTCTTCAGTGTACCGGTGAGTTCCTCGGCGCCGACGGGGTGAGATCCGAGGAACAGGATCGCCGACCAGATCAGCCAGGACTTGCGGGACATGACGGTCCTCCAGCTACACCGTGAGCCGCGCTTCCGAGCGGCCCGAGCGCGCACCGCACCCGCACGGGTCCGGCACGGCGCCAGCGGATCGCCATGAGCAATGTCCGCGCCACTCCCGGCAGCGCGTCACTGTATTGGCACAGAGGCCCATAGGTGCTGTCAAGCTGGGTCGGTGGACGGCTCGGCCGGACGGCGCCGAAGGCACGGATCAGGCCGGCCATCGGGTGCCGCGTCGGCCCCATCACGGCCGACGCGGCGCCCGGCTTCGCCCCCGCGCGCCCTGAACCGGATTGAACCGGACACGCTCTCGGAATCCCGTCCGGAGGCGCGCGGGCTCACACGGCCTGGACGGTGGCCTCCCGGGGCCAGTGGCGCAAGGCGGCGCAGGTCTTCAAGAACTCGGACACGTCGTCCGGCTTGCGAAGGACAACGCAGCCTCCGTCCATCTTCGTCAGCCCCGCCTTCTCGAACAGCGGCTTCGCCGCGTCGACGTAGGCGATGAACTTGGCATGCGCGTAGGCGTCGCTGACGAAGTCCCGCGCGGTCGCCTCGTTCGCCAAGAGAGCAGCGCCGTCGGCCGAGGGCAGGATCGCCACGGCGTCGTAGAGCACCGAGGGACCGCCGTTCACCTTCTGCTGCGCGGGATGGTGACGGCCGTCGCTCGCCGTGACGCCGCCGATCTTGGGCGCGACCAGTTCCAGCATCGCACCGGCCTGCGCGGCGGCGGATCGCAGAGCGGCGAGCAACGCGGCATCGACGCCATCGGTGACCAGGGCGCCGATCTTGCGCCCGCTGAAGGCTTTCGGACCGTTGCGGAGGATCGAGAGCGCCGGCGAGGGCGGCATGTCCTTCACGACCGGCCGGGCCGGCTCTGCGGCGGGCGGCAGGTCGGCCAGGCCGAGCCCGTCGGCCACGCGCTTGGCCAGATCCTCGTCGACGTGCCGCAGGTGCGAGACCATCCGGGCCCGGATCGCCGGCGTCTCGACCTTGCTGAGCTCGAACACGAAGGCGTTCTTGATGTGAGTCTGCTCCGTCTCCGTCTGGCTGACGAAGAACTGCCGGGCTTGGCTGTAATGATCCGCGAACAGATCGGGCCGGGCCCGCCGCTTCGGCCCCGCCTCCTCGGCGGCGAAGCTCCGGAAGCCGCGCTCCGGCGACTCGCGCGGGCCGCCCGCCGCGCCCCACGAGTTGGGCTCATAGTTCGCCCGGCCCCGCGGATTGCGCATCGCCATGTGGCCATCCTGCTGGAAGTTGGAGACCTCAACCTTCGAGGCGTTGACCGGAATATGCGTGAAGTTCGGGCCACCCAGCCGCTTCAGCTGGGTGTCGAGGTAGGAGAAGTTGCGCCCCTGCAGCAGGGGATCATTGGTGAAATCGATGCCCCGCACGATGTTCTGGGTACAGAAGGCGACCTGCTCGGTCTCGGCGAAGAAATTGTCGACGTTGCGGTCGAGGACGAGGCGGCCGACGCGCTTCACCGGCAGGATCTCTTCCGGGATGATCTTGGTCGGATCGAGCACGTCGAAGGGGAACTGATCGGCGAAGGCGTCGTCGAAGAGCTGCAGGCCGAGTTCCCATTCGGGGAAGTCGCCGGCCTCGATCGCATTCCAGAGGTCGCGGCGGTGGTAGTCGGGATCGGCGCCGTTGAGCTTGACGGCCTCGTTCCACACGACGGACTGCATGCCGAGCTTGGGCTTCCAGTGGAACTTCACGTAGGTCGATTTCCCCTCCGCGTTGATCAGCCGGAAGGTGTGGACGCCGAAGCCCTCCATGAAGCGGAAGGAGCGCGGGATCGTGCGGTCCGACATGATCCAGAGGGCCATGTGGGTGGCCTCCGGAGACAGGGAGATAAAGTCCCAGAAATTGTCGTGGGCGGTCTGGGCCTGCGGGAAGCCGCGGTCGGGCTCCTGCTTGGCGGCGTGAACCATGTCGGGGAACTTGATGGCGTCCTGGATGAAGAAGACCGGGATGTTGTTGCCGACGAGGTCCCAATTGCCTTCGCGCGTGTAGAACTTGACCGCGAAGCCGCGGACGTCGCGGGCCAGGTCGGGCGAGCCCTTGTTGCCGGCCACGGTCGAGAAGCGCAGGAAGATCGGCGTGCGCTCGCCCGCGCGCTGGAACAGGTCGGCCGCCGTGATGTCCGCGAGCGACGTGTAGGTCTCGAAGTAGCCGTGCGCGCCGAAGCCCCGGGCATGCACGACCCGCTCCGGGATCCGCTCGTGATCGAAGTGGAAGATCTTCTCGCGGAAATGGAAATCTTCCAGCAGGGTCGGGCCGCGGGCGCCGACCTTGAGGGAGTTCTGGTCGTCCGCGACGGGCACGCCCTGCTGCGTGGTCAGGACCGGGACGTCGCCGCCCGCGACCTGATGCGTCTCGCCGCCCGCGCCGCGGAGGACGGACACCTCACCGAGTTTGGCCGGAATCAGGTCGTCGGAACGATGCGTGCCCATGTCAGCCTCCATTTCATGGGCCAACCGCGGCGCAGCACGCCTGTTCCGGCGACCCCATGGGATAGAGGTACGGGACAGGGATCGCCGTCCCGGATGGCGCCGGCCTTGTCCGGGCGTGAGTCTCACGGATGCGTGAGGCTGTCCGGGCCCGAACGACGCTTGAAGCCCACGCGATCTGTCGGCGCATAGTCCTCCCTTATGCTGGACAAGGCTGAGGCAGGACCGCGCAGATCTCGAAGAAAACCTCCGAAATGCGGTGTTGCAGCGCATGGCCGCGTCGCATCACGGGAGGCCGCCAGGGATTGCGGCGCGCCGACCGGCGACGGCCCGCGGTTCCGGCCACGATGCCGGAAGCGGTCAAGCCGCGTCCGGCCGGATCGGGTCGCCCGCTTCGCGCCCCACCGCGCGCATCAGGCGCGCGCGACACCGCTGCCGAAGCGGACGATCGCAGCGCGTCGCCGGGAGCGGACGGGATGGAGCGTCCGCTCCGAACCCCTAACCTGTCTGACCCCGCCGGGTCAGCTGCTTGGCCAACTCGGCCAGCTTCTCCTCCGCCTTCTTCAACGCGACTCGCGCCCCATGATCCGGCGGCGTGCCCTCTGCGGCTTCGCGCAGCCTCGCGATGGTGCTCTGGGTTCCCTCAAACTCGGCGTCGAGCGCGGCGCGCTCACCGGATCCATCACGGTCCATATCGGCTCTCCATGCCTTCCGCGCCGCTGCGCGGGCCAAGAGCGGTCCGTGACCAAGTTAGAACAGGCCGCACGCGGTGGCGAGCCTCGCGCGCACGGGCGGACCGCGCGGTGAGCGCGGTCACGGAAAGGCGATCCGCCACCGTCTCGGAGCGGAGACCGGATCTCAGGACGCCCGCGCTCCCGGCGGCGGGACCCCGCGCGCGCCTCCGGCCGATGCCGGCCGATCTGCTGACCAGGACGCTCAAAGCGCTGCGCGTGGCGCCAGATCAACGCTTCACACGAAGGCGGGCAGCGGATCGAAACTCCAGAATTTTCGCCGCATCATCGATTCTGCGGCCCATACGGGAGATCGACAATCGATTTGACCGCGATTGCTCAGCCCAAGACATCGAGCCGCATTGATCCACCTCAATCCGGATCTTCGAGAAAACTGTTCTGTCTCTCGTCGAATCCGGACCCCGAGGTCGAATCCGGAGCCCGGGCGGGCGTGTCGCGCACCGGCAGCCATCGGCTGCCGCGCGGCAACGACGAGCCCCTCGCAAGCCCCTCGGTCCTGACCATGTACCAGACCGTCGCTGTCCTGTTCGCGTTCGTCCTCGCCTACAGCCTCGTGGCGGTGCCCCTGGAGCGCAGCCCCGTGGCGGGCGCCCTGGTCTTCGCGGCCTTCGGCCTCGTTGCCGGGCCGGCCGGCCTGGACCTCATCGCGGTGAACGCCCAGGCCCAGATCCTCCAGAGGCTGGCCGAGCTCACCCTCGCCCTCGTGCTGTTCACGGACGCCGCCAATGCCGACCTCGGCGTGCTGGGGCGCGCCTACGCGATTCCCGGACGTCTGCTCCTCATCGGGCTGCCGCTCACGATCCTGCTCGGCTTCCTGATCGCGACCCTCCTGTTCCCGGAGCTGGGCCCTCTCGGCTGCGCGCTCCTCGCGACGATGCTGGCGCCGACGGACGCCGCCCTCGGGAAGGCGGTGGTGACCAACCCGGCCATCCCCGGGCCGGTCCGCGAGGGGCTGAACGTGGAGAGCGGCCTGAATGACGGCATCTGCGTCCCCATCCTCCTGATCTTCCTCGCGCTTGCCGCAGGGTCCGACCCCGGTCGGCCTACGCTGGACCTCGCGCTCCACCATTTCGGGACGGAGATCGGGATCGGCCTCCTCGTGGGTGTCGGGCTGGCCGTTCTGGGCGTCCGGGCCATGCGGTTTGCCGGGCGTCACGACTGGATCGACCCGGCTTGGCGGCAGCTCCCCGCGGTGGCGCTCGCCCTCACGTCGTTCGCCGCCGCACAGGCGCTGGGCGGCAGCGGCTTCATCGCCTCCTTCGTGGGCGGCCTCGTCGCCGGCGGCATGGCGCGGCAGCGCGGGGTCAAACACGAGCTTCTGCGCGCGGCGGAGGGAGCCGGCAACGTCCTGGCCCTGCTGACCTGGGCCCTGTTCGGGGCGGTCGTGATCGCCGAAGTCCCGCAGCGGCTGACCTGGGCGGTGGTGGTCTACGCCGTCTTGAGCCTCACCGTGATCCGCATGGTTCCGGTCTGGCTGGCCTTGGCGGGCACAAGCCTGGGGACAGCCGGCAAGCTGTTCGTTGGCTGGTTCGGCCCGCGCGGGCTCGCGAGCCTCGTCTTCGCCGTCACCGTGCTGGCAGCCGATCTTCCGGGGCGTCAGACCCTGACGACCGCGGTGGCGGTCACCATCATCCTCAGCATCCTGGCCCATGGCCTGACCGCGAACCCGCTCAGCGCGGCGTTCGCGCACCGCGCGGCGACCGCGGATCCGGAGCGAGCCGGCCCGGCGCCTGCGGCCGTTCCCGGGACCGGCCCCGGGATGCGCGTCGCGCCCCAGCAGGGACGACCGGCTGTCTCGCCCGATCAAGCGGGCCCCCTCTGAAGCCATACACTGCCGCGTGCACCCGGCCGCACGGGCGCCGAGACCTTTGATGTCGCTCAAAGGGGCCGCTGCGAGAACCGCGTATGTCTGCGCTGTGTCGAGAGGACCGATCGTCGTGCCAGGAGGACTCACCGCGCCGACTTCGGTGACCGAGCGGCCATCGGCCGAGACGCGCCGCCACGCGAAGTACGACCGGCTGATCGCGGCCGCCCGGGCGCTGCCGAAGCTGCGGGTCGCCGTCGCACATCCCTGCGATGACGCGTCCCTCGGGGCGGCCGTCGAGGCGTCCGCCCTCGGCCTCATCGAGCCGATCCTGGTGGGGCCCCCGGGCAAGATCGGCGCGACGGCGGCGGCCCTCGGTGCGGACCTCACCGCCTATCGCAGCGTGGCGGCCGCGCACAGCCACGACGCGGCCGCCAGGGCCGTCGCCCTCGTGGCGACCGGCGAGGCCGAGGCGCTGATGAAGGGCAGCCTCCACACCGACGAACTCATGGCCGCCGTGGTCCGCCCGGACAGCGGCCTGCGGACCGCCCGGCGCATCAGCCACTGCTTCGTCATGGATGTGCCGGAGCACGCGACCCCCCTCATCGTGACCGACGCCGCGATCAACATCGCGCCCACGCTCGAGGAGAAGCGCGACATCACGCAGAACGCCATCGATCTCGCCCACGCCCTCGGCGTCGAGACGGTGCGGGTCGCCATCGTCTCGGCCGTGGAGACCGTCAACCCGAAGGTCCCCTCGACGCTCGATGCCGCCGCCCTCTGCAAGATGGCCGACCGGGACCAGATCACCGGAGCCGTCCTGGACGGGCCGCTCGCCCTCGACAACGCCATCGACCTCGGTGCGGCACGGATCAAGAAGATCCGCTCCCCCGTCGCCGGCCAGGCCAACATCCTCGTCGTCCCCAATCTCGAGGCCGGCAACATGCTGGCGAAGAGCCTCACCTTCCTGGCCGGCGCCGATGCCGCCGGCATCGTGCTCGGGGCCCGGGCCCCGATCATCCTGACGAGCCGGGCCGATTCCCGTCTGACGCGGCTCGCCTCCTGCGCGGTCGCCTCGCTGTTCGCCGCGGCGCAGCGGGCGGCCCGGGTCCTGCCCGAGGTCTAGCCGATGACCCCGGTCCTGCTCATCCTCAATGCGGGCTCGTCGAGCCTCAAGTTCCAGGTCTTCGCCTTCGGCGATGCCGAGGGTCCGCACCGCATCTTCCGGGGCCTGTTCGAAGGCCTCGGCGGCTCGGCCCATCTGTGCATCCGGGACCGCACCGGCGCCGTGATCGCCGAGGAGCGGTTCGAGCGCGGGGCGGCCTTCGGTCACGAGGACGCGCTGCTGCACGTGTCCGCCTGGCTCGGGGAGCACAGCGCCGGCTTCCGGCTGGTCGCCGCCGGGCACCGGATCGTCCACGGTGGCATGACCTATCGCGAGCCCGTTCGCGTGGACGCGGACGTGCTGGACGCGCTCGAGCGGCTCGTGCCGCTGGCCCCGCTCCACCAGCCGCACAACCTCGAGCCGATCCGGATCCTCCAGCGGCGCCTCCCCGACCTGCCCCAGATCGCCTGTTTCGACACAGCCTTCCATGCCGGCCAGCCGGAGATCGCCCGGCTCTTCGCCGTGCCGCACGCGATGATCGCGCGCGGCGTGCGGCGCTACGGCTTCCACGGCCTGTCCTACGCCTACATCGCCTCGGTGCTGGCAGAGTACGACCCGGCCCTCGCCGCGGGACGCGTGATCGTCGCCCATCTCGGCAACGGCGCCAGCCTGTGTGCCCTGAACCGTGGCGCCAGCGTCGCCACCACGATGGGCTTCTCCGCCCTCGACGGGCTGCCCATGGGCACGCGCTGCGGCAGCCTCGATGCCGGCATCGTCTTCTACATGCTGCGCGAGATGAAGCTCGCCCCGGACGAGGCGGAGCGCATGCTCTACACCCAGTCCGGGCTGCTCGGCGTCTCGGGGATCTCGAACGACATGCGCACGCTGCGCAGCGTCGCGGCGACCGACCCCGATGCCCGCCGGGCCATCGACCTGTTCGTCTACCGGATCGGCCGGGAACTCGGCTCCCTGGTGGCGGCCTTGGGCGGCCTCGACGCCCTGATCTTCACGGCGGGCATCGGCGAGAACGACGCGGCCACCCGCGCCGAGGTTCTGCGGGGCGCCGCCTGGGCGGGGTTCGCCCTCGACGAGGCGGCCAACGCGTCCGGCGGCCCGTGCGTGACCCGCGGTCCCGGGCCCACCGCCTGGGTCATTCCGACGGACGAGGAACTGATGATCGCGCGCGGCACGCGCGCGGTGCTGTCCCGGCACGGCCACGGCCGGCCGCAGCCGGCCCTATGAGCAACGGGAGATCGCCATGGAAGCGTTGAGAACGAGGCCGCCGACCAATCTGGAACTCGCCGACGAGACCTTCATGTCCGCCGCCGAACTCGGCGCCTACACGGCCAAGTTGAAGGCCGCCAAGGCCCTGAAGGACCTGAAGGCCGAGGACCAGGCGAGCAAGGCGCGGGCCGAGCTGATCAAGGCTCTGTCCAGGACCATCGAGCTCACGCCCGAGAAGGTCCAGGAGATCACGCGGCCGCTCCTGCACAAGCTGCGGGTCGCGGCCGAGCAGGGCAAGAACGAGCTGCTGGTGATGCGCTTCCCGAACGCGATGTGCAGCGATGGCGGGCGGGCGATCAACAACACGGAGTCCGACTGGCCCGACACCCTGACCGGGCGGCCGCGTCAGGCCTACGAGTTCTGGCGCGAGCGATTGCGGCCCCTCGGTTACGGCCTCGCGGCGATGATCGTCGACTGGCCGGACGGCATGCCGGGTGACGTGGGCTTCTTCCTCACCTGGGAAAAGCTCCACGCGTGATGTCCAGGACGGCTCGGGACGGCAAGCATGACCCAAGAGCAGACACCGACCCACGCCCCGGCGCGCGACCCCGCCGCACTTCCGAGCCTCCTCGGGCTGCAGAGACACATCGCGGAGGTGTACCAGGCCCGCTGCATGGCCGCCGCGCAGGGCTACCTCGACACGATGGGCCGGGCGGCTCAGACGTGGCTCGACACGGCCCGGCCGCACACGCCGCTCCAGGCCTGGAGCGACGCCGCGCGCTACTGGACCGACTTCCCGCAGCGGTCGCTGCTGTTCTGGGACACGCTCCGGCAGCGCGGCAACGCGTGGCTGGACCACGAGAAGGCCGGCAAGCCGCCCCTCCTCGCCTTCGAGTGGGAGATCGTGGCCGACGGCCGGACCTTCGCGCGACCGGTCAACTACGCGCTCGTGCGCATCGCGCCGCCGCCGGGCACGCGCCTCGATCCCGATAAGCGGCCCTTCGTGATCATCGACCCCCGGGCCGGCCACGGGCCCGGGATCGGGGGCTTCAAGGCCGAGTCCGAGGTGGGGGTGGCGCTGAGGGCGGGGCATCCCGTCTACGTGGTCATCTTCTTTCCCGATCCGGTCGACGGGCAGACCCTCGCCGATGTCGCGCAGGCGGAAACCGAGTTCCTGCGCATCGTGCGGACGCGGCATAACACCCGCGGCAAGCCGGTCATCGTCGGCAATTGCCAGGGCGGCTGGGCCGCCATGCTGGTGGGGGCGCTCGATCCCGATTGCGCGGGTCCCATCGTGGTGAACGGCGCCCCGATGTCCTACTGGGCCGGCAACGATGCCGAGAATCCGATGCGCTACGTGGGCGGCATGCTCGGCGGGAGCTGGCCGGCGCTGCTCGCGAGCGACCTCGGCGGCGGCAAGTTCGACGGGGCCTACCTCGTCGACAACTTCGAGTACCTGAACCCGGCCAACACGGTCTTCGGAAAGGCCTACACTCTCTATTCCAGGATCGACACCGAACCGGAGCGCTACCTGGAGTTCGAGCGCTGGTGGGGTGGCTACTTCCTCATGAACCGGGACGAGATCCGCTGGATCGTCGACAACCTGTTCGTCGGCAACCGGCTCGCCTCCGGCCGCGCCGAGTGGGCCGAGGGCAAGGCGTTCGACCTGCGGGCGATCCGCTCGCCGATCATCCTGTTCGCGTCGCTCGGCGACAACATCACGCCGCCGCAGCAGGCCTTCAACTGGATCGCCGATCTCTACCCGACGACGCAGGACCTCAAGGCGAGCGGTCAGGTGATCGTGGGGCTGATGCACGAGAGCGTCGGGCATCTCGGCCTCTTCGTCTCGGCGGGCGTCGCGCGGCGCGAGCATGCCCAGATCGTCGACCTGCTCGAATATATCGAGCACCTGCCGCCGGGCCTCTACGGGATGCGGATCGAGGAGACGCGGTCGAACGGAGCGTCCCGGTACGATGCGGTGCTGACGGAGCGGCGGGTCGAGGACCTGCAGGCGCTGCAGAAATACGCCCGCAAGGACGAGATCCCGTTCGGCGCGGTGGAGGAGGTCTCGCGCGTGAATGCCGCGCTCTACGAGACGTTCGCGCATCCGGTGCTCGCGGCCCTCGTCCCGCCGGAGACGGCCCGGCTCGCGCGCGCGTTCCACCCGCTCCGGGCGCGCCGCTGGGCGCTCTCGGACCTGAATCCGTGGCTGGCCCCCGTGAAGGGGTGGGCGGCGTTCGCGCGGGCCCACCGGACCCCGCGCGACGAGGCCGGTCCGAGCGTCGCGACCGAGCGGCTCATGGCGGCGAGCGTGTCGGCCTGGTGGGATCTGTACCGGCACATACGGGACGCGGCGGTCGAGAACACGTTCTACACCGTCTACGGCCCGGTCAGCCTCGCGGCCGCCGCCGAGCCGGCGGCGCGTCCTGCCGCGGAGGCGGCTGGCGGGACACCCGCCCACGACGAGGCGCTCGCCCGGATCGGGGAGGGCGGCCTCGTCGAAGCCGCGGTGCGGGCGGGCTTGCTCATTGCCCGCCGCGGGACCCGCGAGAAGCGGCTCTCGACCGCCAAGCGCATCCGCGAACTCGTCGGCCAGGAGACCGGCCTTCTCGGCCAGCCGGCCGAGGCGGCGCGCCAGATCGTTCGGCGGCAATCCGAGATCGTCAGGCAGGCGCCTGAACAAGCCCTCGCCACGCTGCCGGCCCTGGTGCGCACGGCGGAGGAACGCCGACGGCTCCTGGACATTCTGGAGCGGCTCACGGAGCAGGTCGATTTTGCCGGCGCCCAGAAGGCGCTGATGCCCGAATTCCGACGCCTGCTGGCGCTGGAGCCGGTTCCCGCGCCGGCCGCCGCGGCCGGCGCCACACCGCAGGTGCCCCGGCGCCGCAGCCGCCCGGGCCGGTCGCAGAGGGCTCACCGATGACACGGATCCCAGACGGCACCGCGCTGGCCGGCAGGCGCGCCCTCGTGATCGGCGTCGCGAACGAGCACTCCATCGCGTATGGCTGTGCCAGGGTCTTCCGCCAGCTCGGGGCGGAGCTCGCCCTGACCTACCTGAACGAGCGGGCGAAGCCGTTCGTCGAGCCCCTGGCGCGGGAGCTCGGGGCGTCGATCCTGGCCCCCTGCGACGTCCAGAGGGACGGGGAGCTCGAGGCCGTGTTCCACCGGGTGGCGGAGACCTGGGGCGGCCTCGACATCGCCCTGCATTCCATCGCCTTCGCGCCGAAGGCGGATCTTCAGGGACGGCTCGTCGACAGTTCCTCCGATGGCTTCAAGATCGCCATGGACGTGTCCTGTCACTCCTTCATCCGCATGGCGCGGCTCGCCGCGCCCCTGATGCGGGACGGCGGCACGCTCCTCACCATGAGCTACCACGGCGCCACGAAGGTCGTCCCGAACTACAATCTGATGGGTCCCGTGAAGGCGGCGCTGGAGAGCGCGGTCCGGTACCTCGCCTACGAGCTGGGCCAGCAGCAGATCCGTGTCCACGCGGTCTCGCCCGGCCCCCTCAAGACGCGGGCGGCGTCCGGCCTGAAGGATTTCGACCTCCTCCTGGCGGAGGCCGTGCAGCGCGCCCCGATCGGCGACCTCGTCGACATCGACGATGTCGGCCTCACCGCGGCCTACCTGACGACCCCCTACGCCGCCCACCTGACGGGCATGACCGTGTACGTGGATGGCGGCCTCAGCATCATGGCGTGACGCGCCCCGGAACGCCTGACGGCGCGCCCGCGCGACGGAGGACGGCACGATGGCGGACCTGTTCGCCGAACTGATCGCTCCGGAGCGGGTCGTCTTCGCGGGCCCGGTCCGCTCTGTCGTTCTCCCGGGCGTCGAGGGCGACATGACGATCATGCCCGGCCACCAGCACCTCGTGACGGCGCTGCATCCCGGCATCGTGTTCGCGATCGACGCCGCTGGAACCGGCCGCCGGGCCTTCGTGCGGGGCGCGCTCGCCGAGGTCACGGCCGAGCGGGTGACGATCCTCGCCGAGCGGGTCCTCGCCGTCGAGGCGCTGACCGGCGATCAGATCGACGCGGAGATCCTGCAGTTGCAGACGCAGCGGGATGCGACACGCGACGAGGCGAGGCGCGCCGGATTCGACGTCGCGATCGCCCGCCTCGAGGAGTTCAAGGCCGGGCTCGGGCTCTGACGGCCCGGCCTTCGGGCGCGGGTCTTCGGGCGCGGGTCGCCCCCTCAGTGCAGCTCCGGAACGACATGGCCCTTGTCGAGGGTGTCGTCGTAGGCGTTGTCCTTGCTGCGCTTCGGCAAGGTCACAGCCTCGCGTTTCATCTCCCTGTAGGGGATCAGGTGGAGCAGATGGGCGATGCAGTTGAGCCGGGCCCGCCGCTTGTCGTCCGAGCGGACGATGTACCAGGGCGCCTCGTCGATGTCGGTCGCGGCGAGCATCTCGTCGCGCGCCCGCGAGTAATCGTACCAGCGGCTGTAGGATTCGAGGTCCATCGGGCTGAGCTTCCACTGCCGGAGGGGGTCGTCGATCCGGGCGAGGAAGCGGCGCTTCTGCTCCTTCCTGCCGACTTCGAGCCAGAACTTGATCAGCTGCGCGCCACCGCCGACGATGAAGCGCTCGATCTGCGGGCAGAGTTCGAGGAAGCGGCGGTGCTCCGCGTCGCTGCAGAAGCCCATGACACGCTCGACGCCCGCGCGGTTGTACCAGGAGCGGTCGAAGATCACGATCTCGCCGGCCGCCGGGAAGTGCTCGATGTAGCGCTGCATGAACATCTGGGTCTTCTGCCGGTCGGAGGGCGCCGGCAGCGCGGTGACGCGGAACACCCGCGGGCTCACCCGCTCGGTGAGGGCCTTGATCGTGCCGCCCTTGCCGGCGGCGTCGCGTCCCTCGAAGACCACGATGATGCGCGCGCCGGTCTGCCTGACCCAGTCCTGCAGGTGGCAGAGCTGCACCTGCAGCGCGCGCAATTCCCGCTCATACGCCTTGCGCTTGAGCCTGGGGCGCGCCTGCCCGTCGTCGGGGGCTTCGTCGTCCGGCTCGGGCTCCCGGACCCGTGTGGCATCGTCCATCACCGCTCGGCCTCCCCGTCTGCCCGGCACGACCGCGCGATCACTCGGCCGGCATGTGCTCCTGCGTTCCGGCCGGCTCCGCCGCCGCGTCGCGCCGCGCGCCTGTCCCGCCCATGAGGCCCCAGGCCCGCTCGCGCAGGCTCTGGAACAGCACGTAGAGGGGCGGGATCACGAAGATGCCGAGGAAGGACGCGGCGATCATGCCGCCGAAGACCGGCGTCCCCACGTTGCGCCGGGCGAGTTGCGAGGCGCCGGCGGCGATGACGAGCGGAAACAGGCCCAGGATGAAGGCGAAGGAGGTCATCATCACGGGCCGGAAGCGCAGGCGCGCGCCCTCGGTCGCCGCCTCGTGGAGCGGCACGCCCCGCTCGCGCTGCTCCTTGGCGAACTCGACGATCAGGATGCCGTTCTTGGCCGCCAGGCCGATCAGCACCACCATGCCGATCTGCGCGTAGAGGTCGAGGGTGAGGCCGCCCCACACCATCGCCGCGTAGGCACCCAGGATCCCGACGGTGACCGACAGCAGCACCGGGACGGGGATCGTCCAGCTCTCGTAGAGGCCGACCAGGAACAGGAACGCGAACAGGATCGCGAATCCCAGGATGATCGCGGTCTTGCCCTCGGCCCGCTTCTCCTGGAACGCCGTGTCGGTCCACTCGCCCGCGAACCCCGCCGGCAAGGTCCGGCCGGCGACCGCCTCCATGGCGGCGAGCGCTTGGCCCGACGAGACGCCGGGCGCCGGAGAGCCCTGCACGGTGACCGCCCGCAGATTGTTGTAGCGGATCAGCGCCGGCGGCCCGACCACGATCCGCGCCTCCGCGAGGGAGCGCAGCGGCACCATCTCGCCGTGCTTGTTGCGCACGTTGATGCGGTAGATGTCGTCGATCCGCGTGCGATCGGCGGCCTCGGCCTGGACCTGCACCTGCCAGGTACGGCCGAACAGGTTGATGTCGTTGACGTAGTAGCCGCCGAGCGAGGCCTGCAGCGCCTGGAACACCGAGTCCAGCGGCACCCCGAGGATCTGGACCTTGTTGCGGTCGATATCGAGGAACACCGACGGGTTCGTGGCCGAGAAGGTGCTGAAGACGCGGTTGAGCTTCGGCTCGTCGTTGGCCGCCACGATCAGCCCGCGCACGACCTGGGCGAGTTCCTTCGGATCGCCGCCGCGCAGGTCCTCCAGAACGTAGGCG
>CAXDNE010000090.1:0-24045 GCA_963990595.1 uncultured Methylobacterium sp.
CACTATCCTCTTCGTCGGCAGCGTCAGATGTGTATAAGAGACAGATATTCCAACTATCCCCTTGTTTTTTTTGTGATAATGATATTGTTTGCGCAAGCCTCAGGATTTGCATCAGCCGGTGCGCGCGCCGGGCCGATCCTGCCGAGCGGCCGTCGGCGCCTGCGAACTACTGCAGCGCGATACAACGCTAGGCTACGCACGTCCCGCCGCCTGCTACTCCATCAGCACCCGCAGGAACTCGTCATCGGCGATCTCGGCCGCCGGACGGTCTGACGTGTGGGCGGCGATGTAGCCGCCCACCACAGCGAACCACTCCGCCAGCGTCAGGTGCCGGATCGCTTCCGGCGCCCAGCCGATGAACGACTCGATGGCGTAGAAGACAGAGAAGTCACCGGGTCGGCGCTTGACCTCTCCGCCGGTGCGTTTCCCGCTGAGTCCGTCTCACGGCGCGGCACGCCGTTGACGCAGGCGGCCACGATCGCGCCGGCGAGCGGCAGGAAGTCCGTCAGGGGCTCGCCCTGGTAGCGCATCACCAGGACGGTCGCCTCGGCGGCCGAGGTCTCTCTGCCGCCCTCCAGGCCGAGCCGGATCGTGTCCCACACGTCCCGGTGGCCGAACTGTTGGGCGCCGATCCGCATGAAGATCGGACCGATGCCCATGCCAGTCAGCCGCTCCAGCTCGGTGATCTCGCCGAACCGCAGGTAGAAGCGCCAGTCGCGGCCCGCAAAGGGCCTTGTTGCCATGAACGCTCTTGCGCCGGACCGGCACCCACTCCGATGGAAGGCGCTTCAGATTGCCGACGCAATCCATTCGACCGCGGCTATTTCGAAGAAGAGTCGCTTTCTGCCGTTCAGCCGGTGCCGCGCGAACGGCCGCCGTCTCCCTGCCATTGCTCGAAAGCGGACCAGCGCCTTTCGACCAGACCCGGTCGTTCGTCGAGATGTCGGAACGCCCAAAGCAGCCAGAATGAACGAGCGATGTGGATGCCGCTGGCGGTTGAGGCGCCCCTGTAAAGGCGGCTGTCGTGCCGAGGGCGAGCTACAGCTCGCCGGTCGCGGATGAGGCCGTTTGTACGCGGAACAGAGGTGGCGAGAGGTCTCTAGTTTCAAACACTTGCGCGGGGCGCGAACCGGGCAGAACTGCAGGAGGTGCGGGTGGGTGGCGGCGCAGGCGGTCGTCGATCTTGCGGATTTTCACTGGATCGACCCCGGCCGGCGGCATGAGGCTGCTACGAGGACCCGAGACAGGCCGAGGGTTGAACGGCATCTGAGGCGGTCGTGAGCGCACCGGCCATCGGATGGCGGTGGCTGGCGTACGGGTGGGAGAATAGGGGCGCGCGGGCGCCGCTGGTGTGGACGGTGGATGCGCCCGGGGGCAGGCGCAGGTAGAGGGGATTGGATGCGATGTAGCCGGCGTGACACCAGTTCGACACGCGCAGCTGTGCGTCAAAGCGCCGTCCGGTACTTGGGGCAGTGTCAAGCAGCGAAGTGCGCAGCGTCGAAGAGGTCGCCGGCCATCCGTTCGATCCGTCCTCGCCAGGCAAGTCGGCCGAGCCATTCGGCCGGGATACCCGCAGCGCCGTACAGGGCGCCGGCGATCTGTCCGGCGACAGCTGCGGTCGTGTCGGCGTCCTCTCCGAGATTGGCGGCCAGCAGCACGGCGTCCCGGAAGGTCGAGGTGCGCGAGACCGCCCAGAGCGCGGCGTGCAGTGACGCGACCACGTAGCCGGTACCGCGGACCTCGCCGCGGGGCTGGCCAGGTCTGAAACCTCGGATCCGGCGCGCGGCGTCCGAGACGACGAGATCTGGCAATGTGGCACCTCCAATGGCCGCCGCGAGGAGTTCGGCGAGGATCTCGCTGCCCTCGACAGCCTCAAAGGCAGCGTGGGTGACGCGGGACTGGTCCCGAGCGACGCGCAGCATCGCCGTCCGGTCCCGCCAGTGCCGGACAGCAACCGGAGCGAGCCGCATGATCGAGCCGTTGCCCGCCGTATCCGGGTTGGTCGAGCCGGCGACAGGGTCGCCGGTCCGCTCATACCGGCGCAGGGCCGCCGCGGTGGTCGTGCCGATGTCGAAGCAGGCGCCCGTGCAGGAATAGATCCCCTCCCGGTACCAGGACACGAACCGGCGGGCGAGGTCATCGGAATTGAGGTCGGGGTGAGCGAGCAGGCTGTCCGCCAGGGCGACAGCCATGGCGGTGTCGTCAGTCCACTGTCCCAGCTTCAAGCGAAACGGGCCGCCGCCGACCATGTCGGACAGGACCGCCCTGCAGGGCTTAGCCGAGAACTCGATGGTGGTGCCGACGGCGTCGCCGACGGCGAGGCCGAGCATGGTACCGACGGCGTGGTCGCGGGCGCCGCTCGCCACGGGACGGACGACCGGCTGCGTCCGGCCCTTCCGGACCCAATCCTCCTAAGCGCAGGTCTCGATGGCTCGGGGGTCGCGGGCGCGGCGGACAGCGGCGATGGCCTCGGCTGAAGCGGCGCCCATCTCGATGAGGAGCCGAGCGGCGACCATGCCGGCCCGGCCCAGGCCGCCTCGGCAGTGGATGAGGACGCGACTGCCGGCGGCCACCAGCGAACGCAGACGCGCCGAGTGCTGGGGCCAAACCGCCTCGAACGCGGCGTCCGGGACGTCGACATCGCGAATGGGCAGGTGGTGCCATTCCATGAAGCGGGCGCGCACCTCTACGCCGATGTTGGGGATGCGATAGCGATCGAGCTCGTCGGCCTCCATCAGGGTGACGACCGCGGCGGCACCCCAGGCCGCTACGGCGTCGAGGTCGGCGTCGAGGTCGCGGTCGTGGCGGCCCGTCAGTCCATCCGTCTGCTGCTTGCCGGGGGCGAAGGTGACGCCGACCAGACCGCCGAGGGTCCCGGCGGGCAGTTCGGCGATGCGGATGGCGGCGGTGGTTTCACGGTGGCTCGTCATGGCGCGCTCCTGTTTGGCTGATGACGAGGCCACGGTAATCTCGCCCGGGCGGCCGGACGGCTCGCGTCGGAATTTTCCGGGTCGGGCGGGCAGGGAAAAGGTATGGGTTTGTTCGTCGGCTTCTACTGGACGTTCCCGGTGCGTTGGGCAGGCTTTCTCGACCTGCCGGACGACGCAGCCCGGGCGGCGCAGGCGAGCCGCACGGTGGCCTACCAGCGCGCGCTGGTCCGGCGGTTCGTCGACTGGGAGAATGGCAGGCTCGCGCACGAAGTGGTGGCGATGGAGGTCAGCCCCGACCGGGGCACGGCGGCCATCGCGGGCGACGTCGCGCGGGCCGGCCAGCTCTGCCGCGAAGCGGGAGCCACACTCGCGCACGTCGACTTCCACCGAAACGGCGGCTGGCGTCCCCATCCAGTCCTCGCCGATGTGCTGGCGACGCTGCGGCGGTCGGGGGTGCCGACAGTGGGCCTCGACGCCGAGGAGATCGTGTTGGACGGGCAGCGCTTCGACCCGGCCGAGCACTTCTCGATGTGGCGGGCGCGTGATGCCGAGGAGCGGGCGCGCAGGCGGCAGGACGTGCCGGCGGCGCTGGCCGCAGCGCTCGCCGCGGTGCCGGAGGGGCGCGGCCGCTGGAAGGCCGTGGCGGAGCTGCTGAACGTGCGGAAGGTGGCGACGTTCGGGGGCGGTGCGACCTGGACGCCCGACAACGTGCGCAAGGCGGCCCGCGATGTGACGCCAGGGGCAGTTGAGCCCGGTTCGGCCGGAAACGTGCGGACACTCCCACGGCTATCGGATGTCGGATAGCCTTAACCGCCGAGTGCCACGAACGGTCGAGCGCTCGTCGCACGGACGGTGATCTCGATCGCCCGGTCCTCTGAGACGGTGGGCGGCGAAGGCCGGCCACCGGTCCGCGGATCGGCGGTAGGCGGCGACAGCCTCTGACCATGTCGCCCCGTTCGGCGGCATCAGTCAGGCGACAGTCTGCACCGGGTCGATCCACGGCCAGGCCCGCAGCCGGTCCTGGACGGCGCCGGGTGACCGTAGGCGGTCCGTAGCGCCGCCGCGACGGGGCAAACGAAGGGCCACGATAAGGGCAGCGCTCTTTCGAGAAGAGCCAGAGGTCACCGGCGTCGCCCGACGAGGCACTTCGGCATCCCTGGGTGGGGGGAGGGGCCGCCGCCGTGGGCGGCGGACACGGGCCACCGGACGCTGCTGCTAGGGGCGGCCCACGGGTCCTGCTGGCCCCCGGGGGTGTGTTTAGATGTATGTAGTCGATTGACCACGCTGCGTGCAGTCGGTGGGCCGCTCGACCTCCGCAGCGAGTCCGCCGCATCCTTCGACGCGGTCAGCCCCGCTCCGCCTCGTCGCGGTCATCGCGGACTCGACGCCAAATCGGCTTGTGAAATGGATCGAGCCGGGCGCGCCGCTCGGTCATGTACCGGCTAAACGAGTACGTCGTCGACAGGACTGCATCCCCAATCGCCAGCCGCAGCCGCCTTTGGCCCGCCTCTTCGCCGTCGTCCGTCTCGCGCAGAAGGTCCTGCACGCGATAGAGGTCGACGGTGCCCCCCGCGATCAGGGCGGACGCGTCAGCGGGATGATCGACGCCGTCCGAGTGGCACCAGAGCCAGAGCAGGTGCTCCGCGCTGGCCAGTCGCGCTGGAACATCGAACCAGGGGCGGGTGATCGTCTCCGACAGAAGTCCCGCCTCGGTCGCGCAGATGCAGGGCCTCAGCGTCAGTTTGATGGGCCGCGGACACAGCCTCGGGTCCATGTGCGCCGCGAACCGCCTGCGCGTCGCCTGCACGAGGCCCGCGACACACTCGCGCCCGTCCGCGCTGAAGTCTGCGACGATCTCGATCGCGCCGACGTACCGCGCCTGCTCGTGCAGGGTCAGGGCGATGCGCCCGACCACGGCGTAGGCATAGCCCTCGGCCTCGAGCCCCCCGACGATGTCGCGGAAGATCGCCGGCAACATCCCCGGGATCAGGTTGGCCGGGTCGTTGACGTCGACCAGGAGCGCCTCCATGTCGGTCGAGTTGCCGCCCATGCTTGCAGGACCTCCGGATTAAGTGCGGGTGCGGTAGTGCGCGTCCGAGCGCACCGCGTGGCGCTCCCCAGCGAGGCTGAATAACTGCACGAGTTCGGCGATCGTCTCCGGCCTCTGCAGACGTCGGTCGGCGTAGAGCGTGAACAGCGCGGGCCCACGCATGTAGACCACCCGCCCGCGTGGGAACGCCTCATACTCGTGGCTTGCGATCGCCGGCGGCAGGCCGCGGCGGCGCAGCGCGGTGGCACCGAGCCTGCGCCAGGCCTCCCAGACCTCGTGGTGGCCACGTGGATGGGTGAGGCAGTCGCCGTAGAGTTCCGCTTCCGCCAGAATCGTGCGGTCCGTAACCAGCACGGTGCATTCGCCCTCCGGCACGCTCCAGAAGATGCCGACGCTCGGTAAAGGCGTTGAAATTTCAGGATGATTAGGGCTCGGATCGGCGGTGTCGCTCGTGGTCATGGCGCGCCAAGTCCATTGACGGACCAAGTTGACGTCGGGGGGGCGTCGATGATGATGGCGGTGAGCATGGAACCCGGTCTCAGAGACTCACGCAGAGCCGATGGAAGGGTTTCCCGCGAGGTGCGCGAAAATTTACAGCTGCACGCTGATTTCAGCGCGGCGGACCGACGCACGACCCGCAAAGACCGCGGTGAGAGGAGACGACGCAGCGCCGCAAAGGCCCAACGTTGGCCGGGCGGTATCTCAGCTGCGCCCGCATGGCGGTAGGGCCAGAACCTGAACATCGACCGATGCCACCTTTGCCTCGTACTCAGCGTGCGCAGGGACAGAGGACGTCGTCGCCTGGTGCCGGGAAGTTTAGCCGAGGCGGCGCGCGCCGGACTTCGACAGGTTGCGCCAGTCGGTATCAAAGCCCGGCACAGAGGGAGGTCGGGTTCAGCAGGCGTGGCAGACGGTCGGCCGCAACCAGGGCGATCAGCAATGGCTGGGCGTGGGCGAGGCTAGAGTACCGTGGGTTCTCGATGGCCCACATGCCGAGACTGAGACAGCCACGGATCTCCGCGAACAGTCACGGATGCCGGCAGATTTTCCGTATATTTTCCGTACGTCCAGCCAATGCGCCAACAAATTCAATGCTAAGTGGTTGATTTTGCTGGCGCGCCCTACGGGAATCGAACCCGTGTTTTCGCCGTGAAAGAGACGCTGTGGTGTCTACCGGCGTCCATCTCTGTCGCAAAATCCTCAACCCCGCCAATTTGATAGCCGATCTGCGTCTAGGCTTGTCTAACACGGTCTAGCTACACATATTGGACATCTGTTGGACATCGCCTGCAGAGGAGCCCTCCCGTGGCCCGCAGTGTTCGTGACGCCAACCTGGAGACCCGTACCGCCCGCCAGCGGCTATCGCCGCGGGGGAAGCCGTACTACCGCAATCTAGAGCCGGGCCTGCACCTCGGCTACCGCCGCCCGCTGAAAGGCGCCGGCAAGTGGGTCGCCCGGCACTATGTCGGCGAGCGCGACTATGAGGTCGAGACGCTCGCCGTCGCCGATGATTTCTCCGACCCGGATGGAGTGGCCGTCCTTAGCTTCCGACAGGCCCAGGATCTCGCCCGGACCCGCATGGTCCAGCGGGCGCACAGCGCCGCCGGTAAGACCGGGCCGCTCATCGTCCGCGACGCGATAATGGCCTACCTCGAATTCCTCGACGCAAACCGGAAGACCGGCGTGGACGCCCGACACCGCGCCGACGCACACATTCTGCCGATCCTCGGCGACATCGAGGTGGAGGCACTGACCACCAAGCAACTCGAAAAGTGGCTCGCCGATCTGGCGAAGGCTGCTCCGCGGATCCGCTCGAAGGCTGGCGGCGAGCAGCGGCATCGGGCGATCTCGGATGACGAGGAGACGAAGCGGAAGCGTCGCTCGTCGGCCAACCGGACCCTGACGATCCTCAAGGCCGCGCTGAACCGAGCGTGGAGGGGAGGGGGTATCTCCTCGGATCTAGCGTGGCGCCGCGTCGAGCCGTTCGAGAACGTAGACGCGGCCCGCGTGCGCTACCTGACGATTGCCGAGGCCAAGCGCCTGATCAACGCGGCCGAGCCGAGCTTCCGCGCCCTCGTGCAGGCCGGCTTAGAAACCGGCGCCCGCTACGGTGAGCTGTGCGCGCTGGAGGTCCGCGACTTCAATCCGGACTCTGGCACCGTGGCGATCCGTACCTCGAAGTCCGGAAAGCCTCGCCACATCGTGTTGACGGACGACGGCGCTGCCTTCTTCGCCCGGCATACCGCCGGTCGGGACGGCTCCGAACGCATGTTCCTGAAGGCGAATGGCGAACCGTGGGCCCCGTCTCACCAGATCCGGCCGATGGAGGACGCCTGCACCAATGGCCGGATCACACCACCGATCTCGTTTCACGGCCTGCGGCACACCTGGGCGTCCCTCTCCGTCATGGCCGGCGTCCCGCTGATGGTGGTGAGTCGCAACCTCGGCCACGCAGACACCCGGATGGTCGAGAAGCACTACGGCCACCTCGCGCCGAGCTACGTCGCCGACGCGATCCGAGCCGGCGCGCCGCGGTTCGGTGACTCAACGACAGATCCTGAAAAAGTCGTGTCCTTCTAGCGATGCTGCCACCTCTCCCGCCAGCCGGTTTCGAATACTTCAGAATGCCAATTGGCATGGACTTGCTTGAGAAAATTCGCGCTTTGATAGGACTCGAAAGGCTATATTACGGCCTCATCAATCAAGACTTGATTTCCTATGCCTATCAAGCCAAAGGATACGCCGCAGGAATAGAACCTCAGTTCTGGAATACAGCGGAGGGCCGCAATGTTCTTTCATCCAGTGGAACCGTGAGTTTCAACGGCCATAGTTCGCTGATCATTGTGTCTATCCCCTACGAACTCATCAAGCATCTAAGCGCGCAGGCTAGTCTCGCACAGGATCACGACGAGCCATCGCCGGATGCAGCAACGACCGAGACCAAACCGATTTCGGAAGCCGACATCCTCAAAGCGATCAGCCTGCTGCGGTCGGAAAGTGTGACGGAAAGTATGACGAAGGCGAAGAGGCGAGACTTCCTGCGTCAGGCTTTTCCGGGACGTCGCATCACCGAAACGGTTTTTCGTAGGATCGAGAAGGCAGTGCCTGCGAAAATGGGCCGCCGCAAAAAGGATGACGAGGAAGTCGGACAAAAAAGCTCTTCATCAGACTTATCATAGTTTTATCTGCAGTAGATCTGCCTATTCTTAATTGCACCGCCACAGACAAAGGCAGGTGCAGAGATGCAGTCGCTGACAATTCCCGAGTGGTGCGCTCGCCATAAGCTCTCGCGAGCCTCGTTCTACAATCTCGCGCGGGTCGGAAAAGCACCGCGCATCATGAAAGTCGGGCGCTCTGTCCGGATCAGCGAGACCGCTGACGCCGAATGGCTGCGCGCGCGCGAAGCCGAAGCTGTTTCGGAGAGGGAGGCTGCTTGAACGATGGCCCATAAAGCAGTTGAGGGACGGAGCGCGGGCAGGCGCTCACGTCCCTCTGAAGATGTCGCTCGGCAGACCGACACCCTTCAGATAGCACGCCGGCCCAATTCCGCCAACGCTTTGACGGCGATTTATGATCGCGAAGGCTTGGTCATCGCAGTGGTTGCCGGCCGCGTCGCGGCGCGAGCATTTCTGCGGGGAGGGTGCGCATGAGTGCGCTTTCCGCCACTCTGTCCGCTCGACTCGCCAAGCTCCTCCCGAGGCTGGCCAGCGATCAACAAGGAGAAGTCGCTGCGGTCGCGGCGGCCGTCACCCGCACACTTCGGGCCGAGGGATGCGACTGGCATGATCTCGCCGCGCACGTCGCGGAGGGGCCGCGCGAAATCGTGGTCTACCGTGAGCACGCGCCGCAGCCGGGCCCGTCGCCGTTCAATACCGGCGCGTGGCGTCAGGCCTACCGTCCCCGATCCATGGGTTCCTATCGGGAGCGTGTGTTCCGGTGCCAGAACGCCAGCGCCGGCCGGCTCAACGAATGGGAGGCCGGCTTCCTGCTCAGCGTCTGCCGACAGCTTGAATGCGGGCGCACGCTGAGCGCGAGACAGATCGGGATCCTCGGCACCATCGAGCAAAAACTGGGGGTGTCGGAATGACCGACACTCTCGACGCCGCACTCTATCTCGCGAGCCGGGGAGCCAAGGTCTTTCCGCTCCACGGCATGCGCCAGGACTCTGCAGGCCGCCTCATCTGCACCTGCGGGAACCCGGCCTGCAAGGACGCCGGCAAGCACCCAATGGCGAAGCTTGCCCCGAGCGGGGTGAACAGTGCCACGACGTACGAGCACATCGTGCGGCACTGGTTCACCACCGCCCCCTTCGCCAACGTCGGTTTGGCGACAGGTCGGACGGTCGTGCTGGACGTGGACCCTCGGCATGGCGGTGACGGGAGCCTGGAGGCTCTGGAAGCCCAGCACGGGCCCCTGCCGGAAACCACGCGAGCTATCACCGGCAGCGGTGGCCAGCACATCTTCTTCCGGGCGCCCGAGGGCGTCCGGATCAAGAACAGCGTCGGCGGCAACGGCGGCCTCGCCCCTGGGCTCGATATCAAGAGCGCGGGCGGCTACGTCGTCGCCCCGCCGAGCCTGCACGAGTCCGGGCGGCACTATGCTTGGTCGGTGGACCACCATCCCGACGAGGTGCCGCCGGCTGCCATGCCCGAATGGCTGGTGAAGGCACTCGCTCCACCGGGGGATGGCGGTGCGGCGCACGACCTGTCCGTCTGGCGCCAGCTTGTCACCGAGGGTGTCACCGAAGGCGGACGCAACACGGCCGTGTCACGCCTCAGCGGGCTCCTGATGCGTCGGTGGGTCGACCCTGTAGTCACGCACGAGCTGGTGCAGGCCTGGAACGTCGCCCGGTGCCGGCCGCCGCTATCGCCCGAGGAGGTGACGAAGATCGTCGGCTCCATCGCCCGCAAGGAACTCCAACGAAGGGAGGCCCGCGGTGTCATCACCTCTTGAGGACATCCTGAACCTGTCCGACTTTCAGCAGCGCAAAGGCCAACGCCCCGGCAGCAACACCGAGTTGCTGACCGAGGATTGGGCTGCCCGCACGTTCGCCGAACGGCATAGCGGCAAGCTGCTGTTCTGCCACGACAGTGGCAAGTGGCATCTCTGGACGGGCGCGGCTTGGGTCCCGAACCGCTGTGGTGTCGCCTTCCAGTGGGCGCGCGAATTAGCCCGCGAGATGCGCGCAGGCGAGCCGGCCAAAACCCAGTTCATCGTGAGCAAGGTCAGCTTCGCGTCGGGCGTGGAGCGGTTTGCCCGTTCGGATCCGACCTTCGCCGTCACTATTGAGGGTTGGGATCCCGACCCATGGCTGCTCGGAACGCCGGACAGCACGGTCAATCTGCGCACGGGCGAGGTGCGCCCCGCTCGCCGGGAAGACCGGATCACCAAGCTCACGGCGGTGTCGCCGGCCGCAGCGCCAGACTGCCCGACGTGGATGCGATTTCTTGACGACGCGACTGGCGGCGACGCCGCGCTCATCCGGTTCCTGCAGCAATGGTGCGGCTACAGCCTGACCGGTCTCACCCGCGAGCACGCCCTCGTGTTCGTGTACGGGCCGGGCGGCAATGGCAAGAGCGTGTTCCTGAACGTGCTCACAGCCATCCTCGGCGCCTACGCTACCACCGCAGCCATGGACACGTTCACGGCCTCGAAGGGCGATAAGCACCCGACTGACCTGGCGATGCTGCGCGGCGCCCGCCTCGTCACGGCCTCGGAGACGGAGGAGGGGCGTGCCTGGGCAGAGGCTCGGATCAAGCAATTGACTGGCGGCGACCCGATCACTGCCCGCTTCATGCGGCAGGACTTCTTCACGTTCACGCCGACGTTCAAGCTCACCATCGTCGGCAATCACCGCCCGACCCTTCGCAGCGTCGATGATGCCGCCCGGCGCCGGTTCAACATCGTCCCTTTCATTCGCAAGCCTGAACGACCCGACCCGCAGCTCGAAGAGAAGCTTCGCACCGAGTGGCCCGCGATCCTGAGATGGATGATCGACGGCTGCTTGGATTGGCAGGCCAACGGGCTCAGCCGCCCCGAGGTCGTGAAGGCCGCCACCGAGGAGTACTTCTCGGCGCAGGACATCTTCAGCCAGTGGCTCGACGAGTGCTGCGTGGTCGATCAGGCCAACCCCTATCGGAAGGCCACCTCGCAGGAGCTGTTCGGCTCGTGGTGCGAGTACGCCAAGCTCAACAATGAGCCGACCGGTACCCTGACCAGCTTCGGCGACCGCATGGACAAGCTCGGGTTCAAGAAGAAGGACAAGGTACCTTCGCCTTCAGGTAGGCGCGCCCGCGGCTATGAGGGTATCGAGCTTCAAACCCCAGCCGGTAGGCAGGTCGGCGACTGATGTGTCGCGACTTGTCGCTAGTTGTCGCCCCGTTTCCGGTTGACTGCCTATTCCCGCGCCCGCGCGTGTGGGGGGTAAACAGTTTGGGTAGCGACAACCCGCGACACCCGCGACATTTAACGGGAAAATCGGACGCGCCGACACCAGCCAAAACCTCGAAAATTTCTGCCGCTGACCTGCTGTCGCTTTAGCAAGGCGATAAAGTAGACAGCGAAAAACGAACAAACACAAACCCGTACAATGACTTAGCGCGCAGTCTGCACTATCTTTGTCCAACAGATGTCCGATAAGGCTGTTGGATCGGTGGCAGATAGCCCGAGCATTGCTGCACAGAAGCCGTCGCATCGGAGCCGCGTCACGAACGGCACGGCGCTGCTGGCGAACGTGGACGGCCGCTCGACGTGGGCGCGACGCATGCGGGACCTCATGGCCCTGCACCTGTCCGACCTCGGCGGCGAGGCTGCTGTATCGGCTGCGGAGAAGTCCATCATCCGCCGGGCGGCGACACTGACCGTCGAGCTGGAGCGGATGGAGGAGCGGTTCGCCACGGACGGCGAGGCCGATGCCGAGGCCCTGGACCTCTATAGCCGGACCTCCGGCAACCTCCGCCGGCTGCTGGAGGCTATCGGTCTGAGGCGTCGCCCTCGGGACATCACCCCCGACCTCTCCAGCTACATCGAGGGTCGCGCGGCATGAACCTGCTTCAGGCCATGTCCGACTCGAAGCTGTTCGGGCCCTGGTTCAAGGATGCCGACACCTGGGCTGCTTGGAGGGGCTTCGTAGGGGCCCTGTTCGGCCTGCCGCTGTCCGAGGCCGAGGCGACCACCTTCCGGGCCTGTACGGGCCGCTCTGAGGCTCCTGAGGCCGCCTACAGCGAGGCATGGCTCATCTGCGGGCGCCGGGCCGGCAAGAGCTTCGTGCTGGCTCTGATCGCGGTCTACCTCGCCTGCTTCCGGGACTACCGGCAGTACCTCGCCCCCGGTGAGCGGGCGACCATCCTGATCATCGCCACCGACCGCAGGCAGGCTCGGACCATCTTCCGGTACATCCGCGGCCTGCTGACCGAGGTGCCGATGCTCGCCCGCATGATCGAGCGTGAGACGGCCGACGAGTTCGACCTCAAAAACCGCGTCACCATCGAGGTCGGGACCTCCTCCTACCGTGCAGTTCGCGGGCGCACGCTGGCGGCTGCCCTGTGCGACGAGCTGGCGTTCTGGCCGTCCGACACCTCGGCCAGCCCCGACTATGAGATCTTGGACGCCCTGCGCCCGGCTATGGCAACGATCCCGAACGGGATGATGCTGTGCGCCTCCTCGCCCTACGCGCGGCGTGGCGCCCTCTACGATGCCTTCCAGCGGCATCATGGGCGGGATGATGCGCCCGTGCTGGTGTGGCGGGCGGCGACCCGCACCATGAACCCGAGCGTGCCGCAGCGGCTGATAGACGAGGCCCTGGAGCGGGATCTCCCGAGCGCCTCGGCCGAGTACCTCGCGGAGTTCCGATCCGACGTGGAGAGCTTCATCACCCGCGAGGTGGTGGAGGCGGCGATCTCGCGCGGCGTGGTTGAGCGGGCGCCGCTGTCGAAGGTCTCCTACTTCGCCTTCGCGGACCCGTCCGGCGGTGCCTCGGACTCGATGACGATGGCGATCTGCCACCGTGAGGGCGACCGCATCATCTTGGACGCCGTGCGCGAGCGGAAGGCGCCGTTCAGCCCCGAGGCGGTGGTCTTGGAGTTCTCAGACCTGCTGAAGCGCTACCACCTGAAGAAGGTGGTCGGCGACCGGTACGCGGGCGAGTGGCCGCGGGAGGCGTTCCAGCGTCACGGCATCACCTACGAGCCGGCCGAGAAGCCCAAGAGCGCGCTGTACCTCGACCTGCTGCCGAAGCTGAACAGCGGCGAGGTGGATCTCCTCGACGTGCCGACGTTGGTGACGCAGCTCATCACCCTGGAGCGCCGCACGGCCCGCGGCGGCCGGGACAGCATCGACCACGCACCCGGCGCGCACGACGACCTCGCGAACAGCGTAGCCGGCGCGGTCGTGGGGATCGGCAGCAAGCCTAAGCCGCTCATCATCACGCCCGAAGCTTTGGCGTGGTCCAGGATGCCGGGCCCGCGCACGAACCGACGCTTCGGGAGGATATAATCATGACCCCGACAACGCTTCAGACCCTCGGCTCCATCGCCGGCTATGCCGTCACAGTCGTTCGAAGGGACGCCGCCCCGCAGGATCCAGTTGGCGGGCGCACGGCGCTCGCCGTCACGCTCAGCAACGGTACGAACACCTACGAAGCGTCGGTGATCGAGGACAACGGCGAGGCGTCCCGGTACGCGCGCCTGACTGGGCTGGGTATCCTCAACGCCTTCGCGGCGATTGGCGGCTCCGTGACCCTGGGATCCCCTGGACAGAGTCCGGTCACGGGCTCCGATCCGAATGGGCAAGGCGCCTACACGCGCGCGGTGACTCTCACGCCCGGCACGCCCGTTCCGCCCGGTCGTGGCGCGTTCGTGTCGGCGGCGGGCCCGGTCAAGCTGAAACTCAGCGGCGGTGGCAGTATCACGGTCGCCGATCAGAGCGCAGGAGGCGGGACGCGATTTGATCGTCTGGCCGTGGTCGATGCCGACGTTTCGGGTGCGCAGAGCAGCCCGGCTCCCACTGTGCAGATCCTGTACTGAGGAGGGTGCGCCATGGGCATCACCTCCAAGCTCACCATGAAGCCCGGCAAGCTCGACCCGTTCGCGCGGGCGGTGCTGCGGGAGCTGAACAAGCGCGCGGCCATCGGCATCCCCGGCGATAGCATGCACGCGGCCGAGGCAGGCGAGAAGCCGATCAGCAACGCGGTGATCGGCTACCTCAGCGAGTTTGGCGCCCCGGATCAGCACATCCCGCAGCGGCCGCATCTCGTGCCGGGCATCGAGAGCATCCGCCAGCAGGCTGCCGCGCGGCTGAAGAAGGCGGCCGAGCAAGCGTTTCTCGGCGACCTCGAAGCCCCGGAGAAGGCCCTGCACGCCATCGGCCTCCTCGGCGTCGCCGCGGTCCAACGGGAGATCACGGACGGCACCTTCGCACCCCTGTCCGAGCGGACGCTGGAAGCGCGTCGCGCACGGGGCCGCACGGGCGAGAAGCCCCTCATCGACACCGGACAATATCGCCGGGCGATCCAGTACGTGATCCTGCGCCGCAATATTCGTGAGTGAGGGACTGGTTATGGGTTATCGCGTCTGCCTCTACTCGGCACAATCCCTGATTATTGACGGTCGCCCCTGCCGTCGCTGGCCTGCTGCTTCCTACACGGGCGTGGCGAACGATCAGCGGTTCTTCATGATCGTCCAGCCGGTGGACCTTATGTCCGCGTCCTGGGCGCCGGCCTCTGCCGTCACCGGCAACCCGGCGGACGGCGGGGTGATCGAGCTGCACGCACCCACGGAGAAGCCCTCCGACGTGCCGCTCTCCAACTTCCTCCCTTGGAACCCGCCGGGAGCCTGAACATGCGCAAATCTCAGGATGCCCTGGCTTTCGACTATGCCAGCTCGCGCGCCTACGACGCGGACGGGCACCTGCGGGTCACGCAGACCCCGATTTCGATGTCGAACGTGTGCCCGTACTATGGGGAAGAGATCCCCGATAGTCGCGCGCTCGGTTTGGACCCGCGCAAGGTCTACCACCTGCTGCGCGACCCGGCTGAGCTGGAGAAGGCGGCGGCCAGCTTCGACGGCAAGCCGCTGCTGTACAACCACACGCCGGTTTCGGCCGACGATCACGACCATCTCAGCACGGTCGGCGCCGTTTCCAACGTGAAGTGGGGCGCGCCCTTCCTGCGTGCCGACCTTTCGTGCTGGACCCGTCTGGCTATCGATGGGATCGAAAGCAACACCCAGAAGCAACTCTCGGCCTCGTACCGGTACAAGGCCGTGATGACCCCGGGCACCTACAATGGTGTCCGCTACGACGGCAAAATGACGGGTATCAGCGGGAACCACGTTGCTTTGGTTCCGGTCGGCCGCAACGGCGCCGACTGTGTGGTTCAGGATGCCGCTCTGGCTCGCCGAAGCTACGAAATCGAACGCGCTAGGCTTGGACGCCTCGTTGAAGCCTTCCGCGGCAACAAATCACCGGCCGAGATCGCGGCGTGGACCGGGATCAGTCTCCACACCAAGCGCCGCTGATACTGAAAGGAACTATCAATGGCATATTCGACCAACGACATTCAGACCATCTTGCAGTTCTTCATGGAACAGCTTCCTGAGGACAAGCTGGCCGAGCTGGACGCGCGGATTGACGGTTCCGCGTCGGAGAGCCCGGCCATGGATGCCGCGCTTGCCAAACGAGGGCAGTGGCTCGCCCTCGACAGCCACACGCGGCAGGCCATCCGGCAGTCGAAGCAGAGCACCCGCGCGCAGGACGCCGAGAACGCAAAACGGTTCAAGGAGATGTTCCCGCACGCGGACCGCATCAAGCACGGCTATTGAACATGAACGCCCCGAAGCACGGGCAGGGAGCGGCTAAGGCCGCTCCCGAGCCGACCCGTACACCCGAACGTCAGGCCCTGGCCGACGCCATTGTCGAACGCGACCGCCGCGACGGCATCCTTACTGCTCGCCGAAAGATCGTTGCCGACCTGCGCGAGCGAGAGACCGAGGCGAACACCGCCTACTATGGGGCCTTCGACGAATTGAGCAGCAAAAAGCGAGACGCCGAGGCGCGGCAGCGTGTGCGCACCGAATACCTGCTCAACGGTGAGGAGCCGCCTACCGAAACGCCTATCGAGGAATTGCAGGTGACGGTGCAGCGGCTCGATGACGAGCGCGCGAAACTCCGCGCGGAGCTGAAGCAGGCCGAAGCGGATGTTGCGGCGCTTGAGCAGCGCACCTCCTGGGCGGGGATGACCGTCAACGACTGCGTAACGAAGGTGATCCACACCGACCCGGCTACGCTGGCCGTCGCGAACGCTCTTGGGGAAGCACGCGAGCGGTTCCTTCAGCTACAGCGCGCGCTCGGCAACGCCTTGAACGTGCAGAGGCCCGGTGACGGTCCGCCGGACTACATGCGGGCTTTGCATTTCCCCACGAATGCCAGCGCGCTTCCGCCCTGCCCTTGGGCTGGTGCGATTGCGCGGCTGCAACACGATCCGGATGCCGTGATCCCTATGCCGGATGCGGTCTAGTCGGACACTCATGTCGCGCTGTGACCGGCTCCCTTGCCAGGGCGGGGAGGATCGGGCGCGCGGCTAGTGCGGGGCTTTCGAGCTTCACCCGCACGGCGCCAAGCCGCTGAGTGGCGCTCTCGAAGTAACCGGCGGCACAGGGCGGGGCTCCTTCTCCAGAGCCTGCGTCCTTCGAGACTGCCTCCGGCGCGCACGACGTGCCGGGGGCACCAATACAGGATCACGCCATGTCTCAGTTGTACTTGAGAAAATGCCAAGTCGCCATCGAGGGCGGCCGGACATGGCTGTACGACGGCACAATCCCCGAAGACATCGCGGATGGTAAGGGGCAAGGCCCCGGGCTCCGGATCCGCTTCCGCACGCAGCAGAAGGACGCGAGCACGCCGAACGTCCTGCGGGTCGACATCTTCAACGTCTCGCAGAGTAGCGTTGCTGCGTCGCTGATGACCGGCAAGCAAATCACGCTGTCGGCTGGCTACGGCGACGGCCCCGTGCATGTGCTGTTCAAGGGGCAGGTCCGACAGGTGCGCGCCAACATGCGCGACGACGTGATGGACCCCGACAGCTACTTGGCGATCCTCGCGACCGACAGCAGCCAGCCGCGCAATTTCGCCGTCGTCAACAAGACCCTGTCGGCTGGGCACACCTTCTATGATCGCGTGATGGTCTGCGCCGATGCGCTGAAGGAACTGGGCGTTCAGGTCGGCTACATCGACAAGGAGCAGTTGTCCAAGACCAAGTTCCCGCGTGGTGCGGCCCTTCACGGAATGGCGAAAGACTGGCTGCGCCAGACGTGCAATGCCACGAAAACCTCGTGGTCTATCCAGAACGGGGTGTTTCAGGTTGTCACCAACAACAAGGCGAAGCCGGGCGGCGCCATCGTCCTGAGCGGCAAAACCGGTCTGATCGGGCAGGCAGTCCAGACCATCGGCGGTATCGAGGGGCGCAGTCTTCTCAACGGCCTGATCGTCCCGACTTCCACGGTCAAAATCGACAACCGTTCGATCCAGCAAGCCGAAATCGACCCAAGCCTCGGCGGCGATCCGAACAATAGGTTGCTCGCGCAGTATGGGGCGCTGTCGGCCGATGGCACCTACAAGGTTTTCTACGTCGGACACGAGGGCGATACGCGCGGCGAGCCCTTCTACACCAACTTCGTCGCGGTCACGACTGCGGAAGGTACGGTTCCGCCGGCCTACGCGCAGCGCGGAATATCGCTGCCGGGCTACTGAGAGAGGCACCGCCTATGCATGATCCCGAACAGACCTTTTTGAACTCGGAGGAATACCTTGCCGCACGCGAGGGCGCGCATGTGGGCTTCCGGCTTAAGGGCTTGACGGCCGATGATGACACCGCCGGAACCGTCGCCCTGTCGGTGCTCTCATGTTGGATACACGCCGGAGGCTTAGAGGGGGCCGCGCTTCTGGAGATGGCGGCAATGTTCGCTTCGGTTGCGCAGAAAGTGCAAGCGCAGGCTGAAGACGCGAACAAGCACTAAGGGGGGCAAGTCATGGCAGACAACTGGATCCAATCGTTCGCGGTCGCGCTCGGGTTCGACGTGGACACGTCGTCGCTTAACACGGCCAAGAAGTCGATTGCCGATTACGAAGCTGCCGTGAAGGCTGCCGAGAAGCGGATCGAGGACGCCCGCTGGGCCGGCGCCAAGACCGAAGAGGAGATCGCCAAGCTCACGCGGGAGACGAACCTGAAGGAGGCCAAGGACGCGCTGGCCGCTGCTCAGGCCAAAGAAAAGGCCGAGAAGGAAGCCGCGCAGAAGCGTGAGGAGCGCAACAAGGCGTTCGTTGCTGGCGTCGAGAAGATGGCCCTAGCCGCGACGGCGGCGGCAACCGCTATCGGCTACGCGGTCAACCGGGTCGCTCAGTCCTTCGACCATCTCGGCTTCGTGTCCGCGCGCACGGGTGCCTCCGTCCAGAGCCTCAACAGTCTCGGCTATGCCTTCAAGCAAGTGGGCGGCACGTCGGAGCAGGCGGTCGCTGCCGTCGAGAGCTTCACGAAGGCGATGCGCGAGAACAGCGGCGTCAAAGGCTTCGTCGCCGGCCTTGGCGTGAACATGACCAAGGACAAAGCGGATCAGTTGCTGGATACGGTGCGGATCCTCCAGGGCCACGGCTACGATGCAGGGTCTAGAGAGGCTGCCCTCGCCGGCATCTCGGAAGAGAACTATGCGCTTCTGACCAAGTACATCGACCAGATCGACCGCTACCGGGCCGAGTACGACAGCCTCACGAAGTCGCTGGGCGTCAACAGCAAGGAGGCGACCGACGCCTCCATGGCGTTCCAGCGCACGCTCACGCGACTGGGGGCCACGCTGTCAGCCCTTGGCGATAAGCTGATGGTCAGCCTCGCGCCGGCCCTGGAAGCCATCGTGCAGCGGTTTCAGGACTTCATCCGCTCGAACCCTGAGAAGGTCGAGCACGTCATGCGCGGCATCTCGGATGCCGTCGTGTGGCTGGCCGACAAGATCCGCGCCATGATTGAGTGGTTCGCCAGCGACGGCGGCAAGCGCTTCATGGAGCGTTGGGACGACTTCGCCGGTCGAGTGTCGGCCATCGCTCACGGCTTCGAGGCCGTGTGGGACGTCCTTCAGAAGATCGATGGCTGGCTGGAGCAGTCGAGCATCTGGAAGTTCGTGAAGGAATGGGCCGCGCTGATCGGCTCCGGCCGGTTCGGGCTCGGCGGCGTCATCCAAGACGCGATCACCGGGAAAACCACCGGCAGCGGCACCGGAGGCACCCCAGGCGTCGGTGCCATCGGCGGCTTCGATCCGTTGCAGCCCGGCGCCTCGGCTCAGCCGCACCCCGATAACCGCACCTGGTGGGAGCGGCACGCGCCGGCTGCCCTCGGCGGGAAGCCTGATCCTAATGCGACGCCTGACCAGCGCGGGGGCGTGTTCCGGCGCGCGGCGCGGGCGCTTCGCGGGGATCACTCCGATGGGGTCGCGGCCAACCCCGGCGCCTACAAGGACGTGCTGGACCATATCGCCCGGTCAGAGGGCACGGCTACGCAGCCCGGTGGCGGCTACAACACCTCGCTCGGCTATGGCCGCTACCTGTCCGGCGGCAAGGAGCAGAACCTGACGAGCATGACGCTCGACCAGATCCTGGCTCTCGGCGACCACATGCGCCGGCAGCCCGGAAACCCGAATTCCTCGGCGCTCGGCCGCTACCAGATCGTCGGCAGCACCCTGCGGGATCAGATGCGCAAGCTCGACCTGAAGGGCTCGGATCTCTTCGACGAGAAGACGCAGGACCGGATCGCGGCCAACCTCGCCCGGCAGCGTGGCGCGAGTCCGGCCGGTCTGCGGCAGGAGTGGGCGTCACTGGTCGGCGCCAAGAATGCCACGGCGGTCGCGCTGATGCAGAAGGTCGACCCGAAAGCCTCGATCATGCCGCTGGCGCGGCAGCCTGCGCCGGGAGTGGCGCAACGCGAGATCGAACGCACCACCGAGCACGAGACCCATCACAGGGCCGAGCGCGAGGTCGAGCGGCAGGCCGCGCCCGTGTCTCCGGATCGCGCGTCTGCTTCTTCGATCCACGTCAGCTCGCCCAAGATCGAGGTGACAGGCGGGAGCAGCGGATCGAGCGCGGCGCCGGTCATCAACGTGCCGGGACTACCCCGCATGATGCAGATGCCGGACTTCGACCCGGTGCAGCTGATGCAGCCGGCCCCGAGTGCCGCCTACTCCGTCACCAACAACGGCGGCAGCACCAGCAAGGCAGTGCATCAGACCTTCAACACCAACACGACGATCCACGAAGCGCGGAACGTCCGTGAGGCCGGGCGCATGATAGAAGGTCACTTCGACCGGATGCACGGGCTCGCGCTTGAGAATGCGCAGAGTGCGTTGGCCTGATTATTGACCGTCAGCTTAGCGGGGAGCGGACCGAAGCTCCCCGTTCCATACGCTCGTCTGATGGTTGACCAAAGCCGGCTTCGACAGGGGGCGGCCGTCCACCGTGGCCGACTGGATTTGAAGATAGCCGGCGCCGACGAACTGGCCGCGATAGGCGATGGTGTTGCCTCGCTCGTTCCGGCAATCAATCGTGACGTGGCGTCGCGCAGTGTCGGTTGCATCGCAGGCAAAGCCTAGCCGGTCTAGGCGCTCAAAGTAGCCTTTCGCCGTCCTATCGCCTGACGGACCTTCGTCGGGGTTATCCGCCATCGGCACTTGTTCACGGCTGAGATCAGGGTGTTGCGACCACTGCGCAGCAGAGGCAGAGCCGGCGGTAAGCATCACGACAACGGCGAGGGCGTAGCGCATTGTAGCCTAATCCTGCGATGCCTGAGATGTCTTGACTGATTAGCTGTGCTCTGGACGCGAGGTTTTATAAGTGATGGACATCGGACGGTCTGGATCGATGTTTTCGGGTTTGATGACCCCCTTCAAATAACGGCGGGTCGGTCCATCAAGTCCGCCGTACGATACGAACGCTACAAGAGTCGCCATGAATATTTCAGCGCAGGCAGGGTCTGGTAACTCGACACCGAAACTCTTCAATGCGCCTTCTAGAGTATCGCGAGCCTGACTAAATCCTGCGATCTCGTCGGCGCTAAGTTCAAAGCTCTGTCTGTGCTCGTTCTTTGGCATTATCAGGACCGCTTCGCCTTCAAGGCTTCCTCGACAAGGCGGCGGATGGCTTCGGAGCGAGAGGGCTTGTCGGGCTGAGCCTCGCGCCACGCGTCGATAGGCTCGAAGAAGTCCGGCGCCACACGCATCCGGAATTCATCGGAGTGGACGCGCCCCGGAGGGCGCCCTCGCTTTTTTGTATCCACCGGAATTGACAGCCGCATATTTAAGTGGCTACAACAAAACCGGGCCGGACGGAAGGGTGCAAGCTTCCAACCGGCCCTAACCCCACCACTCTGTCATGGAGAGCGGCATGGCTACCCGTGCCCATAGCACACGCACGCCCTTATTACGCCTGTCCAGCGAAGGTGATCGGCTGAGTCTTCAGCCCATCCGTCGCAGCCCGCAGCCCTTATTAGTCCAGGGGCTCGGCCGGCAGTCGGGCCCCGTCATCATCGCCAGCGGCGGCCCCGTTTCCCGTGCCGTCCAGGCCGGACGCGGCGAGGCTTTGCAAGCCCGCCACCGCGATCTGCATGCCTTCGCCGTGGCCGTGCTCTCCGTAAAGGGAGTGCAGGCATGAGGACGGCTAACCCCGCATTCTCAACGCTGTCGGAGATGGAAGACAGCGTTCGCAACGTCGCCCGTTGGGGGCATGTCCTCCGAAATCTGGGCGCTGGCACCTCAATGATTGAGCCCGGCGCCCTCTGGGTCGTGGGTCACTCGCTTGAACAACTCGGCGAGGAGATCGAGGCCCGATGGGAAGAGGCGTTCCGCGCCCAACGGGGGCAGGCATGAGTGGCCCCGCATCCCGTCGCGGCTTCCTCCGCGGCCTCACCACGCTTCCGCTCATCGGCGGCGGCGTGGCCCTGATCGGTGCCCCGTCCGCGGTAGCCGAGCCCATCACCCACGAGTTGCTGGACAGCTACGACGCTTGGCTGGAGTACGAGCGCCGCTGGCTGCAGTGGGAGCGGCACCGTGGTCGTGACCCGGTCATGCGCTTCAATCTGCCGTTTATCGGCCAGATCAGCGGGCAGGATCGTGCCTTTGACTACGTGCCCGTCGCCAATGGTGGCGCGCAGTTCCACGGCAATGATGAGCCTCCGGCTTCGTCGCGCGCTGCCCTCGTGCTCAGCACGGTCGGGTGCGAGTGGAAAGGGAGGGGCTTATGACCGCTTCCACCCGCCGCGCCGCCCTCGGCGCCATCCTCGCCGCTCCGCTTACAGGAGGGGCCGTCATGGCCCTCCCTTCCGGCTCGCCGCAGCCTGTCGTGTCCGCTGTCTCGCCCGAACTTGTTCGGCTGATCGCAAAGCACGACCGCATCAACGCGATCCTCGACGAGGAGACCGATACGGACGACCTCAGCCTTCCGAGCTACGGGACCATGCGGGCCGCCTGTGTCGCTCGAACACGCGTCCTCGGCTTCCAGTCTGCCGGGATGGCCGACGTGCTGGCCAAAGCCGCCTGCCTCGGCCGGCTCTGGCCGACTGAGGAGCTGGCCCTCGAACTGCGGTTGAAGGTCAAGAACAGCGAGGTTTGCATGGACGAGATGGCCATGGGCCTCGCGCTGGACCTGATGCGGATCGCGGAGGGCACGCTATGCGCCTGATCTACGCCCTTCTCGGCCTCACGCCGCAGCCGGTGCTCGTACCTGTGCGGGTGCACGGGCGGCTTATTGTGGGCCATGCCCATAACCAATCGTGTTTTAAGGGAAGGCAGCAAAACCTGTGTGGCGCTCAGGTTATTCGGGGGAAGCCGAATAACCTGAGGTATCAGGCACTTGCGTCAGAAATGCCGCTGTGGAGGGCATTTTCGGGGAACCCGCTCCCCGAAATCGCGGACCGCAGAACCTGACGGACGGGCAGGTTATTGCCGACAAACCCGGCATTTCCCGGTTTGACTTCCGGATCGGCTGCAAGGGGGGTAAGGTTAAGTTACCCCCTTGGCGTCCACGCCCGCTCCGACAGCTCATTGCCATGACGCCTCGGGCGGGCGTGGAGGTCGGCACGGATCCCGCCAATGCCGACGCGTCTGAGAATGGCGGGCCGACTTTGCCGGTTCATTTCCGCCCCTCACGAACGCCGCTCGCGCTCCGGTGCGGGCGGCATAGAGTCCACCGCTGTCTAGGTGCGTTTATGGGACATTTGTTGGACATGCCCACAGCCGACACAAGCTAAGTGCTTGATTTTATTGGCGCGCCCTACGGGAATCGAACCCGTGTTTTCGCCGTGAAAGGGCGACGTCCTGGACCGCTAGACGAAGGGCGCACTGGGCTAGGCCGGGGTTCTATAGTCGGAGCGGGGCCGGCCGGCAACCGTCGAAGCGCCGCGGGATCCAGGTTTGACCCTGGGCCGGGTTGCGGCGATGGAGGGACATGCCACAGCCCCCCCCTCGCATGACCCTCGTCCTCGGCGGAGCGCGGTCCGGCAAGAGCGCCTACGCGGAGGGGCTGATCGAATCCTGCCCCGGCCCGTGGCTCTATCTCGCCACCGCCCAGGCCTTCGACGACGAGATGGTCGCGCGCATCGCCCAGCACCGCGCCCGGCGCACCGGCGCGTGGCGCACCCGGGACGTCCCCCTCGCCCTGCCGGAGGCGGTCGCCGCGTCCGAAGGGCCCGTCCTCATCGATTGCCTGACCCTCTGGCTCACCAACCTCATCCTGGCGGAGGCCGACCTGGCGGAGGCCGCGGAGCGGCTGCTCGCCGCCTGCGCCCGGGCGCCGGGACCGCTGGTTCTGGTCGGCAACGAGGTCGGGCTCGGGATCGTGCCCGACAATGCCCTCGCCCGCCGCTTCCGCGACGAGGCCGGCCGCCTGCACCAGCGGCTCGCCGCCCGGGCCGACCGGGTCGTGCTCACCGTCGCCGGGCTGCCCCTCATCGTGAAACCGCAAGCCCCCAATCCTGGAGCCCCTGCATGAGCGACGACGCGAGCCGCCACCGCGCCAAGATGGAGAAGCGCAAGGCCGTGC
>CAXDNE010000091.1:0-23510 GCA_963990595.1 uncultured Methylobacterium sp.
ACCTCGATATCGGCGTGGAGGCCTTCTACACGCAGATCGGCCTGAAGAGCGGCCGGGCGATCGAACTCGACAAGAGCCCGACCGCCTACGCCAACGTCGCCGGCATCAACAACGGCACTTTCGCGGTCCGCACCGCGACGCAGGACTCGGTTTCGCAGGTGCGCTTCCGCGTCCAGCGCGACTTCTGATCACCTCTGGCGATCGGAACATGGCGCCGGGGCAGCCTGCCCCGGCCTCATGGACTAACCCCCGTGCAGAATGGGAACTTGAGCCCGGCCTCGTGCCGGGCTTTTTTGCGTCGGCGCCAGCGAAGCGCGCGCCCGCGGCGACCCCGTCTGTGCGACGTCGCACCGCCGATCCGCGCCGTCCTGGCCCATGCGGATCCCGGCCGAAGCCGGCGAGCCGGGCCGGCTTTACGAAGCGTTCACTCACCGGGTGTCCCATCCGGGTTCACAGAGGAAGGGATGCGGGAACGATGCCGAGCGAGATGCCTGCGCCGCCGCGGGAACCGATCCTCGAGACGTGGCGCATCGTGGCGCTCGCGCTGATCGTCGCGGCCGGGATGCTGTTCGTCCACCTGATCGTCCCGACGGAGGCGGACGCCGCCGCGGAACCGGGCAAGGGGGCGGTCATGGCGGACGCGCCCCGCCTGCCGTGACGGGCCTGTCCGACGCGCCGCCCGCCGGCGCCGCCCCGGCCTGATCCGGGGCGGCCACCGCGGCGCCCCGGTCACGCCGCGCCTCGGCGAGCGATGGCCGTCGCGTCGCCCTGCGCGCTCAGCGCCGCCGGGAAGGCGGTCCCAGCCGCCCGGGCGCGGCTCGGGATCGTGACAGACGGAGCGGCCCCGTAGACACCGGATCACCCCCGGCGCGGCCCTACTGCATCGGCAGCGGGATCGCCTCGACCCCGACCTCGCCGATCCCGCGGGCCGCGAGGGCCGTGCGCAGGGGAGCGGTCAGGCAGGTTCCGGCCGTGAAGGCGCCGAGCGCGGAGCCGTGCCGGTCCGCCTCGCGCGGGACGGGGCCGATCAGCTGCACGACGCGCCGGGCGATGGCGGGGGCCGGATCGATCCAGGTCACCGGCCAGGGCGCGAGCGCCTCGAGGCGCGGCAGCAGCAGGGGGTAATGGGTGCAGGCGAGGCAGACCACGTCGGTGCGCCGTCCATCCGCCTCGGTCACGAAGCACGGGGCGATCTCGGCCGCGAGCGCGGCATCGTCCACGGGGGTGCCGGCGAGTTCGGCCTCGGCGAAGCCCGCGAGGTTCTGCGAGCCGACCAGGGTCACCGTGCAGGACCCGGCATAGGTGGCGATCAGGTCGCGGGTATAGGACCGCGCCACCGTTCCGGGCGTGGCCAGCAGGGACACGAGCCGCGAGCGTGTCGCCTCGGCGGCCGGCTTGATCGGCGGCACCACGCCGACGAAGGGCGTCGAGAAGCGCTGGCGCAGAGCCGGCAGAACCAGGGTCGAGGCGGTATTGCAGGCGATCACCACGAGGTCGGGCCGGTGGACCGCGACCAGCCGCTCCATCACCGTCAGGACACGGGCGATGAGCGTCGCCTCGCTGAGCCGCCCGTACGGGAAGGCCGCATCGTCGCCGACATAGACGTAGCGGGCATCCGGGCGGGCGCGCCGCACGGCGTCGAGGACGGTCAGGCCGCCGAGCCCGGAATCGAAGACCAGGATGGTCGGCTCGGTGGCGACGCGCAACGCGGCGGCGGACAGGCTGGCCCCGGCCATCAGATCGATCCGCATGAGAGAAACCCGGACTCCACGACGAGCGTCCTAAAATCTCGGCGGCGAGGGTTAAAGCGGCCTCACTGCGGCGACAGAAAGACGCGCGATCCCCAAGCGTTCTGTTAACCGCCGTGCCGCCGGCGCGAAGAGCCCGACGGTCCGGTCAGCGAGGCAGACTCTCCTGCAGAGGTTGTCGGACCCTCGCAAGGACATATCTTCTGCGCGCTGACCCCGGGCCCAGGAAAGGGTTCCGGGTCACGCCCGAAAAAGGGGATTTCGTCATGGCAGCGACGGCCGCACTGCGCCCGGACGAGGCGCGCGAACAGGAGGCGGCCTTCCCGCCGCCCGCCGTGACGGCCCGTCCGATCGATCGGACGGCCTGGATCGCCGCCTTTCGCCACGTCCGGGGCGAGACCGAGCGCCGCGCCGCGCCGCTCTCCGCGGAGGACCAGCAGGTCCAGTCCATGGCCGATGCCAGCCCGACCAAGTGGCACCGAGCGCATGTGACGTGGTTCTTCGAGCAGTTCCTGCTCCGCGAGCACCTGCCGGGCTACGCCATCTACGATGAGCGACTGCACTACCTGTTCAACTCGTACTACGTGGCGGCCGGCCCGCGTCAGCCGCGCATCCAGCGGGGCCTGATCACCCGCCCGACCATGGCGGAGGTCACAGCCTACCGGGCGCATGTCGACCGGGCCGTCGAGACCCTGCTGGGCCAGGCCTCCGAGGGCGCGCTGGAGGCGGTGCTGCCGATCCTGGAGATCGGGCTCTACCACGAGCAGCAGCACCAGGAGCTGCTGCTCACCGACATCCTCCACGCCTTCGCGCAGAATCCGCTCGGCCCCGCCTACGACCCGGCGTGGCGCTTCCCCGCGGCCGCCGCGCGGCCCGGCCAGGGGCCCGGGCAGGTGCCCGGCCAAGTGCCCGGCCAAATCCGCCTGGACCGGGGCGTCGCGTGGATCGGGCACGCCGGGGAGGGGTTCTCGTTCGACAACGAGTCGCCCCGCCACGAGACGCTGATCGCGGCCGGCCGCCTCGACCGGGCGCTGGTGACGAACCGCCAGTGGCTCGCCTTCATGGAGGATGGCGGCTACGCCAAGCCCGAACTCTGGCTCTCGGACGGCTGGTATGCCGGACCGGCCGAGGGCTGGGAGGCGCCGGGCTACTGGCGCCGGGACGGGGAGGGCTGGACCACCATGACCCTGGGCGGCCTGCGCCCGGTGGATCTCGACGCGCCCGTCACCCATGTGAGCTACTACGAGGCCGACGCCTATGCCCGCTGGGCGGGCCGTTTCCTGCCGACCGAGTTCGAGTGGGAGGTCGCGGCCCGGGACGGCCAGATGCCGGACGCGTTCGGCCTCGTCTGGCAATGGACCCGGAGCGCCTACCTCGCCTATCCGGGCTACCGCCCGCTCGCGGGGGCGCTCGGCGAGTACAACGGCAAGTTCATGGCCAACCAGTTCGTGCTGCGCGGCTCGTCCGTCGCCACGCCCGACGGGCATGCGCGCCTGCCGTACCGCAACTTCTTCTATCCGCACCAGCGCTGGCAGTTCACCGGCCTGCGCCTCGCCGACGCCGCCTGACGCGCCCCGGAGGCCATCTTGACCGTCAAGCCCACCTTCCCCGACGCGGCGCCGGTCGCGCTGGAGACATCTGCGCCGGAATCGGCCGCGCTCGCCTTCCTCGACGACGTGCGGGCGGGCCTGTCCCGGCCGCAGAAGGCGCTGTCGCCGAAATACTTCTACGATGCGGCCGGATCGAACCTGTTCGAGGCGATCACGCGGTTGCCGGAATACTACCCGACCCGCACGGAGATCGGCATCCTGGACAGGAGCGGACCGGAGATCGCGGCCCTGCTGCCGGCCAACGCCGCCCTGGTGGAGTTCGGCAGCGGCTCGACGGTGAAGCTCCGCCGCCTGCTCCGGCATCTCGACACGCTGGCCGCCTACGTGCCGGTGGACGTCTCCGGCGCGTTCCTGCGGTCGCAGGCCGAGGCCCTGAAGGCGGACCTGCCGCACCTGCGGGTCGAGCCGGTGGTGGCCGATTTCACGCGCGACTTCGACCTGCCCGGCAGCCTCGACGGCCTGCCGCGGGCGGGATTCTTCCCGGGCTCGACCATCGGCAATTTCGAGCCCGCCGAGGCCGAGGATCTGCTGCGCCGCTTCGGGCGGATCCTGGGGGCGGGGGCCCACCTGATCGTGGGCGTCGACCTCGTGAAGGACACCGCGACCCTGGAGCGGGCCTACGACGATGCCGCCGGCGTGACCGCGGCCTTCAACCTCAATCTGCTGACGCGGATCAACCGGGAGCTCGCCGGCCGCTTCGACCTCGACGCCTTCGCCCACCGGGCCGTGTTCAACCGCCAAGCGTCGCGGATCGAGATGCACCTCGTCGCCCGGGACGCGCAGGATGTCCGCGTGGGCCCCGACACGTTCGCGTTCGCGGAAGGCGAGACGATCCACACCGAAAGCAGCTACAAGTACACGGTCGAGACCTTCCGGGCGCTGGCGGACCGGGCCGGCTGGACCTGGCTCAGGGTCTGGACCGATCCGGAGGGGCTGTTCTCGGTCCACGCACTCCGGCTGGATTAGAGGGCCGCCGGGCGGCTCGCGCGAGGGGTGAAGGACGCGCCGATGCGTTTCAACCCACCCTGGTTCTACGTCGTGGCGCCCGGCCTGGGCGCCCTGGCGGGCCTGCTCTACGGGGCGATCTTCGAGGTCGGCCCGCTGACCGGCGCGGCGATCCGCGGCGCGATCATCGGCACGCCGATCCTGCTCTACGAGCGGCGACTCCTGGCCCCCGACCTGCGCGAGCGCATCCGGCAACTCGCCACGCCGCTGTTCCTGGTCGCCACCGTGGCGCTCTACATCGGGCTGATCGTCGTCGGGAACGCCGTCGCCAGTACCGTTCTGAACCGCCTGTTCCGCTTCATGTACAGCGAGCGGAACGCGATGCTGATGACCGATACCGGCCTGCTCTACGCGCTCGGCATCTCGGCCCTCGCGGTCTTCGTCTTCCGGGTCCGCGACCTGATCGGGCCGGGGGTCTTCGCCAACCTGCTGATCGGCCGATACCACCGGCCGATCAGCGAGGAGCGGATCTTCCTGTTCCTCGACGTGACCGGCTCGACGCGCTTCGCCGACCGCTACGGCGACCGGGAGGCCCAGGCCTATCTCGGGCAGGTGTTCAACGCGCTGGCGCTGCCGGTCTCGCGCGCCCGGGGCTCCATCGACGACTATATCGGCGATCTGGCGCTGGTGACTTGGACGATGGAGCGCGGCCTGCGCGACGCCGCCTGCCTGCGCTGCGTGTTCGATTTCGCCGCGCGCCTCGCCGACGACGCCGAGGCCTGGCGGAGCCGCTTCGGACAGGTGCCGGAATTCCGGGCCGCGCTCCATTGCGGCCCGGTGGTCACCGCCGAGATCGGGCTTGAGCGGCACAAGATCGCGTATTTCGGCGATGTCGTGAACACGACCGCGCGGCTGGAGGCCCTGTCCAAGACCCTCGGGGTCCACGTCCTCGTCTCGGCCGATCTTCTCCAGCGGCTCGGCCCGCTGCCGGAGGATCTCGTCGCGGAGGATCTCGGGGCCCACACCCTGCGGGGGCGCGAGGAGCCCCTGGCGGTCGCGGCGATCCGGCGCCGCGCGCCCGTCACGGCGCCGGTCGCGCCGGTCCAGCGCCAGGCCGTGCTCGGCTGAAGGGGGACGGCCGAGTCCGTCCGTTCGGATCTCAGGCGGCCGCTGCGATCACGCGCCGAGCGCCTTCAGCACGTCGCGGGCGGCGCGCTCGCCGTCCAGGGTCGCACCGCCGACCGTCATGGCCCCGCCGCCGGCCAGGGCCTCGCCGGCGAAGAACACCCGTCCGCCGACCGGCTCGCGCAGGCGGTCGCGGGCCGCCGCGTGGCCGGGCGCGGCGACCGAGTACGAGCCGCAGGCGTGCGGATCCGTCCACCAGCCGGCGAGCCGCCCCGCCAGCACGGCCCCCTTGGCTGTCTCGCCCAGGATAGCGCCGAGGCGCTCGGTGGCCAGCGCCACCGCCGCGGCCTCGCCGGCACGGCACAGGTCGCGGGCGAGGTCGCCGCCGAGATTGGCCACCGCCAGGGATCGGCCGAACGGCCCCATCTCGAAGTAGAGCGTCGGGCCGCCGGTCGCGATCGAGACCGCATCGCCGAACGCCGCCGCGTCGATCCGCGCCGGGTCGAGGCGCAGGCCGATCTTGGTGTAGGCGCCCATGTGCAGCCCCTCGAGGGCGGCCCGCGGGCCGTCGGGAAGTCCGGGCACGAACCGGAGGGCGCCGGATTTCAGCACGCCCACGGGCACGGTGACGATCACCGCCGCCGCCGCGAGGATGCCCTGCGCCGTCTCCACCCGGACCTCCCGGCCGGACCAGTCGATCGCGCGCACCGGACAGGCGAGCCGCACCGGCAGATCGGCGAAATGCCGCGCCACCAAGTCGCCGTAGCCGTCCACCCACAGGTCTGTGCCCGACCAGAGCCGGTCGTAGTCGGCGGCCGAGACCCGCTCGGGGTCCTCTCCCAGGGAGAGCCGGCTCAGACCGGCGGCGGCCTGCTCGGTATTCGGACCGCCGGCTCGGGCGGCCTCCGCCAGGGACGGATCGCCGCCCTTCGGCGCGAGCAGCGCGTCGAGGCCGGAGAAGCCCGCGCGCCGGCCGGCCTTCTCGGCCTCGGTGGCCGGCCGGCCGTCGATCGTGAGCGTGCGCGCCCAGCCCTCCTCGCGGGCGAAGCGCACCTTGGCGGCCCGGGCGATGGGGGCCCAGGGATTGTGCTCGGCCCAGTGGATGTACTCGGCGCCGGCATCGAAGGGGCAGTCCGGGCCCAGGGTCCTGTCGGTGAAGGCGCGGCCGCCGATGCGATCCCGCGCCTCGACGAGCGTGACGCTCTGGCCCGCCGCCCGCAGCGCGGCCGCGGCCGCGAGGCCGGCCGAGCCCGCGCCGACGATCACCACGGTCCCGCCACGCGCGGCGGCGCGCAGGGCCGGCGCGGCCAGGAGCGTGGCGGCGAGAAAGGTGCGTCGGGTGGGTCGTCGGGCTGAGCGCATGGGCCAGTGCTGGAGGCAAGTCCTGGGCTTCGTCCGCGAGGCGCGCTTTCCGAACCGCGGCGACGCCCGAGCCGTTCCGCCCCGGACGATCCGACGCGGGACCTCGTCCTGAAGTGCTGCGCCGCAGCCGCGAAGGCGCCCTCCAGCCGGCCGCGCGCTCCCTGCAACCCGCCTTCGAGGCCCGCGCGCGCGGGCATCTCAGGGCGAGGGCAGGGAACGCCTTCGGCCCGGTCGCGCCGGCCTCTACCCGCGCGCGCCTTGGGGGGGCGAGCGCTTCTCCATCATCGTCTTGACCTGCATCAGCTGGTCCCAGACCTGGCCCGGCGACGTCCCGAAGAAGTCGAAGCCCGCGTTCACGCCCCAGTAGATGCCGAAGCAGATCAGCGGCACGAGCACCCAGGCGAGCAGCTCCTCGCCGCGCCGGCGCCGCTGGCGACGCCGGCGGCGCTCCTCGCGCCGTGTCAGCTTCTTCGGGGGCGCCGGCTGCGCGACGGGGGACAAGGGTCCCTCGTGCAGATCTTCAGTCATCGGGCGCCTCCTCGCCGCGGCGCGTTCGCGTCGCGGCGGTCATAGACCGGCGGAACCTAGTCCGGAAGGCCGCCGGCCGGCCTGCACACCATTAGGCGCGCACGAGTGGCACCTTCGGCACGGTCCGGACGCCGCCGCCCGAGCTGCCGCCGCCGCCCTTGTTGTCCTTCGGCGTCTTCTTCCGCGCGGCGGTGCGGGGCTTGGCGCGCTTGTGGCGCTTGGCGGCGTTGGTCACGTCCTTCTCGGGCCTGGGCGTGACCGGGCCGGCCGGGAAGTCGAAGCCCAGGCTGTCCTTGGCCCCGGCCTTGGCGTCGCCGTCCTCGGGCTTGCGCACGACGACGCGGACCGCGCCGCCATCCTTCAGCTTGCCGAACAGGACCTCGTCGGCGAGCGGCGTCTTGATGGTCGACTGGATCAGCCGGGCCATCGGGCGGGCGCCCATCGCGTCGTCGTAGCCGTGCTCGACCAGCCACTCGCGGGCCTCGTCCGAGAGCTCGATCGTGACGTTGCGGTCGGCGAGCTGCGCCTCGAGTTGCAGGACGAACTTGTCCACCACCTTCGCCACCACGTCCTTCGGCAGGTGGCCGAACGAGATGATCGCGTCGAGGCGGTTGCGGAATTCCGGCGCGAACAGCTTGTTGATCGCCTCCACGTCGTCGCCCGTGCGCTTCGACTGGGTGAAGCCGTAAGCCGACTTCGCCAGGTCCGAGGCACCCGCGTTGGTGGTCATGATGATGATGACGTTGCGGAAATCGACCTGCTTGCCGTTGTGGTCGGTCAGCTTCCCGTGGTCCATCACCTGCAGCAGGATGTTGAACAGGTCCGGATGCGCCTTCTCGATCTCGTCGAGCAGGAGCACGCAATGCGGGTGCTGGTCGATCCCGTCGGTGAGCAGGCCGCCCTGGTCGAAGCCGACATAGCCGGGGGGCGCGCCGATCAGGCGGCTCACCGTGTGGCGCTCCATGTATTCCGACATGTCAAAGCGCAGCATCTCGACGCCGAGCGAGGCGGCGAGCTGCTTGGCGGCCTCGGTCTTGCCGACTCCGGTCGGGCCCGCGAACAGGTACGAGCCGATCGGCTTGTCCGGGTCGCGCAGGCCGGCCCGGGCCAGCTTGATCGCCGAGGTCAGGGCCTCGATCGCGCTCGGCTGGCCGTAGACCACCCGCTTCAGGTTCTCGGTCAGGTGCTGGAGCACCACCGCGTCGTCCTTCGAGACGGTCTTCGGCGGGATCCGGGCCATCGTGGCGATGGTCGCCTCGATCTCCTTGATGCCGATGGTGCGCTTGCGGCGCGCCTCCGGCACCAGCATCTGCGAGGCGCCGGTCTCGTCGATCACGTCGATCGCCTTGTCGGGCAGCTTGCGGTCGTTGATGTAGCGGGCCGACAGCTCCACGGCGGCCTTCACGGCCTCGGTCGTGTACTTGAGCTTGTGGAACTCCTCGAAGTACGGCCGCAGGCCCTTGACGATCTCGATCGTGTCGGGGATCGACGGCTCGTTGACGTCGATCTTCTGGAACCGGCGCACCAGGGCCCGGTCCTTCTCGAAGTACTGTCGGTACTCCTTGTAGGTGGTCGAGCCGATGCAGCGCAGGGTGCCGGAGGCCAGCGCGGGCTTGAGCAGGTTCGACGCGTCCATGGCCCCGCCCGAGGTCGCACCGGCACCGATCACCGTGTGGATCTCGTCGATGAACATGATCGCGTTCGGGTGCGCCTCGATCTCCTTCATCACCTGCTTGAGGCGCTCCTCGAAGTCGCCCCGGTAGCGGGTGCCGGCGAGCAGCGTGCCCATGTCGAGGGAGAAGACGGTCGCGTCGGCCAGAACCTCCGGCACCTCGTGCTGGATGATCTTGCGCGCCAGACCTTCCGCGATGGCGGTCTTGCCGACGCCGGGATCGCCCACGAGCAGCGGGTTGTTCTTCTGCCGGCGGCAGAGGACCTGGATGGTCCGCTGGACCTCGCTCTCGCGGCCGATCAGCGGGTCGATCTTGCCGTCGCGCGCCTTCTTGTTGAGGTTGACGCAGTAGGTGTCGAGGGCGTCGCCCTTCTTCTTCGCGCCGCGGGGATCGCCGTCGTCGCTGGGCCGCTCGGAGGAGCCCTCCTCTTCGGCCCCGCGCACGGGCTTCGACTCGGACGCGCCGGGACGCTTGGCGATGCCGTGGCTGATGTAGTTCACCGCGTCGTAGCGGGTCATGTCCTGCTCTTGCAGGAAGTAGGCGGCGTGGCTCTCGCGCTCGGCGAAGATCGCCACGAGCACGTTGGCGCCCGTCACCTCCTCGCGTCCGGAGGACTGGACGTGGATCACCGCGCGCTGGATGACGCGCTGGAACCCCGCCGTGGGCTTGGCGTCCTGCCGCCCGTCGCCGGTGAGGTTGGAGAGTTCGGTGTCGACGTAGTCGATCAGGCTGCGCTTGAGCGTGTCGATCTCGACATTGCAGGCGCGCATGACCGCGGCCGCGTCCTGGTCGTCCACGAGGGCGAGCAGGAGATGCTCCAGCGTCGCGTATTCGTGCCGGCGCTCACCGGCGAGCGCCAAGGCGCGGTGGAGAGCTTGTTCTAGGCTGCGTGAGAAGCTTGGCAAAGCTGGCCTCTGTCCTTCGTGCCTACCGCGAGCGGCGCCTATTTCTTTTCCATAACGCACTGGAGAGGATGTTGGTGTTTGCGCGCGAAGTCCATGACCTGCGTCACCTTGGTCTCCGCCACCTCGTAGGTGAAGACCCCGCACTCGCCGACCCCGTTCTGATGCACGTGCATCATGATGTGGTAGGCGTCCTCGTGGCTCTTGTTGAAGAACCGCTCGACCACCAGGACCACGAACTCCATCGGCGTGTAGTCGTCGTTCAGGAGGAGCACCCGGTAGAGGCTCGGCCGTTTGGTCCGGGGCTTCGTGCGGGTGATGATCGCCGTGTTGGAACGGTCGTCGCCGCCTGGCGCGCGCGACCCGGACGCCATGATCGCGGCGCGCGCCGGCCGGTCAATCCTCGTCGAACTCGCGGTGCCCTGCATGGGGACCTGTCTCATGTGCGTCGAACCGATCCCTCGATTGGAGCGGGCGCCGCCGGCCCCGACTGCCGCTTCCGTCTCGGCAAGGCCGGGCGCGGTGCTCTGCTCCGCTTCCCTTAATCTACAGACGGTGAGCCGACTTCGCCAGACGCCTGTGCGCACTTGTCCGCTGAGCTCAGACCGTCCCCGGCGCATGGCCGCCACCGCGCGGGCCCGAACCGCGATCGGGGTGTCGCGGCATGATCGGTCTCCGGAACCGCCGCCGGCCGCACCGGCCACGCGCAGCCGGCGAGCCCCCTCTGTCGGGCCGCTCTGGAACTTGTGCACCGCACCAGCCAGCGTCAAGCCACGGCCGGTATGCTCGATAAAGCGCGGCCGGAGCGCGACGATCCGGCATTCGAGACGGCCGCATTAACGGGCCTGTAACTGCACTTGCCTAACTCTCCGGTGATGCAGCGGGGCCACGCGATCGGCGTGAGGCCCACGCAAGGGACATGACCGGCGCGTGCCGGTTTCGCGAGGCAATCAGGCGTGATGCGTAGCGTAGTAGGCCGCTCCCGGACGATTCCCGCGCTGCCGGCCGCCCTCGTGGCCGCCGCGGTCCTGACGGCCCTGGCCTCGCCGGCCGAGGCCCGACGCGGGCGACACCATCACCACGTGCGTGCCGCCGGCGGCGGCTACAACCCGCCCTACGCCGCGATGGTCGTGGACGTGAAGAGCGGCAAGACCCTGCACGCGGTCAACGAGGACGCCCTGCGCCACCCGGCCTCGATCACCAAGGTGATGACGCTCTACATGCTCTTCGAGCAGATGGAGCGGGGCAAGTTCGCCCTCGATTCCGAGCTGACCATCTCGGCCCATGCCGCCGCCCAGGCACCCTCGAAGCTCGGCCTGCGTCCCGGCCAGACCATCACGGTCGAGGACGCCATCAAGGCGATCGTGACGAAATCGGCGAACGACATCGCCTGCGCGATCGGCGAGAACATCGCCGGCTCCGAGGAGCGCTTCGCCCAGATGATGACCGCCAAGGCGCACGCGCTGGGCATGAGCCGGACGCACTACGCCAACGCCTCGGGTCTGCCCGATCCGGAGCAGCTCACCACCGCCCGCGACCTGACGGTGCTGGCCCGGGCGATCCAGGACCGGTTCCCGCACTATTACCGCTATTTCCAGACCCGGTCCTTCGCGTTCCGCGGCCGGGTGATCGGCAATCACAATCACCTCCTGGGCAACGTCCAGGGCGTGGACGGGATCAAGACCGGCTACACCCGGGATTCCGGTTTCAACCTGATGACCGCGGCGAAATCCGACGGTCACCAGATCGTGGCGATCGTGCTCGGCGGGAAATCCGGCGCGAGCCGCGACCGGATCATGGTCGATCTCGTCCGTTCGAACCTGCCGCGGGCCTATGCCGGCGCGCGGATCGCGCCCCCGGTCACCGAGGTCGCCGAGCGCGCCCGCCCGGCGGTCGTCGCCGACGCGGTCTCGCGGACGCGCACGCAGGTCGCCTCCGCGGACGACGAGGATGTCGAGACCACGGGGACCACGGGTGAGCCCCTCGACCTCGCCCCGTCCAGGACCACGACGCCGGGCGGCACTTGGAAGCCCGGCCCGCAGGGGATCCCGAAGGCCGCGCAGGCCTATGCGGGCGCCAGCAGCGCCCAGCCGCCCTTCCCGGGCGCGACCAAGTCGGCGGCCCGGGTGGCCTCGACCGAGCGCGACGAGCCCCCGAAGGCGGTCACCGGCACCCGCGTGGTTCCCACCGCCTGGGTGATCCAGCTCGGCGCCATGGACGACGAGGCCAAGGCCCGCTCGATGCTCTCGGAGGCGCGCGCCAAGGTCGGCGGCAGCCTCTCCAAGGCCGCCCCCTACACCGTGAAGGTCGAGCACGGCGGCACCACCCTGTTCCGCGCCCGCTTCTCGGGCTTCGCCGAGCAGGATTCCGCCCAGGAGGCCTGCACCGCCCTGAAACGCAGCGGCTTCAGCTGCTTCGCGACCCGGAGCTGAGGGTCGCCTGAGACCTGACGGCGCGCCCGCGCGCCGTCGTCGCCTGAGACCGGACGGCGCGCCCGCGCGCCGTCACGGCGATGGCGCGGCCGAGTTTGTCCGCGCTCGCAACCGGTAACTCTCTGACAACGCGCGTGGAGTTTAGCGATGTCGGTTCAGAAGCCTGTCCCGGGCCGCGTTGACCCGCGCCGCCCGCTCGGCGCTGCCCCCCTGGTCGGGGTGGGCGCGCTTCATCAGAGACCGGTGGGCCGACCGGATCTCCTCAGCGGTCGCCCCGCGCTGAAGCCCCAGGACCTGGTACGCCTCCTCCTGCGTCATCGCCCCTGGATTCGGCGGGCGGCGCGGCCCCGGGTCACGATCGCGCTCAGCGTCTACACGCCATCCGGGCGCCCGGCGGTCGAGATACGGCTCTAGCAGCGCGGCCCCGGCTGCGTCGTCGCCGCGGCAGAGGCGCAGGACCTCGATCACCGCGGCGACGGGCATGTCGTCGAGCCACGCCCCGGCGCCCGGTCCCGCGATCACCCGGCCGGCGCGCAGGCTCCCGTCCGCGCCCAGATGTGCCTCGAGGAGCTTCGTCCGGTACGCGCGCTCCGCGCCGGGGCGCGGCTTGATCAGGCTCCGCAGGCGGGCGGTCATCGCCGCCTGCCCCTCGATCATCCAGACGCCGCTGAGACCGAGGAGGGCCGCCAGGACGACGTTCCCGCGGAGCATCAGAAATCCGGCGGCCAGGAGCGCGACGCCACCGAGCATCCGCGTCTGAGACACCCCGAACAGGGCGCCCAGGGCCCGGCCGAAGGCGCGCCGCAGCCTTCGGTCGAGACCGGCGCTGTTCTTGGACAGCCACCACAGGGTCAGGCAGACGAGGAGCCCGGCAAACAGCGCCATCGGTCAGCGCCGAACGCCGTATTCGACGGAAGCGCGGCCGCCGATCTGCACCGTCGTGCCGTAGCCGAGATCGTAGACGCCAGCCTGCCGCGGCTTCGGCGCGCGGGCGGGCGCCGTACAGCCGGGCTGCGGCGGCAGCCGCACGCCCTCGGGCAAATCCTCCGGGCAGAGACGCGCGCGCACCGGCCGCTCGGCGGCCTGCGCGGCGAGGGGGACGAGGAGGGCGAGCCAGGCGAGCGCCTTCATTGACGATTCTCCGCGACATCCGCCGTGGTGATCCGGACCTGTCGGATCCGGCCGTCGCGCACGATCTTCAGGGTCACGGAGGCGCCGAGACCGGCCTCCTCGATGGCCGCCGTGAGATCCGCGAGGCGGTGGACCGGATGGCCGTCGGCCTCGACAATCACATCCCCGAGATCGCCGGTCTGCGGATCGACGCCGCGCAGGCCGGCCTGCGCGGCCGGCGACCCGGGCAGGACCCGCACGATCACGACGCCGTCGATGCCGAGCCGCGCCGTCGCGGCCTCCTGGGCGGCGATGATGCCGATGCCGGGATTGCGGATCCGGCCCGCCTTGATCAGCTCCGGCACGATCCGGTTCACCACGTCGACGGGGATCGCGAAGCCGATCCCGGCGCTGGCGCCCGAAGGCGAGACGATGGCGGTGTTGACGCCGATCAGCCGCCCGGCGGAATCGAGCAGCGGGCCACCGGAATTGCCGGGATTGATCGCCGCATCCGTCTGGATCACGCCGGACAATTCGCGCCCCTCGCTGGTCGGCATCCGGCGCCGGACGGCGCTGATCACGCCGGTCGTCAGCGTGTGGTCGAGGCCGAACGGGTTGCCGATGGCGAAGGTCGATTGCCCGACCTTGAGGTCCGCGGAGGTTCCGATCGCGAGCGGCGGCGGCATGTGCGTGACCCGCCCGAGCTGCAGGACCGCCAGGTCGTAGGACGGCGCCATCCCCACGAGGCTCGCCGAGACCACCTCGCCGTCGCTCAGGCGCACCGAGACGGACCCGCCGCTCTGCGCCGCGTTCTGGACGACATGCGTGTTGGTGACGATGTGGCCGGCGCCGTCCCAGACGAACCCGGTCCCGGTCTGCGTGCCGCCCTGCTCGCCGCCCTCCTCGTCGAGGTCGAGCAGGTCGCGGTTCCGCGCCGCGCTCTGGGCGAAGACGTGGACCACGGACGGGCTCGCCCGCTCGAACAGGGCGATGGTGGCGCTCTCCGACTGCGCCAAATCGCCTCGTGCGGCCACCGTCCGGGGCGCGTCCGCCGAGTAGAGCAGCGGCTGCAGGTAGGGCTGGGCGACGTAGAGCGCCATCAGGACCAGGACCGCGGCGAGCAGGATGCGCACGGTACGATCCGGCACGGGTGTCTCCAAGGAAGGCCCGGGGCGGGCGCGCGCCTTAAGTGCGCGTTCAGCTTCAGGGCGTCAACACAGGGAAGCGCCGCCGCCGACAGGCCTCAGACGTGTTCTGGCGCACGTCGGCGACCGGCCCAGACTGGCTAACGGGATGGTCATCATTCGAGAGCCACAATTCTCGCAAGTCCAATGCGGGCCAGACGCGCTCAATACGGACCAGGAACACCGAACCATGCCTTCCCCGTGCGTTTGCACCGGGTTCTGGTTTCGGAAACCGCCCGAATTGATCGCAAAGCTGCCGCAGAGATGCTTGCTTTGACGCTCAGACCATCGATCCCCGCCGCTCCTCGGCTCAGCCCGGCGGCGGCGATCTGAACGGTCCAAAACGGTTCGGAAGGACGAGTACCCATGGAAACCGAAGCTCTGGAACGGCCCGCGGATCTGACGATCTGGCGTACGGCCCCGGCAAGCGCCCCGCTCGCGCAGCCCGAGCGCTTCAAGACCCTGCGCGAGGCGATCGAGGCCGCCGCCGGCGCCCTGGCCGACCCGGCCAAGCAGCCTTGGATCATCACCGAGGAGGGCGAGATCCTCTCGCCGAACTGGATCAGCACCTACCTCAACTGACGACGCGCTGAACCGAAGAACGGGGATACCGGGGATGGCGGCGAAAGCCCCGCCCCGGGCTCCGCGGCCTCACTCCGCCGCGTCGGAGTGGCGGAAGCCCTCGATCCCGACCTGATCGGGATTGATCGCGTGGAGCGCCCGCCGGGCCGCCTCCAGCGGATGCTCGGCCTCGATCCGGACCGCGGTGAGATCCGGGCTCTTGTAGACGGTGACGATGGTGTCCATCACCTCGGTCAGCGTCGTGCGCTTGTCCTCGGGGGCCGCGATCAGCAGCTGCAAGCCCCAGGCCCGGTAGAGATCGACCAGCGCCTGGCTGTTGCGCACGTCGAGCTTGGAGAAGGCCTCGTCGAGGAGGCACAGGCCCAGGCCCGGATTCTCGTCGCCCGGGCGGTCGCCGGGATAATACGCGCTCGCGAGCGAGGCCGCGATGGCCACGTAGAACGGGGCCTGCGCCTCGCCGCCCGAGCCGCGGAGGGCCCGGGCCGACATGGTGGTGCGGTTGCCCGCCCGATCCCGCATGCCGATCTCGTACACGAAGTAGTTGCGGTAATCGGCGAGCCGCGCGGCATCCTCCTCGCCGGCGATCAGGGCGGTGATCTCCGCCAGAGCCGCCGCCATCGGCCCCTCGGCCTCGCCGGCGAGCAGCGCCTGCGCGGCCTCGGGCGAACGGGCGGTCTCGGTGGCCAGCGCGTGGACCGCGGCGTAGCGCCGGTCCACGGCCGCCTCGAACGCGTAGGTCTGGCCGGTGAAGCTGCGCGCGGAGAGCCGCTCGTTGAGCGCCTCAAGCCGGGCATGGACCCGCTCGAATCGGTCGGCGAGGCGGGTCAACAGGTCCTCGGTCATGAGGCGGCGCATCTCGGCCTCGGCCCGCTCGGCCTGGGCGCGGTAGCGCCGCAGCTCGTGGCCCTCCACGGCCTCGTATTCCCGCCTCACCCAGGCGAACCCGTCGATCGCGGGGGCATCTCCGGACAGGAGCGGGTTCTCGACCCGCCAGGCGGCACAGGCCTCCGCCAGCTCCCGCTCGGCGATCCGCCCGTGCGAGCGGGCGGCCTCGGCGGCCTCCCGGGCGAGGCTGCGTTCGGCGGTCACCCGCGCACCCGCGGCCTTGGCATCCAGGCCGGCGAGGGCGCGCCGCGCCTCGGCGACCACGCCGAAATCGAGGGGTTCGGCGCGCGCCAGCCGCACCCGGGCGGCGTCGCCGCCGGTCAGCTGGCGGAAAGCCGCGCGCCGCGCCGCCAGGGCCGCGCGGGCGGCCTCGCGCACCGGGCCGAGCCGGGCGCGCAGCGCCGCCTCGTCGGCGAGCAGGCGATCGAGCTTCGGCTCCAGCTCCTCCGACAATTCGCGCAGATAGCCCACGCGCTCCGTCGTCAGCGCGGCGATCTCGGCGGTCAGCCCGGCGGTATCGCGCTTCTCGATGCTCTCGCGCTCGGTCTGGAGGGTCCGCCGCCGCCCGTCGAGGCCGTCGAGCTCGGCCCGCAGGGTGTCGACGTCGTCGAGGCCCCGGGCGATCCGGGCGCGGATCGCGGCGGCGGTGCGGGCGGCCTCGCGCAGCACCGCGGCCTCGCCGCGCAGGCGGCGCGCCTCCGCCACCGCGATCTCGTGGGCGCGGCGGCTGTCGGCGGTGGGACCGCGATGGCCGCGCGTCATCAGCAGGTCGACGCTGCGGGTCACCGAATAGGCCATGCCGGCGGTCGTGCGCCCGCTCGGCGCCACCGCGCGGGCGAGGCGGGCGAGTTCGGCATCGTCCCGGGCGAGGTCGTAGCCGCCCAGCCGCACGCCCAGGAACGCCTCCGCGTGCGGGTCGCTCGACTCGATCACCGTGAGCGGCCCGTCGTCGTAGCGCCGCGCCCGCTGCTTGGCGGTGTCGGTGGTCTTGACCAGGATGCAGCGGTGGAACCGGTCGCGGCCGGATTGGAGGACGCCGAGCGCCTCGTTCAGCCGGTCCGGCGCCACCACCAGGGCCTCCCGGGCTCGTCCGAGCAGGCCCTCGAGGGCCGGCCCCCAGGTCGGATCGACGATCTCGGCCAGCTCGCAGATCGGCGTCGCCGCGATGCCGCGGCGCTCCAGCTCCCCGCGGAACGCCACCGTGTCGGAGGACAGGCGCGCGGTCGGGCCGGTCCCGGTGCGCGGGGCCGTGCGCTCGGCCTCGCTCTCCTGGGCGCGGGCCTTGAGCGCCGCGTCCTCGGCGGCCCGCTCCAGAGCCTCGTCGAAGTCGGGCAGCCGCCCCAGCCCGTCGACCAGCTCGGCGAGCGGTCCGTCGGGACGCAGGAGCTCCTCAGGCGAGGATTCCCGGCGCAGGCCGGCCCGGGCGCAGGATTCGGCGAGGCGCGCCGCCTGCGGGCAGGTCTGGCGCAGGATCGGCGCGACCGGCTGGAGCTTGCCCATCTGGGCGACGACGCCGACGAGGTCGGCGATCCGGCCCGCGAGATCCTTGCGGTCGCGCTCCAGCATCGAGAGGCCGAGCGTCGAGGCGGCGAGCCGCCCTTCCGCGGCGCTCGCGGCGGCCAGCGCCTTCTTCTCGGCGATCTCGCCGTCGATCTCCCGCACGTAGCCGCGGCTCGCGGCGACGCGCTCGCGGGCGATGCGCAGGGTATCGGCGCCCTCGCGCAGGCGGGTGCGGACGGTGACGAGGTCGAGGCTGCGGCGGCGCAGCTCCGCCGAAGCCGCGCGCAGGTCGTGCGTCGCCGCGGCGAGGACCGCCTCGCTCCAGCCCTCGTAGCGGTCGCGCAGGCGCCGCAGGCGGCCGAGCCGGCTCTCCAGCTCGGCGATGGTCTCCAGGAGGCGGCGCCAGTTGGCGATGGAGTGGCGGACGCGCTCGACGTCCAGCGGCTCCGGATCGAGCACGAAGGCGCGCACGAAGGCGCTCGTGTCGAAGATCGGCTTGAACGCCACCGCGTTGGCGAAGCTGCGCAGGAAATGGCGGGGCTCCGGCGCCGGCGCGCCCTCGCGCAGGGTCGCGAGGATGTCCGCCGTGAAGCGCTCGCCGGAGGTGCGGTACTCCGTGAAGCTCGACGCCCGGGCGCGCAGATCCGCGGCGATCTCGCTCCAGGGAGCGGTGTAGGTGCCGCCCGGCGCGGTGCGGGCGTAATCGGCGATTTCGAACCGGTGCCCGACCGCGATGAACCGCGAGAGCACGGCCTCCTTCGGCTCCACGGCCCGGGCCGCCAGCGCCAGCCCGACCGTGACGACGCGGCCGGAATCGGGGTTCTCGAAGACGAGGGCCAGCACGGTCTCGCAGGATTCCCGGGTCGGGCGTCCGCCCTCCGCCGGGTCGCTGATCCAGCCCAGGCAATAGTCGCGCACCGTGCGGGCGCTGCGGCCGGAGGCGGAGGCGTTGAGAGCGAGGCGGCTGGCATTGTTGCCGGCCAGAACCGTGCCGACCGCGTCGAAGATCGTGGACTTGCCGGCCCCGGTCGGCCCGACGAGCGCGGCAGCGCCCCGCAGCCGGATCTGCTCGCGGCGGATCAGGTACCAGTTCGAGATGGCGATATCGGTGAGGACGTACACGAGACGGGGCGCAGGACCGTGGCAGGAGAGGAGCGGACCAGTTGGCCAAACTCGGCCGCGCATGCAAGCGCACACCTGCCCCGCGCTCGGGCGGGGACGGCGAGTTATGACAATATTAGCACAACTTGCGCATGTCCCCCGCATCTCCTCCGATGGTCCGAAATCGATCGATGCGCGCGAGTCTTAAAACAAAGTTGAGCGGCCTCTTCGCTCTGCTGCTCTTGGCTGCCATGATCCAGGGTGGTGTCACGTTATACAAGATGCAGGCCGTCGATCAGCGGCTCACGGAGCTGCTCGACAATGCCGTGCCGTCGATCAACGAGGCCCAGGCGATCAACACCCTGGTGATGCGGGCGCGGCTCTGGCAGTTCCGCTACGTCACGGCGGACACGCAGGCCGAGCGCGACACGAGCCTGAAGAACGCCGACGAGATGATCCGGACCCGTCAGGCCAAGGCCGAGGCGTATCGCGCCCTGTTGGCTTCGCCGGACGAACGGAACCTCTACGAGGATCTCCTCGCCAAGCTGGCGGTGCAGCAGACGGACTGGGACCGCCTGCGCGCCTTCCCGTCCGATCAGCACGACCAGGCGCTCGGCTATTTCCGGGGGCCGATGAACGCGAATTACCTTGCGGCCTCGACGGCAGCCCGCGCGCTCGCCGACCTGAACGTCAAGAACGGCGCGGAGGCCGGCCGGGCGGCCCGGCAGAGCCAGGCGGACGCGGTCCGGTCCACCGTGATCATCCTGATCGTCACGCTCGTGATCGCCCTGGGCGCGACTTTGTATGCGTTCGTCGGGGTCTCGCGGCCGCTCGCCGGCATGACGCAGGCCATGCGACGCCTCGCCGACGGCGACGCGGGGGCCGAGGTGCCCTACGGCGCGCGCCGGGACGAGATCGGCGCCATGTCGGCCACCGTGCAGGTCTTCAGGCAGAATCTGCTGCACGCCCGCGCGCTGGAGGCCGAGACCGCCCTGGCCCGCGCCGGCGCCGAGGCGCAGCGCCGGCAGGCGACGCGCGACCTCGCCGAGGGGTTCGAATCCGCCATCGGCGGCATCGTGGGCGCGGTCACGTCTGCGGCCACGCAGCTGCAGGCCACGGCCCAGAGCCTGACCGCGACCGCGACGCAGACCGCCGGCCAGTCGACCAGCGCGGCCGCGGCCGCCGAGGAGGCCTCCTCGAACGTGACGACGGTGGCCGCGGCCGCCGAGGAACTCGGCTCCTCGGTCAGCGAGATCGGGCGCCAGGTCGGCTCCTCCGCGGACTTGGCGCAGGCGGCCGTCCAGGAGGCCGGCGCGACCGCGCATCTCGTTCAGGACCTGAGCGCGGCGGCGCGGCGCGTCGGGGAAGTCGTGGACCTGATCTCCGCCATCGCGAGCCAGACCAACCTGCTCGCGCTCAACGCCACCATCGAGGCGGCCCGCGCCGGGGAGGCCGGCCGCGGCTTCGCGGTGGTCGCCACCGAGGTGAAGGCGCTCGCCGACCAGACCGCCCGGGCCACCGCCGAGATCTCCGCCCAGATCACGCAGATCCAGAACTCGACCGGGCAGGCGGTGCAGGCGATCGGCGGGATCGCCGGGCGCATCCGGGAGATCAGCGGCATGGCGACCGCGATTGCGGCCGCGGTCGAGGAGCAGGGCGCGGCGACCCAGGAGATCGTGCGCAACGTCGCCGAGGCCGCGACCGGGACCGAGGCCGTGACCGCGAATGTCAGCGGCGTCGCCGGCGCCGCCGAGGAGACCGGTGCGGCCGCCGCGCAGGTCCTGGCCTCGGCCTCCGAGATGGCCCGCCAGGCGGCGCATCTCGGATCCGAGGTGGAGCGGTTCCTCGCCACGGTCCGGGCCGCCTGATCGGAGCCCGGGACCCTGGTCAGCCCTCGGCGGCCTCGGTCCAGGCCCGCAGGCGCTCCAGCCACGCGTCGGAGGCCAGCACGGCGAGCCCCGGAAGCAGCGAGAGCGGGGTGACCCGCTCGACGCGGTCGCGCTCGCCCAGACGCAGGCCGCCGCGCTTGGCGTAGAGGCGCAGGATATCGGCGAGCCGCCCTTCCTCGGGCGGCTCGTTGCGCGCCACGGTCCGGATTTTCTCGACGATCTCGTCGGTGGTGCACTCGACGATCCCGTCGGTACCGGCGCGGTGGTCGCGCAGGCCCTCCTCGTACAGCAGCCGGAGCGCCAGCAGCACCAGGGTCTCGTCCTTGCGCAGGCGCTCCGAGGCCATGTCGTGGCGCGGCGCGTCCGCGGCTGGGCTCAGCGAGACCATCTGGTCGCGATGCGAGACCGTGAGCGCGTAGCCGAGACAGGCGAAGTAGTCGGTGAAGAACGGCGCGTAGTGCCGGGCGAGCTCGTAGGAGCGGCCGATCCCCTGCGTGTCCGCGTAGATCACCTGCCCCTTCAGCAGGACCTGGAGGGCGCGGCTGAGCTCCTCCGCGTCCGGCGCCCGGGCGCCCGGCGGGGGCAGTTCGTCGCCGTCGATGATGGCGCGGAAACCCTCAAGCACCGTTGCGCCGCTCCAAGACGAAATCCGGGCAGTCGAGCCAGCCGTTGGCGAGCCGCTCCGGCAGCCGCGTGACGGCGTAGCTCTCGCCCAGCCGGGCCTCGAACAGCACGTCGATCTCGCGCAGGCGCTGGAACACGATGAAGTCGTCGACGCCGGTGATCTTGATCTGGGAGCCGCGCAGGCTGCGCGTCCTGCCGAGCCGCGCCTCCACGAAGGCCGTCATGCTCTCGGGGGTCACGGTGGTGCGTCGCCGGAACTCCGCCTTGGCGGCCGCGAAGGCGTCCACCACGGGGTCGTCCTCCAGATCGGGCAGGGGCTCCATGTCGATCGGGGCCTTGCGCGCCCGCGGCGCCTGGAGATGCGCGTGGCCGATGGGCGGGCGCAGCAGCGAGACGTCGGCCGGCACGTCCGGCGCCACCTCGGCGATGCCGAGGGCGCGCAGCATCGCGGCGGCGCGCTCGACGCCGCCGGGATCCGGGCGGTCCATGACGTGCAGGGCGGCGCCGATCCGGCGCTCCAGGCGCGCCACCACGGCGTCCACCGCGTCGAGATGATTGTCGAGCCCCTCGAAGACCGAGAGGATCTGGGCCAGATCCGCCCGGACCGCCCGCTGGGCCGTGTCGAGATCGGCGCTGCGGCCCTCGCGGATCAGGCCCTCGGCGAGCGCCCGCACGGTGAGCGCGTCGCGCAGGGCCCGGCCGGCCTCGCGCACGACGCTGGCGCGGAAGCGGAACGGGTTGAAGCGCGTGTGCAGCGTCCGGTAGTCGCTGATCAGGTGGCGCTCGACGAAATCCTCGAAGAACAGCCGGAAGGTCTTGGCGCGGTCCGGCTCGCGCAGGATCCGCTCCTCGACCTTGCGCATCCCGGCGGCGAGCCCGCGCACGTGCGACAGGAAGGCGGCGGCGGCCCTGGCGGCGTTCGACAGGGCCTCGGAGCGGTTGGCCGGATCCGACAAGGCGCTCTCCAGCCCCCCCAGGACCTCCAGCACGGCGCCGCCATAGGAGCGGGTCTCACCGCGTTCGAGGCGGGACAGCTCCTCCAGGAGGAGGCGCGCCTCGGGGTCGAACTCCACCACCGGCACGTAGCGCTCGCGGCGCTCGATCAGCCAGCCGGTCTCGAGGAGGCGCCGGTAGAGCGCCGCACGGCGCTCGGCCGGATCGGCCGAGATCGGCTCGTCGCCGCTGACCTCCGGATCGCTCCAGCCGGCGGCGAAGTCGCCGATCTCGGCCAGGAGCTCGGCCTTGCGCACCGGCTCGGCCCCGAGGACGCGCCGGTGCAGGTGCAGGAGCAGGGCCGCGTTGAAGCCGCGGCTGGGCGAGGCCAGCGGCTTGAACAGCTCGTCGGGCAGCTGCGCGAACAGCATGGGTCCGGGGAGTCTCGCCGCCGCGCAGCCGGAATCTTACTTCGCGCCGAGGAGCTCGACGTCGAAGATCAGCGTGGCGTTCGGCGGGATCACGCCGCCGGCACCCCGGGCGCCGTAGCCGAGCTGCGGCGGGATGATCAGGGTGCGCTTGCCGCCGGTCTTCATCGTGGCGACGCCCTCGTCCCAGCCCTTGATCACCTGGCCGGCGCCGAGCGGGAAGCTGAAGGGCTGGTTGCGGTCACGGGAGGAGTCGAACTTCTTGCCCTTCTTGCCGCCCTCGTCGAGCCAGCCGGTGTACTGCACGGTCACCTGCTGCCCGGCCTTCGGCTCCGGCCCGGTCCCGACGACTTCGTCCTGATACTTCAGGCCGGAGGGCAGGGTGACGATCTCGGCATTGGCGGCTGTGCTCATGGCGATCAACGCGGCTCCGGCGATGAGGGTCAGGCGAGGCATGGTTTCTCCCTGAAGCCGGCGCCGTCCGCGCCGGCCGTCGGGGGCCTTCTACCGACTCACGCCGGCCGAAGCCAGGGAGGCCTCCCGCCGGGACGGCGCCCGTCCCCGGTTGGCGCGCCGCGAGCGCCTCAGGCGGCCCGCACGCCGTCGAGGAAGCGGTGGACCTCGGCGGCCAGGTGTTCGGACTGGCGCGACAGGTCCGCGGTGGCTCCGAGAACCGCATCGGCTGCGGCACCGGTCGCCGTCGAGGCCTCCGCGACACGGACGATGCTGTCGGTGACCCCGGCCGTGCCCTGCGCCGCCTGCCCGACATTCCTGACGATTTCCCGGGTGGCCGCCCTCTGTTGCTCGACGGCCGCGGCGATCATGGCCGCCGCGCCGTCGATCTCCCGGATCCGCGCGGTGATCGCCCCGATCGCGCCCACCGCCTGACCCGTCACGCCCTGGACCCGCCCGATCTGGGCGGCGATCTCGTCGGTGGCCTTGGCGGTCT
>CAXDNE010000092.1:0-23509 GCA_963990595.1 uncultured Methylobacterium sp.
CAGCCACGGCACGTGGTCGCTCGGGCCGACATGGACGTCGCCCGGCGCGAGCGGCGTGTCGAGCTGGCTGGTCACCGCGCGGGTCTTGGACAGCTTCTTGGATTCCAGCCGCTCGCGCTCGAGCATGTTCAGGAAGTCGGAATTGCCGCCGAAATTGAGCTGGTAGGTCCGGTCCAGCCGGACCCCGCGCTCGCGCATCAGGTTGGCGAGCACCCGGTGCACGATGGTGGCGCCGACCTGGCTCTTGATGTCGTCGCCGACGATCGGCAGCCCCCGGGCGGCGAAGCGCTCCGCCCATTCGGGGTTCGACGCGATGAAGACCGGGATGCAGTTCACGAAGGCGCAGCCGGCCTCGAGCGCGCATTCGGCGTAGAACTCGGTGGCCGCCTGCGAGCCCACCGGCAGGTAGGAGACGAGCACCTGCGTGTCGGTGCGCCGCAGCTCCGCCACCACGTCGGCGACCGGCTCGGGGGATTCCGCGACGAGGCCCTGCAGGTAGCGGCCGATCCCGTCGAGGGTCGGGCCGCGCCGGACCGTGACGCCGGTCTCCGGCACCGCCGCGAAGCGGAGCGTGTTGTTGGGCTCCGCCAGGATCGCCTCGGCGAGGTCCCGCCCGACCTTGGCGGCGCTGACGTCGAAGGCCGAGACCACGGCGACGTCGCGCACGCGGTAGCCGCCGAGATCCGGCGACATCAGGCCCGGCACGGCCTCGCCCGGGCCGGCCTCGCGGTAATGGTGCAGGCCCTGCACGAACGACGAGGCGCAGTTGCCGATCCCGACGAGGCCGACGCGGATGGGAGCGGGGGCCATCAGCGCCTCGGCGGTTCGCAATGGGGGTCAGCCGACGACAACGGCGCGCTCCTCGATCGACGGACGGGTCTGGCGCGGGGCGATCTCGCGGGAGAACCACGCGATCGTCGCCTCCAGCCCCTGTTCCAGCGGCACCTTGGGCCCCCAGCCGAGGAGGGTCTCGGCGCGGGTGATGTCCGGCCGCCGGCGCTGGGGATCGTCCACGGGCAGCGGCCGGCGCACGATCCGGGACGGCGTCTCGGTCATCCGCACGACCAGGGCGACCAGCTCGCCGACGGTCATCTCCCGGGGATTGCCGAGATTGACCGGTCCGTCGAGGGGCGTCTCGGTGCGCATCAGCCGGAGCAGGCCGTCGACCAGGTCGCTCACGTAGCAGAACGAGCGGGTCTGCTCGCCGTTGCCGTAGACCGTGATGTCCGCGCCGGCGAGGGCCTGGCAGATCACGTTGGACACGACCCGGCCGTCATCGGCCCGCATCCGGGGCCCGTAGGTGTTGAAGATGCGGGCGACGCGGATGTCGAGGCCGTGGCGGCGCTCGAAATCGAAGGTCAGGGTCTCGGCGGAGCGCTTGCCCTCGTCGTAGCAGGCGCGCGGTCCCGTGGGATTGACGTTGCCCCAGTAGGATTCCTGCTGCGGGTGCCGCTCCGGATCGCCATAGACCTCGCTGGTGGAGGCCTGGAGGAAGCGCGCGCCGGAATCCCGGGCGAGTTCCAGGAGGCGGCCGGTGCCGAGCACGCTGGTCATCATCGTGTGGACCGGATCGGCCTGGTAGTGGGGCGGCGAGGCCGCGCAGGCGAGGTTGAACACCCAGTCGCAGCGGGGCAGCGGCGGCAGCGGCTCGGTCACGTCCGCCTCGATGAAGTCGAAGCGCGGCTCGTCGGCGAGATGGGCGAGGTTCGCCCGCCGGCCGGTCAGCAGGCTGTCCAGGCAGGTGACGTGGGCCCCCTCGCGGAGGAGCGCGTCGATCAGATGCGACCCGATGAACCCGGCGCCGCCGGCGACGAGGACTCGGACACCCCTCCTGTTTGCCACCATCATTCTCCCGCGTGCCTAGTGACCGATGAGCGCGAGGCCGGGCGCGGCCGGACGGCCGGCGCCCCGCCGGGTCCGCGCCTCGACGAGGAATCGTTCGAGATCCTCGGCGCGCGCGGCGGCCGTGTGCCGGGCGAGGATCGCCGCGCGGGACGCCGCCCCCAGGCGCCGCCGCTCCGCCTCGGACCGTCCGCGCAGGATGGCGAGGACCGCCTCCGGGCCTTCCGGAAGCAGGATCTCGCGCTCCGGCGCGAGCAGCGTCTCGAGGCCGTCCCAGCGGTCGGAGATCACCGGCGTGCCGCAGGCGCCCGCCTCGAACAGGCGCACGCTCGGGCTCCAGCCGGCCCGGACCATGTCGGCCCGGGTGACGTTCAGGGTGTAGCGGCTCGCCGCGTAGAAATCGGGATGCCGGTCCGGGGCCAGATGCTCGATCCGCTCGACATTGCCGGGCCAGTCGATCTCGGCCGGGTATTGCGGCCCGGCGACCGCGAAGCGGAGATCCGGGGCGCGGCGGGCCGGCTCGATCAGCAGGCGTTCCAGGGCCGGCTGACGGTCCGGGCTGTAGGTCCCGAGATAGCTCAGATCGTAGCGGGCCGGACGGTCGAGGGCCGGGTAGGCCTCCGGGTCGACCGAGCAGTAGAGGGCGCGGGCGGACGGCGCCCCGTAGCTCCGCTCCAGGCGCCGCAGGGTCGGGCCGCCCGTGAAGGACAGGTAGAGGTCGTAGTCCCGGATCTGGTCGGCAGCCAGATAGGCGCAGGTGCCCGCCTCCAGGGCCGCCAGGGTCACCGGGGTGTCGATGTCGTAGAAGGCGCGCACGCCCGGCGCCCAGGCGAGCACCCGCTCGCCGGCCGCGATGCCCTCGGGCACGTAGGAGCCGACGATCACCGCGTCGGCCGCCGCGATCGCGGCGCGGTGCGCCGCGAGCCCGTCGAGGTCGGCATAGAGGGCGAGATCGCAGAAGCCGGGATCGGGCAGGTCGCGGTGGGCGGCGTACCAGGGCACGTCGCGCTCCAGGAACAGAACCGCGTGGCCGCGCCCCGCGAAGGCCTTGAGCAGGGCCCGGTAGGTGGTGGCGTGGCCGTTCCCCCAGGACGAGGACAGGCTCAGCCCCAGGACGACGAGGCGGAGCGGCGCGGCGCTCACGCGACGCTCCGTCGGATCGCTCCCGCCGCGTCCGCCTTGCGGGCCGCCTCGCGCCGCAGGATCGCGTCGACCTCGACGGCCCGGCGCGCGTAGGTGTGCTCGGCGGTGATGCGGCGGCGGGCCGCCGCGCCGATGGCGCGGGCGCGCTCCGGGGTCAGGGCCGCGATATGGTCGGCGACGTCGCGGCCGTCTCGGGCGACCAGCACCTCGCTCCCCTCCTCGAGGAACAGGCCGAGGCCCTCCCAGGCGTCGGTGATCAGGCAGGCGCCGGCGCCGGCCGCCTCGAAGACCCGGGTGGCGGGGGAGAAGCCCACCGCCGCCATGCTGTCCCGGGCGATGTTCAGGACGGCGAGGGGCGTCGTGTTGAAGGCGTTGTGCTCGCGCGTGTAGACGTGCCCGAGATGCCGGACGTTCAGCGGCAGGCCGCGGCTCTCCCAGCCGTTGCCGCCGATGAGGAAGGCCCGCTCCGGCAGGCGCGCCGCCGCGGCCAGGAAGAACTTCTCCACCCGGGCCTCGCGGTCGGGCAGGCGGTTGCCCAGGAAGGCGAGGTCGGCCGCGAAGCGCGGCTCCGGCGGAACCGGGTGATGGGTCTCCGGATCCAGCGCGTTGTAGATCGGGATGCAGACCCGGGCGCCGAAGCCCTCGTAGGCCGAGACCACCGGCGGCCCGCCCCCGTAGGTGAGCACGAGGTCGAGATCGGGCAGGGCGCGGCGCAGGGCGTGATCGGGAGTCGCGCGCATCTCGGCGAGCGTCGCCGGGGCATCCACGTCCCAGAAGATCCGCACCGCCTCGGGGCGGGAGGCCGCGATGATGCCGGCGAGCAATTCGTCGTCGAACACCCCGACGCCGCTCGCCTTCACCACCACATCGGCCTGCGCCGCCTCGGCGATGACGGCCCGGGCGGCCTCGAGGGTCGCCGGGTAGACGGTCACGGCCGCGTAGGGCGGCGGCTCGATGTCCCGGTGCTGCTGCCGGTCGAAGGCGTCCGGCTCGTAGAACGTGATCGTGTGGCCGTGCTGCGCCAGGGCCGAGAGCATGCCCCGATAGTAGGTCGCGGCGCCGTTCCAGTAGGACGACAGCAGGGATGAGCCGTAGAAGGCGATTCTCACGCGGTAGCCTCCAGTGGGGTGGGCGCCCGCAGGCTCGCGGCGATGGCCAGCAATTCCTCGGCCCGGTGCGCGCAGGTGTGGCGCGCCCGGATGGTGGCGAGGCCGGAGGCCACCAGCGCCTGCCGCAGGCCGGCATCGGACTGGAGGGCGCGCAGGTGATCCTCCATCGCGGCGCCCGTGCGGGCCACGAGGTAGTCCCGGCCCGGCCGGAACAGGCCCTCGGCATCGTCCCAGGGGGCGCAGACCAGGGGGATGCCGCAGGCCAGGGCCTCGAACACCCGGATCGTCGGGATGCCCGGCAGGCGCTCGACGTAGAAGCGCCGGGGCACGTGGATCGTGGCGCGGTGGCGGGCGAAGAGGCCCGGCGCGGCGGCGTTCGCCGCCCAGCCGTGATAGCGGGCGCCGTAGCGCTTGAGGGTCGCCAGCGCCGCCTCGGGATAGCGGACGCCGTAGATGTCGAGGGACAGGCCGACCTGTGCGGCCGGGCGGAACAGGTAGGTCTCGAGTTCCGCGCTGCGCTCGTCGTCACCCCAATTGCCGATCCAGACGAGCCCGGCGCGGTCGCCCTCCGCGGCCGGGGGGTGGAACAGGCGCGTGTCGGCGGCCTCGTGCCAGACGAAGACGCGCCGTCCCCAACCCTGCGCGCGATACACCGCCGCCAGGGTCTCCCCGAAGGCGAGCACACCGTCGTAGCCGGAGAGGTCGAAGCGGGCCATCTCCTCCGGGGCGCTCACCGCCCGGTGGTGGGTGTCGTGGAACAGGAGCGTGTAGCGCGCCCCGCGGCGCCGGGCCTGTCCCAGGGCCGCCACCAGGGCCGGCTCGCTCCACTCATGGACCAGGACGAGGTCGCAATCCGCAACGCGCGCGACCACCGCGTCGCGGGCGGCGTAGCGCTCGGAGCGGAGTTCCGGATAGGCCGCCCGGTAGGCGCCGAGGCCGGCCTCGCCGTGGTCGCGCAGGAGGTTCTCGAGGCTCCAGGCCCCCGCGGGCTCGTAGGCGGCGACGCTGTGGCCGCGCGCCATCAGCTCCCGCAGGACGCCGCGCAGGAAATGCGCGTTGCCGTGGTTCCAGCAGGAGGCCAGCGAGTGGGTGAAGTAGGCGATCCTCATGCGGCGGCTCCGCCGAGCCTGGCCGGCGCCCCGGCGAGAAGGCCGCGCAGCACCGCGAGCACCCCCTCGGTCATCGCCTCGACGCCGTAGCGGGCGGCGCGACCGGAGGCCGCCCGGCCGGCGGCCTCGCGCCGGGCGGGGTCGTCCAAAAGCCCCTGCACGGCGCGCGCGGCGGCGGCATCGTCGTCCGCCTCCACGAAGGTGGCGGCGCCGTCCCACAATTCGCGGAAGCCCGGCATGTCCGACAGGACGAGGGCGCAGCCCGAAGCGGCGGCTTCCAGCACGGCGAGGCCGAAGGGCTCGTAGCGGGCGAGGGACACGAAGACCGGCCGGCGGGCGAGTTCCGCGGCGACACCGGCATCGTCGAGCCGCCCGACCAGGTGCAGGTGCCGCGTCTCGATCCGGGCGCCGTTCGGCCCGTCCACGGAGCCGGCGGCGCGCAGGGGCGCCGACAGGCGGCCGGCGAGGCGGTCGAGGGCGGCGGCGTTCTTCGCCCGGTCCCAGAGCCGGCCGGCCGTGAACGCGAAGGGGTCCGCGGCCCGGGGCGGCACCCCGCTCGGGGCGCGCCCGTTCCGGACCACCACCGGCGGCCGCGCGAGGCCGCAGACCCGGGCGGTCGCGGCGGCATGCGCCCGGGTGGGCGCCAGGAGGGCGTCCGCGGCGCGGCAGCCCCGGGCGGTGAGGTCGTGGCGCCAGGCGAGGTCGGCCGGGAGCGGCCCCGTCTCGACGGCATCCCACCACGTCGCCACGCAGGAATGGCACACGGCCGCCACCGGCACGGGGAAAGCCGCCAGCGCCATGGCGGGGCTGTGCAGGTGGACGAGGTCGGCCCCGATCTCGCGCGCGAGCCCCGCGAGCGCCGCCGCGGCGTCCAGCACGGCCCCGGGCGTCGCGGCGGTCCAGTCGAGGGGCAGGCCGGTGGCGACGATGCGTGCCCCCGTGGCCCGCGCGGCCGTCTCGATCCGGGCGTCGGAGGGCGCGGGCCCCAGGATCGCCACGGTCACCGCCAGGCCCCGCCGGACCAGGCCGGAGGCGAGGTCGAGGCTGTACTGCCAGACGCCGCCCACCGCATCCGCGCTCATCAGGACGTGCGGCGCCGTGGTCCGGGACTGGCTCAGCAGCACCCGCATGCGGCCTCCAGCTCGGGCAGCGGCAGGGGACGCTCGTCCTGGATGTCGCTGAACTGCGTGAACTGGCCGAGATAATGGGCGTGCGCCCGCTCCCAGGCCCGGTCGTCGGGCTCGCCCCAGAGGCGCCGGTAATCGGGGGAGCTCGGATAGGGGTAGAGCGGGACCGGATCGTTCGCCCAGACGCCCTGGCCGCGCAGGCGGTCGCGCCACGTGGCCACGAGGTCGGGATCGTCCCCCGCCATGGCGATGAGGTTCGCCTGCACGAACGGGACCGAGCGGCGCGCGTGGATCAGGCGCTCGGCGAGGTCGTCGGTCGAGGCGCGGCAGCGCTTGTCGAGGGCGGCGCGGCCCGCCTCGGTGAGGCTCTCGATCCCGGCCTCGATGGAGACGCAGCCCGCCGCCCCGAGGAGGTCGAGCATGTCGGGCTTCCACAGGTCGATCCGGGTCTGGATCCCGAAGCGGAGGTCCCGGGCGACGAGGGCCTCCAGCAGCGGCTTCTGCGGCAGGAAGATCTCGTCGACGAAGTAGACGTAGGTGACCCCCTGCGCGATCAGCCCGTCGATCTCGTCGAGGACGAGGGTCAGGTCCCGGCGGCGATAGGCGTCGCGGAAATCAATCTTGGCGCAGAACGAGCAGGTGTAGGGGCAGCCGCGCGAGGCCTCGACCTCGGCCCCCGGGCCGTCCGGCGCGGCGTCGAACCGATGGTGGTGGTGCCGGTGCCGGGCGATCCAGGCTTGCGGCCAGCGCAGGGCCGGCAGGTCGGTGAAGCGGCCGGCATGGGGCGGCCCGGTCACGGCGGCGGCGGCGCCGTCGCGGAAGGCGAGGGCCGGCACCCTCCGCAGCGTCTCGGGGCGCAGGTCGCCGAGGCCCGCGAGCCGGGCGACGACCTCCTCGCACTCGCCGCGCACGACGATGTCGCAGCCGAGCTTGTCGAGGACCGGCCGCGGGGTCGCCGAGCCGTGCGGGCCGACCGCCACGGTGGTCCCGCCCCGGCCCGCCAGGGTATCCAGGAACGCGCGGGGCACCCGCAGTTCCGGCGGGGCGCAGCGCCAGAACAGGTAGGTGGGCGCCGTCGTCACCACGGTCATGGCCGGCGCGAAGGCCGCCACCCGCTCGGCGGCGGTCTCGGCGCCCAGGCCCTCGAGATGGGCGTCGACCAGGAGCGCCTCATGCCCGGCGGCGGCGAGCAGCGCGGCCGTGTAGCCGAGCTCCAGGGGCAGGTGCGGCTCGCGGCACCCGAAATAGATGCTGTTGCGGTAGTCCCAGGGCGGGTTGACCAGGGCGATTCTCATGCGGCCGCTCCCGCGAGAGGGGCGGCGCCGGCCCGCTCGCGCTCGGAGGCGAGCCACGTCCGCAGCCAGGCCGCGAGGTCGGCGACGCCGTCGCGCCAGCCCAGGAAGGGCGGAAGGCCGAGGGTCTCGACCGCCCGGCGCGTGTCGGAGACGTAGTAGCGCTGGTCGCCGGGGCGCCAATCCTGGAAGCTGCGCTCCACCGGGCGGCCCAGCAGCGTGCCCACATGGTCGAGGAGCTGCAGGAGGCTCACCGCGTTGGCGGGGCCGCCGCCGATGTTGAAGGCGTGGCCGGCCGCATCGTCGATGCGCGCGAGCGCCGCCCGATAGACCGCCACCACGTCGCGCACGTGCAGGATGTCGCGCACCTGCTTCCCGTCGCCGTAGAGCGTGATCGGCTCGCCGGTCAGCGCCCGGATCAGGAAATGGGCGACCCAGCCCTGGTCCTCGTTGCCCATCTGGCGCGGGCCGTAGATGCAGCTCATCCGCATCACCGAAGCCGGGACGCCGAAGCTGCGCGCGTAGTCGAGGACGTACTGGTCCGCCGCGCCCTTGGAGCAGCCGTAGGGCGTGTGGAAGTCGAGGGGCCGGGTCTCGCCGATGCCCCGGTCGCGCAAGCCGGGATCGGCCGGCAGATAGGCCTCGCCGATGGCTTCGAGGGCGATGTCGGGCAAATCGCCGTAGACCTTGTTGGTCGAGGCGAAGAGCACCGGCACCGGCCGCGGCTGGGCCCGCACGGCCTCCAGCAGGTTCACGGTGCCGAGGAGGTTGACCTCCATGTCGGCCCGGGGCGCCACGAGGCTCGTGGTCACCGCCACCTGGGCGGCGAAGTGGAACACCGCGCCCGCCTCCGCCACCGCGCGGCCGAGTTCCTGCGGGTCGCGGATATCGGCGACGACCGGGGTGATCCGGCTGCCGTGGCGCTGCCGCAGCCAGGCGAGGTTCGCCTCGACCCCCGGACGCGAAAGGGCGTCGTAGACGATCACGGCGTGGCCGTCGGCCGCGAGGCTGTCGGACAGGTTGGCGCCGATGAACCCGGCGCCGCCGGTGACGAGGATCGGCCGGCCGCTCACGCGACGAGACCGCGCGCTTCGAGTTCGCGCCGCGCCTCCGCGACACGGTCGATGGCCTGCTGCTCGGCCACCCAGGCGGCGAGTTCGGCGAGCCCCTCCTCGAAATCCCGGCGCGGCGCGTAGCCCAGCTCGCGCTGGATCTTGGCGATATCGGCGATGCAGTGGCGGATGTCGCCGAGCCGCGCCTGGCCGGTGACCTCCGGCTCGGTGCCCGCGCGGCCCATGGCGCGGGCCAAGAGGCGCGCCACCTCCCGGACCGTGCGGTCCTGGCCGCTGCCGACATTGTAGACCTGCCCCGCGGCGGCCGGATGCTCCAGGGCCAGCGCGAAGGCCTGGGCGACGTCCTCCACGTGGACGAAGTCGCGCCGCTGCTCGCCGTCCTCGAAGATCATCGGCGGCTGGCCGTTGTGCAGGCGCGCCGCGAAGATCGCCAGCACGCCGGTATAGGGGTTCGAGAGGGCCTGACCCGGGCCGTAGGCGTTCCACAGGCGGAGCGCCACGCCCTCCATCCCGTAGGCGGGGGCGAGCGTCAGCGTCAGGCGCTCCTGCATGTACTTGGTGAGCGCGTAGACGGAGGCCAGCGCCGGGCGCTTCGTCTCCGGCGTCGGGATCGGCCGCATGGGCTGCCCCTGCGCGTCGAGGGGATCCCAGGGCTCGCCGGGCCGGCGCGGGCGGCGCACCACCTCCTCGGCGGTCGACCCGTCGGAGGTGCGGTAGAGCCCCTCGCCGTAGATGCTCATCGAGGAGGCCACGACCACGCGCTTCACGGGGGCGTCGATGAGCTGCTGGAACAGCACGGCCGTGCCGCAATCGTTGACCGAGACGTAGCGCTCGACCGCGTACATGCTCTGGCCGACGCCGACCTCGGCGGCGAGGTGCACGACCCGATCGATGCCCGACAGGGCGCGGGCCACCGCGGCGCCGTCGCGGACGTCGCCGAGATGGAACTCGACCTCGGGGGGCAGCGCCTCGGCGCCGCTCTTGCCGGCGCCGTGGACCTGCTCGATCAGGCTGTCGAGCACCCGCACGCGATAGCCGCGGCGCAACAGCTCGGCGGAGAGATGACGGCCGATGAAGCCGGCGCCACCGGTAATGAGCACGAATTCCGGCACGAGGCGTGGAAACTCCCCTGCAAGGATTTAAAGCTATGTAGATCGGGAATCCGGTCCCGATGAAACAACTCAGGTTAAATTCTGCGGTCGGGCGCCGAAAATCCAGCCTTTAATGCTAAGCTCACGAAAAAGTTGGACAATTTCTACACGTCGTCGTGAAATGCTCTCGGGACAATCGGTCTCATCTGGCAAACGCCAGGAACCTGCCTAGACACGGGCCGGACTGGCAGCTCTCCGGGACGATTGAGCGCCATGTCGTTGGATGTTCTCGCAAAATTGTCAGCGCCCCCCCGAAAGAAAATAATCTTAGAGAAGACTTCGGCTTGACGCGGCGCGGCCGGGGCGGATCATCGCTCCGGCAGGTTCTCGGGCTGGCTGAAGCGGAAGCTCACGTTCGGATCCTCGGCCGAGCGGTCGCCCGCCGCCATGATCGACACGCGCAGGGCCGCGGCACCCGCGAGCGTCGCGACCGCGGCGAGCGCCGTCACCGGGCGCGGCAGGCCCCGCCGGCTGAGCAGCGAGGCCGCGAGGACGCCCAGGGGGAGGGCGGTGCCGAGGAGCGTCGCGCCCAGATGCTCCACCCGGCCGGCCCGGCTCTCCAGGGCGCCCGCGACGCCCCGGCGCCGGTAGGTCGCGTGCGCGATCGCCCCGCCGGCGAGTTCCACGGCGAGCGCCGCCGCGGCCGTCCCCTCGAGGGACCGGCGCCGGCCCGGATCCGGCTCCGTCAGCGCCAGGGCCGTGGCGGCGGAGGCCATCGCGGAGGCACCGAAGCGCATGGCGAGGCTGCGCGGGGCCGCGGCCCAGAGGGGCGTCGAGGTCGCCGAGAGGAGCGAGGCCGTGTAGGTCGAGAGGCCGAGGCCGGCGAGGGCCGCCGGCACCTGGGCGGCGCGGGCGAGCCCGGTCAGCCCCCGCGCCCGGGGCCAGAGGTCGGTCCCGACCTGCGCCGCCGCGGTGAGGCCGGCCGCACCGGAGAAGCCCATCAGGATCCAGGTGCCGATCGACATCGGCGAGGTGTGCTTGGCCACGCGCAGCATGTTGTAGAAGCGCTTGGGCGTGTGCAGGTCGTAGACCAGCAGCGGCGCCCCGAGGATCGGGGCGAGCAGCGCGAGGTAGCGCCCGCGGCGGACGAGCGGCGCCGCCGCCGCGCCCTGCCGGAGATCGGCCAGGGTGGCGATCACCGCGGCCGAGCCGGACAGGCCGGCGAGGAAGATGTAGCCCCCGACCACCGGATTCTCGAACGGCGACGCCTTGAGCTGCGGGCGGCCGTAATAGGTCGGCCCGGTCCAGCCGGCCCGGTTCGGCCGGCCCTGGACCGAGGGCGGCTCCGTCGCCCGGCGGGGCACCCGGGGCGCGTCCTCCGGGCCGTCCCGGGTGGCGGAGGCGGCCTCCGGGCTGATCGTGGCGGTCACGGGCGATCTCCCGCGTGCCGGGGGAAGAGCAGGGCGCTCGCCAGCGCCAGGGCCGCCACCGTGGCGAGACCGGTGGCGAGACTCGGCGCCACCCGGTTCGCGGGCCGCGTCGGGGCGGCCGGCAGATTGTAGATCTCCGGCCGGTCGAGGAGCAGGAAGAAGGCGTTGAGATGCCCGAGCCCGCCGGTGGCCCCGGGGGCGTCGGGGGTCCCGTAGAGGTAGGCGCTCTCCACGCCGATGCCGTGCAGGTGCTCGACCCGCTCGGCCGCCCGGGTCTGGAGGTCGGACAGCTCGCCGAACTGGATCGAGTTGGTGGGACACGCCTTGGCGCAGGCGGGCTCCAGGCCGCCCTTGAGGCGGTCGTAGCAGAGGGTGCATTTGTGCGCCTTGCCGTCCACCGGGCTGACGTCGACGACGCCGAACGGGCAGGCCGGCACGCAGTAGCCGCAGCCGTTGCAGATGTCCTGCTGGACCACGACCGTGTCGAACTCGGTCTTGAACAGGGCCCCGGTCGGGCAGGCTTCGAGACAGGGGGCGTTGTGGCAGTGCTTGCACACGTCGCTCATCATCAGCCAGCCGGACTGGAACTTCTGGTCCAGGCCGTCCCGCACACCGCCGCGCCCCGCCTTCTCCACGAAGGCCACGTGCCGCCACGTGTTGGCCGACAGGGCGCCGGTGTTGTCGAAGCTCTGGCCGGTCAGCCCGACATTGTCGGCCGGCAGGTTGTTCCACTCCTTGCAGGCGACCTCGCAGGCCTTGCAGCCGATGCACACGGTGGTGTCGGTGAAGAAGCCGTAGGACCGCCCCGGCTCGATCCGCACGCCGGCGGTGAGCTCGGATTCGTCGGGGATCACATGGGTGAGGGTCGAAGAGGCGTAATCGACGGCGCGGGGATGCAGGGTCACGGCCTGACGCCTCCTCGGCGTGCCGCTGGCTGCGCCAGGAGAGTCACCGACCGGGCCACGAGGCCGATCAGGTTGCGGGCGGGCTCGTAGGTCACGCGCACCCGGGCCTGCCGGGCCTGGAGGGGCGCGAGCTGCGCGGGCTCGGCCGCGGCGTTCCGGTCCAGCAGGAACAGGTGCGAGATCCCGTTATCGTCCGTGAGCTGGAAGCGGCTCTCCTGGACGATGGTGACCACGCCATCTTTAACATACGTCAAAGCTCGTCCCCTCGCAGGCGCGGCCGTTGCAGGCTGGGCTCGCCCGCAACTGCCCCGACAACTCGGCCACCGGGCGGAAGGTTCAGAGCCGCGTCGGGCTCACCTTGGTCAGACGGCGGGGTTGCTTGCGCGGCCGGTGCGAGCCGGGAACAAAACGCGCGCTCGCCCGACTTACCGGCACGAAGACCGAGCAACGGGTGGCACCATGGCGACGATCCGCAGGCGCTTGTCGGAGAGGGTGGCGGGGTTCGTACGGGACTGGTCGCTCCCGCGCCAGCTCGCCGGGCAGAGCGTCATGTCCGAGGCGGCCCGGAGCACGACCTCCGAGCACCTGCGCCCGCGCCTGGAGGAAGCCGACCGGATCGGGACCAGCGTCTGCCCGTTCTGCGCGGTCGGCTGCGGCCAGCTCATCTACGCCAAGAACGGCAAGCCGATCCACGTGGAGGGGGATCCGCGCAGCCCCATCAACCAGGGGACGCTGTGCCCGAAGGGCGCCGGCACGCTCGGCATGCTGCTCTCGCCCGAGCGCATCAGCGACGTGCTCTACCGCGCGCCCTATTCCGACCGCTGGGAGAAGCGGCCGCTGGCCTGGGCCATGGAGCGCATCGCGCAGCTCACCAAGCAGGTCCGCGACGAGACCTTCGCCGAGACCCTGCCGGACGGGCGGATCATCAACCACACGCTGGGCCTCGGCTCGCTCGGCGGCGCCACCATGGACAACGAGGAGAACTACCTCATCAAGAAGCTGTTCGGCGGCGGCCTCGGGATGATCAACATCGAGAACCAGGCCCGCATCTGACACTCGTCCTCGGTGCCCAGTCTGGGTACCTCCTTCGGGCGCGGCGCCGCCACCATGGCGCTGTGGGACCTCGCCAATTCCGACTGCATCATCGAGATGGGCTCCAACATCGCGGAGAACCATCCGGTGGGATTCCGCTTCGTGGTCGAGGCGCAGCGCCGGGGCGCGACCGTCATCCACATCGACCCGCGCTTCACCCGCACCAGCGCGCTCGCCGACATCTACGCGCCGATCCGCTCCGGGTCCGACATCGCGTTCCTCGGCGGGATGATCCGCCACATCCTGGAGAACGACCTGTGGTTCCGGGACTTCGCCCTGGCCTACACGAACATCAGTCACATCATCGAGGCTGGCTACGGCGATCCTGAGCAGAACGAGGGCCTGTTCTCCGGCTATGACCCGGTGGCCGGGACCTATTCGCACGACACGTGGCAGTACGCGGGCCAGACGGTGCCGTCGCCGGTGGCCGAGCACCGGGTGCAGACGCAGGAAGGGTCGTCCGACGAGGGCGCGGCCTTCGAGAGCATGACCAAGGCGCCGCCGCCGCAGGACCCGACCCTGCAGCACCCGAACTGCGTCTACCAGATCATGAGGCGCCACTACGCGCGCTACACGCCCGAGATGGTCGAGCGGGTGACCGGCTGCCCGAAGGATCTTTTCGTACGGATCACCGAGATCTTCGCGAAGAACTCGGGCCGCGAGAAGACCGGGTCCTTCACCTACGCGGTCGGCTGGACCCACCATTCCACCGGCGTGCAGATCATCCGGGCGGCGAGCATCATCCAGGGGCTGCTCGGCAATATCGGGCGGCCGGGCGGGGGCATCATGGCGCTCCGCGGCCATGTCAGCATCCAGGGATCGACCGACATCCCGACGCTCTACAACATGCTGCCGACCTACCTGCCGCAGCCGAACGTGTTCCACGACCACGCGACCCTCGACCGGTATCTCAGGACGGAGACCCCGGCCACGGGCTGGTGGCACAACATGCCGAAATACGTGATCAGCCTGCTCAAGGCCTGGTACGGCGAGGCCGCGACGGCCGGCAACGAGTGGGGCTACCAGCACCTGCCCAAGCTCACCGGCGACGCCTCCCAGGAGCCGATGACCCTGGCCATGGCGGACGGCGTCGTGAAGGGGCAGTTCATCCTCGGCCAGAACCCGGCCGTGGGCGCGGTCAATTCCGAACTCGTGGAGCGCGGCTTCGCCAACCTCGAATGGATGGTGGTGCGCGACTCCGCCATGACGGAGACCGCGAACTTCTGGCAGCAGGGCCACCGGGTCCGCAAGGGCGAGGTCCGGCCCGAGGAGATCGGCACCGAGATGTTCTTCCTGCCCGCCGCCATGCCGGGGGAGAAGGACGGGTCGGTGACTAACACGAGCCGCCTCGTGCAGTGGCACGACGTGGTCTGCGAGGCGCCGGGCGACAGCCGCTCGGACCTCTGGTTCATCGTCCATCTCGGGCGGCGCCTGAAGGAGCTCTACCGGGATTCCACCGATCCCAAGGACCGGGCGATCCAGGCGCTGACCTGGGATTATCCCCTGAAGGGCGAGAAGCTGGAGCCCGACGCCGAGGCGGTTCTGCGCGAGATCAACGGCTGGACCGTGGCGGACGGGCGCCAGGTCCCGGATTACCGGCAGCTCAAGGACGACGGCTCCACGGCCTGCGGCGGCTGGATGTATTGCGGCATCTACCCGGAGGTCGGGCAGAACCGCGCCCGCGCGCGCCGGCCCGACGGGCCGGGCGAATCCGGGGCGCATCTCGGCTGGGCCTGGACCTGGCCGCTCAACCGCCGGACGCTCTACAACCGCGCCTCCGCGGATCCCGCCGGGAACCCGTGGTCCGCGCGCAAGAAGATGATCTGGTGGGACGCGGCGCAGTCCAAGTGGACCGGCGACGACGTGCCGGATTTCGTGGCCGACAAGCGGCCCGACTACCGCCCGGACTGGTCGAAGCACCCGCACGGGATGGACGCGCTCGGCGGCGACGACCCGTTCATCATGGAGGCGGACGGCAAATGCGCGCTGTTCGTGCCTTCCGGCCTCAAGGACGGGCCGCTGCCGACGCATTACGAGCCGATCGAGAGCCCGATCCGGAACCCGATCTACCCGAAGCAGCAGCGCAACCCGACCGCGAAGCTCTGGGGACGGCCCGGCAACGAACTCCACGCGACGGCCGACCCGCGCTTCCCCTACGTCTTCACCACCTTCCGCCTGACCGAGATGCATTGCGGCGGCATCGCCACCCGGGTCATGCCGCACACGGCCGAACTCCAGCCGGAAGCCTTCGTAGAGGTCTCCCCGGAACTCGCCGGGAGCCTCGGGATCCGGCACCTCGGCTGGACCGTGATCTCGACCCTGCGGGGCGAGGTCGAGGTCCGCGCCATGGTGACGGAGCGGTTCCGGCCGTTCCGGATCGACGGCCGGATCATCCACCAGATCGGGATGCCCTGGGTCTATGGCTGGCAGGGCTACGCGCGGGGCGACGTCGCCAACGTTCTGCTGGCGATCACCGGCGACGCCAACACCAGCATCCACACCACCAAGGCGATCACCTGCAACATCCGGCCCGGCCGCAAGGCCCGTCCGGACGTGCTCCGGCCGCGGGAGGCGGTGTCGTGAGCGCGGCCCCCGGACAGGATGCCGGGCACCGGGCGCTCGCCGCCCTCGACACGGTGCTGGCGCGCAAGCCCGAACGGGACGACCACACGCTCTCGGAGGCAGCCGCGGAGCTGACGACGTTCCGCGACGCCATCATCGCGGAGCAGCGCCGCGGCGGCATCCGGAGCGCGGAGGAGCGGCGGCACCTCGCGCATCTCAATGCGGTGCTGAGCGTGGTCCTCGGGGTGCACTTCCCCCTCGGGGAAACGCCCTGGGACGAGCTGCAGAAGGCCCGGGGCTGGCTCGCCGATCTGGTGGCGCCGTAGGACACCGGCTACGCCGCTCGCGCTGACGATCCGAAGGCGCGATCCGACCGGATCCGGCCTCAGCCCCCGAAGGCGCGGGGCGGCAGGCCCCGGACGCCGACATCGAGCTCGAACAGGGCCCCGGCCTCCGGCACGTGCTCGGCCGCGCGCGAGGCCGAGGTGACGAACAGGCGGTCGAGCCCGTCCCCCGCGAAAGCGCAGCTCGTGATGTCGGGGGCGGGGAGGGGGATCGCCCGCATCAGCCGCCCGTCCGGATCCACCCGGCTGATCCGGCCGCCGCCCCAAACAGCGTCCCGTCCTCCGCGGGGCCGAAGGCGTAGACGATCCGGGCGGTGCTGTCGCTGTGGTAGAGGATCCGGCCGTCCAGGCTGAGGGTCGGGCCGTTGGCGACGCCGTAAGCGCCGTCCATGCGGTGCCAGGTCAGGTCCGGGTCGAGCCGGTGCAGGGAGCCCGAGACCGCACGCCCGGCCTGGTGCATGCGGCCGGCCCAGATCCGGCCGGCGCGGTCGACCTTGGCGTCGTTGAGCCGGTTGTCGGGGTGTTCGGGCTCCGGGTCGCCGATGGGCGTGAGGCGGTCGGCCTCCCAATCGTAGGTCGCGAAGCCGCTCTTCAGGCCGACGATGAAATCGCGCCGGCCCGCGCGGGGGATGATCCAGCCCAGCGGCTCCGGAAAGGGCCGCGTGCCGGTCGCGCCGCCGGCGAGGTCGAGCCAGTTCAGGGCCGGCGCCGCGATGTCGACCCAGAACAGCCGCGCCCGCTCCGGCACCCAGATCGGGCCCTCGCCGAGCCGGTCGCGCCGGGGCCGGGCCACGATGCGGATCTCCGCGTCCCTGGGCGACCTGTGCCGATCAGGCCGCGTGCGGGGTGCCCGGCCGGCAGCCCCAGAGCGCGTAGAACAGCACGTAGAGTTCGCAGGCGGCGGTGATCAGGAAGGCGTGCTGCAGCCCGAACCGGTCCGCCGCCCAGCCCTGCACCACCACCAGCGCGCCGCCCGCGATCGCCATGATCAGCAGCCCCGCCCCGGCCTCGGTGAGCGGCCCGAGCCCGCGGATGCCGAGGGTGAAGATCGTCGGGAACATGATCGCGTGGAACAGGCCGACCGAGACCAGCGCCCACATGGCCACGGGGCCCGTCGCGAAGGTCGCCACCAGCATCACCGCGCAGGCCCCGATCGCCGCGCCGGCCAGGACGGTCTCGGCCGACCGGTGCTGCATCAGGTAGCTGCCGGCGAAGCGGCCGACCATCATGCCGCCCCAGAGCAGGAACAGGTAGCGCGCCGCCTGGGCGTGGGTGAGGTCGCCGATCTCGGGCTGCGCGACGAAGTTGATGAACAGGTTCGATACCCCGATCTCGGCGATCAGGTAGATGAAGATCGCCGGCACGCCGAGGACGAGGTTGCGGTGGCGCCAGAGCGACCGGCCCGCGCGCCCGGCCTGGGCGGCCCGCGCCGCGCCCCCGTCACCCCCCATCGTGTCGCCTCCCATGGCGGGCAGCGGGAACCGGGCGATCACCGCGGCGAGCCCGACCAGGATCGCCGCCACGATCAGGTAGGGGAGCTGCACCGACTGGGCGTCGGCCAGACGCTCGGCGGGGCTCAGGACGGTGCCGGACGCGGCGTTGCCCGAGGTGGAGCGGCCGAGGATCAGGTATCCGCCGAACAGCGGCGCCAGGGTGGTCCCGAGGGAGTTGAACGCCTGCACGAGGTTGAGCCGCGCCGGGGCGCTCTCCGCCGGCCCGACCACCGCCACGTAGGGGTTCGCGGCGACCTGGAGCAGGGTGATCCCGCTGGCGATCACGAACAGGGCGGTGAGCGTGATCGCGTACGAGACCTGGTGCGCCGCGCCCACCATCCCGAGGGTGCCGGCCGCCATGATGCCGAGGCCCAGGACCAGGGCGCGCTGGTAGCCGACGCGGGCGATCAGCTTCGCCGCCGGGATCGAGGCCACGAAATAGGCGATGAACCAGACCGACTCGATCAGCGTGGTCTGCGTGTAGTCGAGGTCGAACACGCTGCGCAGATGCGGCAGCAGCGTGTTGTTGATGACCGTGATGAAGCCCCACATGAAGAACAGGCTCGCCAGCAGCGACAGGGCCGGGCGGTAGCCGCTCCGGTCGCGCGCGGCGGCCTCGGCCGGCCGGGCCGCGGACGGATCGAGGCCGCCGCGCGCGATAGGTCCTGCCATCGGGCCGTTCCTCTCCGATCGGGCCGCCTGGTCGGGGCACCGTGTTGTCGAATTCATTTGTCTGAGTATATAGCGGAGTCGCGGACGTCAACCGCGGCCGCCCGGCGCGGGACCGGCACGACGGGGCCTGAGAGGGGGAAGCCATGCGTGGAACGAGAACGGTGGCGCTGTGCGCCTGTGCGGCGATCCCGGCTCTGGCCCAGGCGGCCGAGCCGAGCCGGACGGTGTTCGGCACCCTTCCGGACGGCCGCCCGGTCGAGGAGGTGACCCTGACGAACGGCGCGGGGATGACGGCGCGGATCCTCTCCTGGGGGGCGCTCCTGCGGACCCTCGACGTGCCGGACCGGTCGGGCAAGGCCGCCGACGTGGTGCTCGGCTACAACGATCTCGCGGCCTACCTGGCCAAGCCCAACCGCTTCGGCGTGAGCGTCGGGCGCTACGCCAACCGCATCCGCGCCGGGCGCTTCACCCTCGACGGCCAGACCTACACGCTGGCGACGAATGACGGCCCGAACGCCCTGCACGGCGGCACGGCCGGCTTCGACAAGCGGCTCTGGACGATCACCGCGGTGACGGGGGGCGCGGCCCCGTCGGTGACCCTGCGCTACGTCAGCCCGGACGGGGAGGAGGGCTATCCCGGCACGCTGACGGCGACCGCCACCTACACGCTGGACGAGGCCAACACGCTCACCGTCACCTACCAGGCGACGACCGACAGGCCGACGATCGTCAACCTCACCAATCACAGCTTCTTCAACCTCGCCGGGGAGGGCTCGGGCCGCGCGATCCTCGACCAGATCCTGACCATCCCGGCGGAGCGCTACACCCCCGTCGACGCCACCCAGATCCCCACCGGCGCGCACCTGCCGGTGGCGGACACGCCCTTCGACTTCCGCAAGCCCAGGGTGATCGGCGCGGGCATCCGCGACGGGCGGGACGTCCAGATCGTGCGCGGGCGCGGCTACGATCACAACTGGGTCGTGACCGACGCCCCCACGGCCGAGCCGCACCTCGTGGCGCGGCTGGAGGATCCGGATTCGGGCCGGATCCTGGAGATCGACAGCACCCAGCCGGGGGTGCAGTTCTACACCGGCAACTTCCTCGACGCGACCGCGGTGGGTAAGTCGGGCCTCGCCTACCGGCAGTCGGACGCCCTGGCGCTGGAGCCGGAGCTCTTTCCCGACACGCCCAACCAGCCGGCCTTCGGCTCCGCCCGGCTCGACCCCGGCCAGACCTACCGGACCGTGATCGCCTACCGATTCTCGAGCAGCCCCGCCCACCGGACCCAGAAATGACCGACCGACCGACCGCACGGCCCCTGCGCTCCCGCGCGTGGTTCGACAACCCCGACAATATCGACATGACGGCGCTCTACCTGGAGCGCTACCTGAATTTCGGCCTCAGCCTGGAGGAGCTGCGCTCGGGCAAGCCGATCATCGGCATCGCCCAGACGGGCTCCGACCTCTCGCCGTGCAACCGTCACCACCTCGTCCTCGCGGAGCGGATCCGCGAGGGCATCCGGGAGGCGGGCGGCATCGTGCTGGAATTCCCCGTCCATCCGATCCAGGAGACCGGCAAGCGGCCGACCGCGGGCCTCGACCGCAACCTCGCCTATCTGGGCCTCGTGGAGCTGCTCTACGGCTACCCACTGGACGGGGTGGTGCTCACCACGGGCTGCGACAAGACCACCCCGGCCTGCCTGATGGCCGCCGCCACCGTGAACATCCCGGCCATCGCCCTGTCGGTGGGGCCGATGCTCAACGGCTGGTTCAAGGGCCAGCGCACGGGCTCCGGCACGATCGTCTGGAAGGCCCGCGAGATGCTGGCGGCCGGCGAGATCGACCATGACGGCTTCATCAAGCTCGTGACCTCGTCGGCGCCCTCGACGGGCTTCTGCAACACGATGGGCACGGCGACCACGATGAACACGCTCGCCGAGGCTCTGGGCATGATGCTGCCGGGCTCCGCGGCGATCCCCGCCCCCTATCGCGACCGGCAGGAGGCCGCCTACCAGACCGGCAAGCGCATCGTCGCGATGGTGGCGGAGGACCTGAAGCCCTCCGACATCCTCACCCGCGACGCCTTCCTCAACGCCATCGTGGTCAACTCGGCGATCGGCGGCTCGACCAACGCGCCGATCCATCTCGCGGCGATCGCCCGGCACATGGGGGTCGAACTCGACATCACCGATTGGCAGACCTACGGGCTCGACGTGCCGCTGCTGGTCAACCTGCAGCCGGCCGGCGCCTATCTCGGCGAGGATTACTACCGCGCCGGCAGCCTCCCGGCCGTGGTGGCGCAGCTCATGAGCCGCGGCCTGATCCGCGACAACGCGATCACGGTGAACGGGCGCTCCATCGGCGAGAATTGCCGCGGCGCGGCGATCGAGGACGCGGACGTGATCCGGCCGATCGACCGGCCCCTGAAGGAGGCGGCGGGCTTCCTGGTCCTGCGCGGCAACCTGTTCGAGGCCGCCGTGATGAAGACCAGCGTGATCGGCGCGGAGTTCCGCGACCGCTACCTGTCGAACCCGGCGGATCCGGACGCCTTCGAGGGCCCGGTCGTGGTGTTCGACGGGCCCGAGGATTACCACGCCCGGATCGACGACCCGAGCCTCGGCATCACCGAGGAGACCCTGCTGGTGATGCGGGGCGCCGGTCCCGTGGGCTATCCCGGGGCCGCCGAGGTGGTGAACATGCGCCCACCCGCGCAGCTGATCCGGGCCGGCGTGCACGCGCTGCCCTGCCTCGGCGACGGGCGCCAGTCGGGCACCTCGGCCTCGCCGTCGATCCTCAACGCCGCGCCGGAGGCGGCGGCCGGCGGCGGCCTCGCGCTGCTGCGGACCGGCGACCGGGTGCGGATCGACCTGCGCCGCGGCACCGCCGACATGCTGGTCGACGCGGACGAGCTCGACCGGCGGCGCCGCGCCCTGGAGGAGGCCGGCGGCTACGCCTACCCGGCCTCGCAGACGCCCTGGCAGGCGATGCAGCGCGCCGCGGTGGGGCAGATGCACACGGGCGCCATCCTCGAAGGCGCCGAGCGCTTCCAGCGGATCGCGCAGACCAGCGGGCTGCCCCGCGACAACCACTGATCGGCACGAGGTCCCGGATTCGAAAGGTCCGGGACCTTTCGCGGGGGCAGGGCGGAGCCCTGATGGGTTCGGGCAAGGCCCGATATCGGGGCTCCGCCCCGATTCCCCGCCAAAGGGCGAGCCCTTTGGGAACCCGGATTCTTAAGGCCGCAGCGCCATCTCGGTATCGGCCAGGGCGAGGCGGACCAGATCGGTCATCGTCCGGCGGGCGGCCTCCGGGTCGGCCGCCACGATCGCCTCGTAGAGGGCGCGGTGGTCGGGCATCGGATCCCGGGGCAGGCCCTGGCGGCGATGCTTGAAGATCGTCGTCCAGGTGACGGCGGCGGCGATGGAACTCGACAGGGCGATCAGCGGGCCGTTGCGGGCAGCCTCCAGGATGGCGGTGTGGAAGGCCTGGTCGGCGGCCCGGCCCGTCTCCGTGATGAGGCCGTGGCGGCCCATCTCCTCCAGGGCGTGGCCCATCCGGGCGATATCGAGGCCCGAGCGCCGCTCGGCGGCGAGCGCCGCCGCGGCCGGTTCGACGATCATCCGCAACTCGAACAGGTCGCGGATGAACGCCTCGCTGGGCTCCGATTCGAAGGCCCAGGCGAGGATGTCCGGATCGAGCAGGTTCCAGCGGCTGCGCTGGCACACCCGGGTGCCGGTGCGCGGGCGGCTCTCCACGAGGCCCTTGGCGCTCAGGATGCGGATCGCCTCGCGATAGGCGGTGCGCGACACCTTGAGCTGCTCCGAGAACTCGATCTCGCCGGGCAGGACATCCCCCGGCGCGTAACGGCCCGCCAGGATCGCCACCCCCAGGTCGCGCGCCACCGAGCCGTGGATGCGGCGTGCGCCTGAGGCAAGCGGGAGCCGGATCTCCTCGTGACCGCGATCCTGCCTCACCCATCACCTCCGGTCCGAGCCACCGGGACGGGGCGGGAGCGCCGTGATCGTACTTGGAAGTTGTAGGAGCGCAAGCATCGGCATCCCTAGGCTTAAGTACCGGAACGCTTGCAGCCACGGGCGCGCTGATCTAGTTTATTTGTATGAGTAAAAATGCTGCGGATTGTGCTCTGGGCGAGGCCGTTCCTGCCGGGGACGGCGGCCCTGTCCCCAGCATCGCCCACCTGGAGCGGCACGCTCTCGGGGACGCGCCCGTCCGCCGTCCCGGCGAGGTCCACGTCTTCGGGACCGCCACCCTGTCGTTCAGCGACGGCGTCGCGCTGCCCCCGCGCAACCCCCGGGCGGTCGCCTCCGCGGCCGCCCCGACCGTGACGGTGCGGTGAGATGGCGAACCCGATCCGAATCGGACTGGTGGGCGTCGGCAAGATCGCCCGCGACCAGCACCTGCCGGTCATCGGCGCCGCCCCGGATTTCCACCTGGCGGCGGTGGCGAGCCACCAGGGCGGCTATGACGGCGTGCCGAATTACCGGACCCTGCCGGAGATGCTCGCGGGCCAGAGCGACCTCGATGCGGTCGCCCTGTGCCAGCCGCCGCAGGCGCGCTTCGAGGCCGCCCAGGCGGCGATTGAGGCAGGCCTTCACGTCATCCTGGAGAAGCCGCCGGGGGCGACGCTGGCCGAAATCGGGCTGCTCGTGGCGGCGGCGCGGGGGCGGGGCGTGAGCCTGTTCGCGAGCTGGCATTCCCGCTACGCGTCCGGGGTCGAGCCCGCGCGGCGCTGGCTGGCGGGCCGCCGGATCCGCGCGGTGACGATCGCCTGGAAGGAGGATGTCCGGCACTGGCACCCGGGCCAGGACTGGATCTGGGCAGCGGGCGGGATGGGCGTGTTCGATCCGGGGATCAACGCCCTGTCGATCGCCACCCACATCCTCCCGCCCTTCTTCCTGACCGGCGCGACCCTGTCGGTGCCGGAGAACCGGCAGGCGCCGATCGCCGCCGACCTGACCTTCACGGACGCCGCCGGAACCCCGATCCGGGCGGTCTTCGACTGGCGCCAGACCGGGCCGCAGACCTGGGACATCCGGGTGGAGACCGAGGCGGGTCCCCTCGTCCTGTCCCGGGGCGGCTCCGTCCTCACGATCGACGGCCGGGACCAGCCGCTGCCGCCGGAGGCCGAGTACCGCCGCCTCTATGACCGCTTCGCCGCCCTGATCCGCTCCGGCGCCAGCGACGTCGATCTGGATCCGCTGACCC
>CAXDNE010000093.1:0-23356 GCA_963990595.1 uncultured Methylobacterium sp.
GGCGGGCCCGCGGGGACACCCCGGGGCGGCACCGGCGGCCGCTCGGGCCTGATGCCGAAGAGGCGCTCGAAGAAGTTCTGGGCGCGCGCCGGGGGCGCGGCGAGCATCGCGGGAGCCGCGACGGCGACCGCCAGGACGGGGAGCAGGAGGCTGCGGGTCGGGCGCATCGGACTCTACGACGGGTACACGAAGTGGCGGGGCCACGCGCAACCCCTTGTCGAAACGTTAACACACCGTCGATGGCGCGGACGTGGCAGCGAAGCAACAAAATGCAGCCACGCCCTGCGGGCAGCGGGGGGTCCTAGGCGAGATCCTGCCGGGAACACAACAGGATAGGGCGAAGGCGAATCGAAGCCACGGGCGGGCAGGCTTCGCCTTGCGAGCCCGTTGCGGGCTTCTTATATCGCCCTCGACGCGGGATTGCGCGCTGGATTTCAGCCGTTCACGGCCCTTGATCCGGCCCGGGTCCCATACTCACATCACTCCCGACACCGCCATGGGCCGAGCTGCTTCGGGGCTCGGCGGTCTGCTTGAACGCGACAGAAGAGGGATCCCACCATGGGTAAAGTTATCGGCATCGACCTGGGCACCACCAATTCCTGCGTGGCCGTGATGGAAGGCACGCAGCCCAAGGTGATCGAGAATTCAGAAGGCGCGCGCACCACGCCGTCCATCGTCGCCTTCACGGATGACGGCGAGCGGCTCGTCGGCCAGCCGGCCAAGCGCCAGGCGGTCACGAACCCCGAGCGCACGTTCTTCGCCATCAAGCGGCTCATCGGTCGCACCTACGACGACCCGATGACCCAGAAGGACAAGGGCCTCGTGCCCTACAAGATCGCCCGCGGCGACAACGGTGACGCCTGGGTCGAGGCGGACGGCAAGAAGTACTCGCCCTCGCAGATCTCCGCCTTCACGCTGCAGAAGATGAAGGAGACCGCGGAGGCCCATCTCGGCCAGCCGGTCACGCAGGCCGTCATCACCGTCCCGGCCTACTTCAACGACGCCCAGCGCCAGGCCACCAAGGATGCCGGCAAGATCGCGGGCCTCGAGGTGCTGCGCATCATCAACGAGCCCACCGCGGCGGCGCTCGCCTACGGCCTCGACAAGAAGAAGTCCGGCACGATCGCCGTCTACGACCTCGGCGGCGGCACCTTCGACGTGTCGATCCTGGAGATCGGCGACGGCGTGTTCGAGGTGAAGTCGACGAACGGCGACACCTTCCTGGGCGGCGAGGACTTCGACAACCGCATCGTCGAGTACCTGACGGCCGAGTTCAAGAAGGAGCAGGGCATTGACCTGACCAAGGACAAGCTCGCCCTCCAGCGCCTCAAGGAGGCCGCCGAGAAGGCCAAGATCGAGCTGTCCTCGGCGACGCAGACCGAGATCAACCTGCCCTACATCACCGCCGACAACACCGGCCCGAAGCACCTCGCGCTGAAGCTCAGCCGGGCGAAGTACGAGTCGCTGGTCGACGATCTGGTGCAGCGGACCATCGAGCCGTGCCGCAAGGCGCTCAAGGATGCCGGCGTGTCGGCCTCCGAGATCGACGAGGTGGTGCTCGTCGGCGGCATGACCCGCATGCCCAAGATCCAGGAGGTGGTGAAGGCCTTCTTCGGGAAGGAGCCCCACAAGGGCGTCAACCCGGATGAGGTCGTGGCGATCGGCGCCGCCGTGCAGGCGGGCGTGCTCCAGGGCGACGTCAAGGATGTGCTGCTCCTCGACGTGACCCCGCTGTCGCTGGGCATCGAGACGCTGGGCGGCGTGTTCACCCGGCTCATCGACCGCAACACCACGATCCCGACCAAGAAGTCCCAGACCTTCTCGACGGCCGAGGACAACCAGAACGCCGTCACGATCCGGGTCTTCCAGGGCGAGCGCGAGATGGCGGCCGACAACAAGCTGCTCGGCCAGTTCGACCTCGTCGGCATCCCGCCGGCGCCCCGCGGCATGCCGCAGATCGAGGTGACCTTCGACATCGACGCCAACGGCATCGTCAACGTGACGGCCAAGGACAAGGCGACCAACAAGGAGCACCAGATCCGCATCCAGGCCTCGGGCGGCCTCTCGGACGCCGACATCGACCGGATGGTGAAGGACGCCGAGGCGAATGCCGAGGCCGACAAGAAGCGCCGCGAGCTCGTCGAGGTGAAGAACCAGGGCGAGAGCCTGATCCACGCCACCGAGAAGTCGGTGACCGAGTACGGCGACAAGGTCCCGGCCTCCGACAAGGGCGCCATCGAGACCGCGATCGCCGCGCTCAAGACCGCGCTCGAGGGCGACGACGTCGAGACCATCAAGGCCCGCACCACGGACCTGATGCAGGCCTCGATGAAGCTCGGCGAGGCCATGTACGCCGCCAACCAGGCCGCAGGCCCGGATGCCGGTGCCGAGGCGGCGGCCTCCGAGAAGAAGGACGACGTCATCGACGCCGACTTCCAGGAGGTCGACGACAAGGACCAGAAGAAGCGCGCCTGACGCGCAGGTCAAGACGACCACGCGGGGCCGGAGCGATCCGGCCCCGCCTTTTGCTTGAGTGGCGCTGTTGCGCGGGCGCCGCAGGAGGCCGGATAGTGCCCGACCCGAGTCTCGGGCCGGCCGGCCCGTGCTAGATCGCGACGATCGCGAAGGTGCATCAGCCCGCATACCCTGCTGCCGACCTCACCCCGAGGTGTCCGCTCTGGCGGGGCTCGCGGGCGAGGGCCAGGGGTCACGGCGCCTTCTGGACGCCTCCTTCGAGGCGACTGCGCCGCGCGCCGCGATGAGGGCGCGGTTGGGACTGTCCGGAGACTGGGTGGGATGTCGAAGCGGGACTATTACGAGATCCTGGGGGTCACCAAGACCGCCACGGAAGGCGAGATGAAGGTCGCCTTCCGCAAGCTCGCCATGACCTACCATCCCGACCGCAATCCCGGCGACAAGGAAGCCGAGATCAAGTTCAAGGAGATCAACGAGGCCTATCAGTGCCTCTCCGACGGCCAGAAGCGTGCCGCCTACGACCGGTTCGGCCACGCGGCCTTCAGCCAGGGCGGCGGCGGGCCCGGATTCGGCAACGAGTTCGGCGACTTCATGTCGGACATCTTCGACAATTTCTTCGGCGACGGCCGCGGCGGCGGACGCGGACGCGGCGGCACGCCGGGCCGCGAGCGCGGGGCGGACCTGCGCTACAATCTGGAGATCTCCCTGGAGGAGGCCTTCACCGGCAAGGCCGAGACCATCCGGATCCCGACCTCGGTGACCTGCGAGGCCTGCGACGGCTCCGGCGCCAAGCCCGGCTCGAAGCCCAGAACCTGCCCCACCTGCGCGGGCTACGGCAGGGTCCGGGCGGCGCAGGGCTTCTTCGCCATCGAGCGCACCTGCCCGAACTGCCACGGCCGCGGCGAGATCGTCGACGATCCCTGCACGGCCTGCCAGGGCGCGGGGCGGGTCAACCGCGAGCGCACGCTCTCGATCAACGTGCCGGCGGGCGTCGATGACGGCCTGCGGATCCGGCTGGCCGGCGAGGGCGAGAGCGGCCTGCGCGGCGGGCCGGCGGGCGACCTCTACGTCTTCCTGTCGATCAAGCAGCACGAATTCTTCCAGCGCGACGGCGCCGACCTGTTCTGCCGCGTGCCGATCTCAATGGTCACGGCCGCCCTCTCGGGCGAGATCACCGTGCCGGTGATCGACGGCTCCCAGACGCAGGTGCGGATCCCCGCCGGCACGCAGACGGCCAAGCAGTTCCGCATCAAGGGCAAGGGCATGCCGGTTCTCCGCTCGCGGGAGGTCGGCGACCTCTACATCCAGGTCTTCGTCGAGACGCCGCAGAACCTGACCAAGCGCCAGCGCGAACTGCTTCAGGAGTTCGATCAATCGGCCTCCCCGGAGAATCACCCCGAATCCGCAGGCTTCTTCTCGAAGGTGCGGGACTTTTTCGGGGGCGCGGTCCGGCCGTGAGGCCGGATCCGAAACCCGGGAAGACCAGTTATGCATGCGGCCGACGTGGCTCGCGTACCCTAGGCGCCGTCCCGGCTTGACTGTAAGACAGCGCCGTCCCTAGCCTTTCGTTCTCATCCGGCTCAAGGAACCCAGGACTTGCCGCCGCTCCGCCGTCCCAACGCGAAGGCTCCTGCCACCGGGAGCGCGATTTTCGGGCCGCGGCGCGACCCACTCGAGGATGAAGCGCGGTTCCTGCGCTCCTGGCTCGAGCGGCCGCTCGTCACGGGCGCGGTCACGCCGTCGGGCAAGATGCTGGCCCGGACCATGGCCTCCTACGTCGATCCGCGCCGCGAAGGTCCGGTGGTCGAACTCGGCCCCGGCACCGGTCCGGTGACCGAGGCGCTGATCCGGCGCGGCGTCGCCCCGGAGCGCCTGATCCTGGTCGAGTTCAATCCCGATTTCTGCCGCCTCCTGACCCACCGCTTCCCCGGCGTGACGGTGATCCGCGGGGACGCCTACAACATGCGCGCGAGCCTCAAGGCCGTGCTGAAGGAGCCGGCCGCGGCCACGATCTCGAGCCTGCCGCTCTTCACGAAGCCCTTGGAGCAGCGTCTCGACCTGCTCAACACCGCCCATGACCTGATGCAGCCGGGGGCGCCGTTCGTGCAGTTCACCTACGCGGTCGTTCCGCCGATCCCGGCCCGCTGCGAGGCCGGCAGCTACACCGCCGATCGCTCGAATCGGGTCTGGCTGAACCTGCCGCCGGCGCGGGTCTGGGTCTACCGCCGACCCTGACCTGAACACGGCCTGAGCGAACAGGTCACGTTTGCGTCAACTCAAAGGGGCCACACCTGTCCGACGGCCGGACGCGATCGCGCGCCCGGCGTGGAACAGGAGGACGCCGATGTTCACCAAGACCGCACGCAACGGCCTCGCCGCAGCCCTGACCGTCGGAGGCTTGGCCTTCGCGGCTCCGGCCCTGGCGGCGCCGCTGGGCCTCGATGCCGGATTGCACCAGGCTTCGGGCGACGTCGTCGCTGTCCAGTACGGCTACGGCCACCGTCACGGCGGAGGCCATTACGGCTTCGGGCCGCGCCACCACCGGGGCTGGGGCCATGGCCACCATTACGGCTGGGGCCGCGGGCACCATTACGGCTGGCGGCATCACGGCTTCGGCCATCACCACGGCGGCTGGGGCCACCGTCATGGCCATGGCCGCTGGTAAGCCTCACCGGGGGCCGGATCCTATCCGGCTCCCACCCGCTCGATGACCGGCGGGCGGCCGGCGGGCGCCTCCCCCATCCGGTAGGCGGCGCGGAGCGCGGCCTCCGCCCGATCCGCGGAGGCTTCGTCCGCCGCGTGCACGATCCCGAGGAGCCCCCGGGCTTCTCCCGGTCCGGCGAGATCCGTGAAGCCGACCCGGGGATCGATGGCATCCTCCGGCCGGGTGCGGCCGCCGCCGAGCCCGATCACCGCGAGGCCGATGGCCCGCGTCGCGACGGCGGCGACGGTCCCCTCCTGGAGGACAGGCCGCCGCACCGGCGCTGCGGCAAGGTATTGTGTCGGCGCGTCCAGAAGGTCGCCCGGGCCGCCGAGAGCCGCCACCATCGCGGAGAAGATCTCCGCCGCCCGCCCCGATGTCAGGGCGCCCTCGAGCCGTCGCGCGGCGCTGTCGCGATCCGGCGCCAAGCCGCCGGCGACGAGCATCTCGGCCCCGAGCGCCAGCGTGACGGCGTGGAAGCGCGGCTCGCGGCGGTTGCCCGTCAGATAATCGGCCGCGTACGCGACCTCGACGGCGTTGCCGGCGGCGCTGGCCAGCGGCGCGTCCATATCGGTGATCAGCGCGGCGGTGCGCAGGCCCGCGCCTTCCGCCACCGTCACGATGCTCTCCGCCAGCGCCCGGGCCTCCTGCAGGCCCTCCATGAAGGCCCCGGACCCCTGCTTGACGTCCATCACCAGGCCGTCGAGTCCGGCGGCGAGCTTCTTCGACAGGATCGAGGCGGTGATCAGGTCCAGGGATTCCACCGTGCCGGTCACGTCCCGGATCGCGTAGAGGCGCCGGTCGGCCGGGGCGAGGTCGGCGGTCTGGCCGATGATCGCGCAGCCGACCCGGCCGACGACCCTGCGGAACGTGTCGAGACCGGGCGTCGCCTCGTAGCCCGGGATGCTGCCGAGCTTGTCCAGCGTCCCGCCGGTATGGCCGAGGCCGCGCCCGGAGATCATCGGCACGTAGCCGCCGCAGGCCGCCACCATCGGGGCGAGCGGCAGGCTCACCGCATCGCCGATGCCGCCGGTGGAGTGCTTGTCGAGGACGGGACCCGGCAGGTCCCAGGTCAGGACGCGGCCCGAATCCGCCATCGCGCGGGTCAGGGCCACCCGTTCCGGGAGCGACAGGCCGCGGAAGAACACCGCCATGGCGAAGGCCGCCGCCTGCCCCTCGCCCACCGCCCCGTCCGTGAGGCCGCGGATGAACGCCCTGATCTCGTCCGGATCGAGGGGCAGGCCGTCGCGCTTGGCCCGGATCGTCTCCTGCGGCAGCCGCACGCTCAGAGCCCCCGCGCCTGAATCAGGGCGCCGAACAGGCTGCTCGCCCCGAACCTGAAGGTCTTCGGGCTCACCCAGGCCGCGCCCATCATGCGATCCGCCTGGGCGAGGTAGGCCGCCGCGTCGCCGACGCTGCGCAGGCCGCCGGACACCTTCAGGCCGGCCGGCCGGCCGCTCGCCCGGATCTCGGTGAGCATCGCCTCCGCGGCCTCCGGCGTCGCCGAGACCGGGCTCTTGCCCGTGGAGGTCTTGAGGAAATCGGCGCCGGCCTCCAGAGCGAGCCGGCTCGCGGCCCGGATCTTCGCGGGATCGCCGATCTCGCCCGTCTCCAGGATCACCTTCAGGGTCGCGGCGCGGCAGACGTCGCGCACCGCCTCGACCATGTCCCGGGCGACGGCAACCTCGCCCCGCAGGAACGCGCGATAGGGCAGGACCAGATCGATCTCGTCCGCCCCGTCGCGCAGGGCTTCCGCCGTGTCGTCGGTCGCCCGGGCGCAATCCTCGCCGCCGGCGGGGAAGTTGATCACCGTGGCGACCCGGATGCCGGTGCCCTTCAGCGCCCGCGCGCCCTGCGCGATGAAGCGCGGCCAGACGCAGATCGCCGCCACGCCCCCGCTCCGCGCGTCCCGGCAGAGGATGTCGATCTTCGTCTCGGTGCAGCTGTCGCCGAGATCGGTGAGGTCGAGGAGCGGCAGCGCCCGGCGGGCGACCGCACCGGTTTCAGGATCGGTCATGGGAAGTCTCCGTCGGGCAGGCCGGCCACGAAGGCCCGGACCACGCGGCCGAGATCGTCCGCGGCCCGGGCCGCCACCGCTTTCGTCTCGGCGTGATGGGGGGCGCCCCCCGCGATCCCGGCCGCGAGGTTCGTCACCACCGAGATCGCCGCCACCGGCAGGCCGAGGAAGCGGGCGAGGATCACCTCGGGCACCGTCGACATGCCCACGAGGTCGGCGCCCAGGACCCCGGCCGTCCGGACCTCGGCGGGCGTCTCGAAGCTCGGGCCTGAGAACCACGCGTAGACGCCCTCGGCGAGCGCCACGCCGCAGGTCTCGGCCGCGACCCGGATCTGCGCGCGCAGGGCCGGATCGTAGGCATCGGTCATCGGCACGAACCGGGCGTCGCTGGCCTCGCCGATCAGCGGGTTCATGCCCGACAGGTTGATGTGGTCGGCGAGCAGGACGAGGCTGCCGGGGCCGACCTCCGGCCGCAGCGAGCCGGAGGCGTTGGTGAGCAGCAGGCGCCGCGCCCCGAGCTGCCGGGCACAGGCGAGCGGCACCCGCATCGCGGCCGCTTCGCCGCGCTCGTAGGCGTGGGCGCGCCCCTCGAAGACCAGCACCGGCCGCCCCGCGAGGCGACCGCGATGCAGCCGCCCGCCATGGCCGCTGACGCCCGCCCCCGGGAAGCCGGGGATCGCCCGGTAATCCAGGGTGACCGGCCCTTCGAGGGCATCGGCGATCCCGCCGAGCCCGGTGCCGGTGACCAGGGCGCAGGCATAGGCCCCGGCGAAGCCGGCGGCCCGCAGGGCGTCGAGGGCGGCCGGCTCACTCACCGAGGGTCTCCGGCCCGAACGACTCGGGCAGCAGCTCCGCGAGCGTGAAGGTCCGGGCGAGGCCGCGGGGCCCGGCCGCGTGGATCGGCGTGTCCGGCCGGGCAAATTCCCGGATGCGCTGGCGGCAGGCGCCGCAGGGCGTCACCAGCCCGGCGCCGTCGCCGTAGACCAGGATCGCATCGATCCGCCGGCCGCCGGCCGCCACCATGGCGGCGATCGCCCCCGCCTCCGCGCAGGTGCCCACCGGATAGGCCGCGTTCTCGACATTGCAGCCGGCATGGATCGCCCCGCGCTCGTCGCGCAGCGCTGCGCCGACCCGGAAGCGGGAATAGGGCGCGTGGGCCCGATCGCGGACCGCCCGCGCCGCCTCCAGAAGGGCGGCGCGCCCGTCATCCTCCGGTCCTGAATCGTCGGCCTGCATGGCCGATCATTGGCACCGGCCGGGGCGCCCTGTCGAGGTCTCGGCGCGGTCAGCGCACCGCCGGGCCGGCGCCGAGGAGGTCGGCGGCCTGCCGCAGCGCCGCGTCGTCGCGCGGGCCGCTCAGGGCGTAGGCCGTGTCACCCGCGTTCCACGAGAGCACGTCGCCGTCGTCCGAACCGGTGAGGGTCACGGGGCCGCCGCGGATGCCCCGGGTCGCGAACAGCGACGCCTCGCCGAGGGCGCCGGCCTCGAAGGCGATCTCGATCCCGGTGCCGTGCCGGGCGGGGAAGATCTGGATGTCGCGCACGTGCCAGCCCTCCGGGAGGGACGGCAGCTCGATGCCGGTGATGGTTTTCAGGCGCGCCCGGTCGTAGACCGCGTCGGACGGGCTGGCGAGGCTCTTGCGCAACTGCGCCACGGCGCGGGCCTGCCGGGCATCCGCCAGCAGGGCCGGATCCGGGGTCGACGCGAGGGTGTCGGGCACGCCGAACCGTCCGATCTCGTCATGGGCGAGCCAGCCCGCGCCGACGAGAACCGCGATCGCCGCAGCGCGCTTGAGGCGCGAAGCGACCCGGCGCCAGCGCAGGTTCCGGTCGAAGCGGCGCGCCAGGGCGACGTTGCGGTCGGGGCCCGGTCCGGGAAGGCGCTCGAAGCAGGCCCGCAGGGCGTCGCGGTCGTGCATCTCGGCCATCACCCGGGCGGCCGTCTCGGGATTGGCCGCCAAATGGGCCTCGACCTCGAGGCGGCGCATCGCGTCGATCTGGCCGTCAACGAAGGCGATGAGATCGTCGTCTGTGATCGGATCGATCATCGTGAAGTCCTCGAATCCAGCGTGCCCCGGGGGGCGATCCGCCGGTCGCAACCGTCATTCTGCGTCGGCGCCCTGCGGTGCCGGCTCGTCCTCAGGCCTCTCCGGCCGCGCGCCGGAGGGGCCAGACGGGCTTGGTCCGCGGCTCATCGGAGACGACGAGCCTGAGGGCGGAGGGCGGCCCGCGCCGCGTCTCGGCCGGCCTCGATCCGGCCTCCGTCTCGTCGGTGCCCCGGCCCGACCGCGCGCCCTCCTCGAAGGCCCGGAGGGCGGCCCGTCCGCGGCCGAGGCGCGACATCAGCGTGCCGATCGGGATGCCGAGCACGGCGGCCGCATCGGCATAGGCCATCCCCTCCAGGGTGACGAGGTGCAGGGCGGCGCGCTGCTCCTCCGGCAGGGTCAGGAAGGCCTCGCGGATCTGTGCGAGACGCACCCGCCCCTCCTGCGCCGGCGGCGCGACGTCCTCGGCCATGCGCACCAGCGCGTCGGCGTGGCGCGCCTCCACCTGCCGGCGGCGCTGCTCGTCGATGAAGGCGTTGTGCAGCACCGTCATCATCCAGGTGCGCAGGTTGGTGTTGGGACGTAGGGTGCCCTGCATCTCCAGGGCGCGCACAAGGGTGTCGTGCACGAGATCGTCGGCCCGCAGCGCGTCGCGGGTGAGGGACCGGGCGTAGCGCCGCAGGGGCACCAGCAGGTCGAGGATGTCCGGGTGCTTGTGCTTGTCCGATGCCATAGGGCGTGAACGCGGGGGCGCGGCCGTTTAATCCCGCGCCCCGGCGCGGGGGGCGCTCAGGCCTGATCGAGGGCCGCCGCGATTCCCGCGATCACCCGCGGGTCGGTGGGTTCGACCTGTGTCGCGAAGGCCGCCGCGAGGCTGCCGTCGCGGGCGATCAGGTATTTGTGAAAGTTCCAGCGCGGCGTCTCGGCCGGACGCTCGGACGCGGCCCAGCGGTAGAAGGGATGGGCGCCCGGCATCCGGACATGGGTCTTGGCGGTGAGCGGGAAGGTCACGCCGTGGTTCTTGCGGGCGGCCTCCGCGATGGCGGGCCCGTCCAGGGGCTCTTGGTTGCCGAAATCCGGCGAGGGCACGCCGAGCACCGTGAGCCCCCGGTCGCTGAAGCGGGTCCAGAGGGTCTGGAGCCCGGCGAGCTGCCCGGCATAGCCGCAGGCGGTGGCGGTGTTGACCACGAGGATGGGCTTGCCCGCATAGGCCGAGAGCGGCATCGGCCCGCCCTCCGGGGTCTCGAAGGCGAAGTCCGTGGCCCGGGTGGCCTCGGCGGCACGGGCGCCGCCGGCGAGGCCGGCGCCGATCAGGATCAGGGCCTCGCGGCGCAGCAGCGTCATGGCAATCTCCGATGCGGACGTTCCGGATCCCTCAACGGACCGGATCGGAAGTGGATTGCCTATTGATAGGCCTGCTGCAGGTCGGCCGTACAGTCTCGGCCGACTGCGTCATAATTCTCCGCGAGCCAGGACTGGGCGGCGGCACGGCCCTTGTCGCGCAGACGCTTGAACACGGTCCAGCGGGCGTCGAGCTTGGAGGCGGCGTTGTAATCCTCCAGGGCGTCGGTGCCGTCGATCCGGTGCACCAGGACCCGGCGGTACTGCCCCTGCTCGAGAGTCCCCTCCTCGATCAGCCCGTCGAGGAAGTCGATGGCCCGCAATTCGCGCATCAGGTTTGCGTTGAAGGTGATCTCGTTGAGCCGGTCGCGGATCTCGCTCTCCGTGCGCGGGGTCTCGCGGCGCTCGACGGGATTGATCTGGACGAGCACGATGTCGCGGGTCTGGGCGCCCCGGTGCAGGGGATAGAGCGGCGGATTGCCGAGATAGCCGCCGTCCCAGTAGGGCACGCCGTCGATCTCCACCGCCTGGAAGACGGTGGGCAGGCAGGCCGAGGCCATCAGGTGGTCGACGGTCAGGCGCTCGCGCTCGAACACCGCGAGCTTGCCGGTCCAGACATTGGTGGCCGAGACGAACAGACCCGCCGTCTCGGCCGCGCGCAGGCGGTCGAAATCGACCTGGTCGGCGAGCGCCTTGCGCAGCGGGTTGATGTTGAGCGGATTCGACAGGTAGGGGCTCGGCGAGAGCATCTTGGCCCAGAACTCGGCCACCGGGTTGCCCTTCCACAGGCTGAACAAACCGCTGACGAAGCTGCGCTGGGCCGGCCCGAGATCCCCGTCGAGGCTGACCTCCCGCCAGAACCGCTCGAGCCCCGCGCGGGCCCCGTCCGGACCGCCCTTCAGCCAGCCATCCACCAGCACGACGGCGTTCATGGCCCCGGCGCTCGCCCCGGTCACGGCCTCGAAGGCGAGGCGCCCGTCCTCGATCAGGGCGTCGAGCACGCCCCAGGTGAAGGCGCCGTGCGCGCCGCCGCCCTGGAGCGCCAGGGCGACCGGCTTCTCGGCCTTCGGGCCGGCCAGGACCTGCCGGGGCGGCCGGGCCTCGACCGGATCCGGAACCGGCGCTTCGGGCACCGCGGTCGCGGGGTTTCGCGGCGCGACGCCGCGGGATTGCTCGCTCATGTCGGCCTCCTGGGTCGCGTCCACTCTGCGTCACGCTCAAGATGGGATGTTGCGGTGCAGCATCAACCGCGGACCAGGGTTGCAGGCCGCCGGCCGAGCGGCGCCGCGGCGAGCGAATCGGCAACAGAAGCGGACGAAAACCGGGCCGCGCCCGAGGCAAACTCGACATCCGTGCGCGGATACGACATGACAGCCGCGATGCTGTCCTGCGTGAGGCTGCCATGCACGGCGTCGGCTTGACGCCGGGCCGGCGCGTCCGCAGCTAACCCGCGACAGCCCCGAAGTTCCGGCGAGGCGCGTCCCCGCACAGGTCCGGCAGTCCTTGGAAGGCTCCGGTGACCCGCGAGGCGCGCACGCGAAGGTCCACGATGGAAGTCATGGAATCCACCCGTTCCGAAAGTCCCGCCGAGAACCCGCTGGCCGGCGGTGGTCCGGAGATCGCCGGCCCCGCCCCGCGCCACCGCACGGTCGGCGTCACGGTCGGCGAGGGCCAAGGTGCGGTCACGGTCGGCGGTGGCGCGCCGATCGTCGTCCAGTCGATGACCAACACCGACACGGCCGATATCGACGCGACGGTGGCGCAGGTCGCCCAGCTCGCCCGGGTCGGCTCGGAGCTGGTCCGAATCACCGTGGATCGGGACGAGGCGGCCGCCGCCGTGCCGAAGATCCGCGAGCGTCTCGACCGGATCGGCGTCCACGTCCCGCTGGTGGGCGACTTCCACTACATCGGCCACAAGCTGCTCGCCGACCATCCGGCCTGCGCCGAGGCGCTGGCCAAGTACCGGATCAACCCCGGCAACGTCGGCTTCAAGGACAAGAAGGACACGCAGTTCTCGGCGATCATCGAGCAGGCGATCAAGCACAACAAGACCGTGCGGATCGGCGCCAACTGGGGCTCGCTGGACGGCGAGCTGCTCACCCACCTGATGGACGAGAACGCCAAGTCGCCGCGGCCGATCGATGCCCGGGCGGTGATGCGCGAGGCGATGGTCCGCTCGGCGATCAGCTCCGCCGACCGCGCCGTGGAGCTCGGCCTGCCGCAGAACAAGATCATCCTCTCGGCCAAGGTCTCGGCCGTGCAGGACCTGATCGCGGTCTACCGCGAGGTGGCCCGCCGCTCGAACTACGCGATCCATCTCGGCCTCACCGAGGCCGGCATGGGCTCGAAGGGCCTCGTGGCGGCCTCGGCCGCCATCGGCGTGCTCCTTCAGGAGGGGATCGGCGACACGATCCGCTACTCGCTCACCCCCGAGCCCGGCGGCGACCGGAGCCTCGAGGTCAAGGCGAGCCAGGAACTCCTGCAGACCATGGGGTTCCGCACCTTCGTGCCGATGGTGGCGGCCTGCCCGGGCTGCGGCCGCACGACCTCGACGACCTTCCAGGAACTGGCCCGCGACATCCAGAACTGGATCGTCACCTCCATGCCGGAATGGAAGAAGACCTATCCGGGCGTCGAGGGGCTGAACGTCGCCGTGATGGGCTGCATCGTGAACGGCCCGGGCGAATCGAAGCACGCCGATATCGGCATCTCCCTGCCCGGCACCGGCGAGACCCCGACCGCGCCGGTCTTCATCGACGGCAAGAAGGCGATGACGCTGCGCGGCCCGACGCTCGCCAAGGATTTCGAGACGATCGTGATCGACTACATCCAGCGTCGCTTCGGTCAGCAGGGCGGGGACACCCGCACCGCTGCCGAGTAACACCGGTCGAGCGCCGCCGGCGACGCGTGCCATCGCGATCTTCGCGGATGCATACGGTTTCCGGCCGCATCAGGCCGTGATAGCAAGGCCGCACGATCCCGTGAGCGGTCGGCCCGGTGGCCGGCCCGCGCGGTTCGGCGGAGTCTTCGCGTTTCCTGCCCGGCCCCGACTGGCCCCTGAGCCGAACCGCGAAGCGCCGGCCACGCCCGAGCCTTCGACATCCGTATGAGCCACAATTTCGCACCGGGCGTCGCTGCCCAACCGGCGTCCGCCGCGCCGAACTCCGCCCCCGCGGTCAGCGAGGCCGGCACGACGGGTCCCGAGCCGGGGCCCGCGACGTCCGGATCCCTCGACGCTCCCGAGAAGGCGGAGACCCGGCCGGGTCATGCCGGCTTCTGGACGCTGCTGGTCGGCTCGGTGGGGGTCGTCTACGGCGATATCGGCACGAGCCCGCTCTACGCCTTCCGCGAGGCGCTGGTCCCGGCCCGCACCGACGGCATCCTGCTGCCCGAGGAGGTGATCGGCACCGTCTCGCTGATCCTCTGGGCGCTGTTCATGATCGTGACGGTCAAGTACGTCGCGATCCTGCTGCGCATGGACAACAACGGCGAGGGCGGCATCCTCTCGCTGATGGCGCTCGCCCGGAAGGCGCTCGGCGGCTCCCGCATCGTGTTCATGCTGGGGCTCCTCGGCGCCTCGCTGTTCTACGGCGACGCGGTGATCACCCCGGCGATCTCGGTGCTCTCGGCCGTGGAGGGGTTGAAGCTCGTCACCCCGACGCTGAATGATTACGTGCTGCCGATCACCGTGGTGATCATCGTCGCCCTGTTCCTCGTGCAGAACCGGGGCACCGGCAAGGTCGCGGCCTTCTTCGGGCCGGTGACCATCGTGTGGTTCCTGGCGATGGCGCTGGCGGCGCTGCCGCATATCGGGCTGCACCCGGAGGTGTTCCGCGCGCTCAATCCCTGGCACGCGGTGGTCTACCTGCTGGGCCACGGCACCGGGGCGCTGGTGGCGCTGGGCGCGGTGTTCCTGGCCGTGACCGGGGCCGAGGCCCTGTTCGCCGATCTCGGGCATTTCGGGCGCAAGCCGATCCAGGTCGCCTGGATCGGGCTCGTCTTCCCGGCGCTGGCGCTCAACTATCTCGGCCAGGCGGCGCTGGTGCTCGAGAAGCCCGACACCGCCGACCCGTTCTTCCAGCTGGTCCCGGCCTGGGGCCTGCTGCCGATGGTGGTGCTCGCCACCATCGCCACCGTGGTGGCGAGCCAGGCGGTGATCACCGGCGCCTTCTCCCTGTCCCGGCAGGCGATCCAGCTCGGCCTGCTGCCGCGTCTGGAGATCCGCCACACCTCGGAATCCCATGCGGGGCAGATCTACCTGCCGCAGATCAACACGCTGCTCATGCTGGGCGTCGTGCTGCTGGCGGTGCTGTTCAAGACCTCGTCGTCGCTGGCCTCGGCCTACGGCATCGCGGTGACCGGCACGATGCTGCTCACCGCCTCGCTGACCTTCCTTGTGATGTGGCGCATGTGGGGCTGGTCGCCGGTGGCGGCCGCCGCCGTGATGCTGCCCTTCATCGGGCTCGAGTTTCTGTTCCTGCTCTCCAACCTGATCAAGGTCGTGGAGGGGGGCTACGTGCCGCTGCTGCTCGCGGGGGCCCTGATCATCCTGATGTGGACCTGGGTGCGCGGGGTCACGATCCTGTTCAACAAGACCCGCAAGACGGATGTGCCCCTCGTGGAGCTGGTCGGCATGCTGGAGAAGAGCCCGCCCCACCATGTGCGCGGCACCGCGGTGTTCCTCACGAGCGACCCCGAGATCGCGCCGGCGGCGCTCCTGCACAATCTCAAGCACAACAAGGTGCTGCACGAGAAGAACGTGATCCTCACCGTCGAGACGGTGGACACGCCGCGCTCCAACGAGGCCGACAAGGTGCGGATCGAGCCGGTGGGCCCGCATTTCTACCGGGTGGTGATGAAGTTCGGCTACATGGAGACGCCGAACATCCCGAAGACCCTGGTGCTGCTGCGCCGGCAGGGCTTCAAGTTCGACATCATGGCGACGTCGTTCTTCCTGTCGCGCCGCTCGATCCGGCCGGCCGCCCATTCCGGCATGCCGCTCTGGCAGGACCGGATCTTCATCACGCTGGCCAAGAACGCCAACGACGCCACGGACTTCTTCCAGATCCCCACCGGGCGGGTGGTGGAGGTGGGCACCCAGGTGACGGTGTAGGTCAAGGGATCCGCCGATACGCGTTGAATTCCGACCATAGGCCGGAAGGTTACATGATTGGCGCCGCGGAATTTCGAACAATCAAGCGATATCGAGAGCCGATCGGTCCAGCAAATCCTCGTCCTGTGGACTTGACTGCGACCGTGCACAGGCAACGATACGGCTTGCCGCCTGCGCGATCAGCCGGCCGATTCCCCACTGATTTCTCGAAATCGGACCATGATTATCGCGCAGCGATCCCTCTCGATACAGGGCGGATCCGAGCCCAAGGCTTGCAAGATCACGATGCACGCCCCTGAAAACTCGGATGGCATGTGGATCTGCCGCTACACGATCGGCTGGCCCGACGCTCCGGAAGAGAGCTTCGGTGCTGGCGTGGACGCCTTTCAGGCGCTTCACCTCACGCTCCAGAAGATCGGATTCAGGCTCTATATGAGCGCCTCTCACAAGGCGGGCCACTTGATGTTCGATAGGCCCGGCAACGGCTACGGCTTTCCCGTTCCGAAGAACGGGCGCGATCTGCTGATCGGGGACGACAAGATCTTCGACGGGTGAGCGTCGGACTGGCTCGGCCCCGCGCCCCGGCCGGCTCCGTCGTCGCGGGCCGTGAGGCGGCTCTGGCGCGGCACAGCCGGATCGTTCCCCTCGCCCCGGACCGGGATCCGGGCCTGTGATCGGCCGGTTGATCCTGCAACACTCGGTGGCGCGGCCGGACAGGCCGTGCCGGCCGAGCGGACACAAGCTTTGGCTGTTCCAACGGCCGATCACATCATGTGCGCCCCCGCACGCGGCATGACCTGAGCGCAACCACGCGAGGATGACCGGCCCCGTCCGTGCGTTGCGCCCGGGACGAGGCCTGCTTTAGAACCCTTCTTATTCCGAGCCCCAGTGCCGGCTCAGCGGAGTTCCCGCACTGGCAGAGGTGCGAGCCGGCAAATCGGCCGATGCCTCCCGCCCGGCTCAGACCCGACTGAACGCCGCTCCGGCGCCGCCAGACAGGACGAAGCGATGATCAAACTGACCGTGAACGGGGCTGCGCGCAGCTTCGACGGCGATCCCGACATGCCGTTGCTGTGGTACCTCCGCGACGAACTCGGGCTCACCGGCACCAAGTTCGGCTGCGGCGTCTCGCTCTGCGGCGCCTGCACCATCCATCTCGGCGGCGCGGCGACCCGCGCCTGCATCACGCCGATCTCGGCGGCCGAGGGCCAGGAGGTCGTCACCATCGAGGGGCTGTCGCCCGACGGCAACCATCCGGTGCAGGTGGCGTGGCGCGACCAGAACGTCGCCCAGTGCGGCTTCTGCCAGTGCGGCCAGATCATGCAGGCCGCCGCGCTCCTGAAGGACACGCCCAAGCCCACCGATCAGGACATCGACGACACGATGAGCGGCAACATCTGTCGCTGCGGCACCTATCCGCGCATCCGCGCGGCCATCCATCAGGCCGCCGGCCAGGCGGCGCCCGCCACCAAGGGAGAGCGCCTGTGATCCACGACGCGCAGATGATGGCGGATCTCGCCAAGGCCAAGCCGGCCCTCGACAATGTCAGCCGCCGTGGCATCCTGGGCGGCGCCGGCGCCCTCGTCCTGGCGCTGAGCCTGCGCAGCCCGGCCCGGGCCGAGGAGACCAAGGCGGAGGAGCAGAAGTTCGGCGCCGACGGCATGCCGCATGGCTGGCGCGACGATCCGAAGGTGTTCGTGGCGATCGCGCCGGACGGCACCGTCACGGTGACCAACCACCGCTCCGACATGGGCCAGGGCATCCGCACCTCGGTGGCCTTCACGGTTGCCGACGAGCTGGAGGCCGATTGGTCGAAGGTGAAGGTGGTCCAGGCCTGGGGTGACGAGACCCGCTTCGGCAACCAGGACACCGACGGCTCGCGCTCGACCCGGCACTTCTTCCAGCACTTCCGCCATGCGGGCGCCGCCGCGCGGCTGATGCTGATCCAGGCGGCGGCCAAGCAGTGGGGCGTGCCGGCTTCCGAGGTGACGGCCGTCAACCACACGCTGACCCACGCCAAATCCGGCCGCACCCTCGGCTACGGCGCCGTGGCCACGGCCGCCGCCGAGTTGCCGGTGCCCACCGACGTCAAGCTGAAGGACCCGAAGGACTTCCGCTACATCGGCACCGGCAAGGTCGGCCTGATCGACAACTTCGACATCACCACCGGCAAGGCCGTCTACGGCCTCGACACCAAGCTCGACGGGATGCTCTACGCGGTCGTCGCCCGTCCGCCGGTCTACGGCGGCAAGGTGAAGGCCTTCGACGACAGCGAGGCCAAGAAGGTCGCGGGCGTCGTCAAGATCTTCAAGATCGACGGCGGCGAGATCCCCTCCGAGTTCATGCCGCTCGGCGGCGTCGCGGTGGTAGCCAAGAACACGTGGTCGGCCATGAAGGCCCGCGACGCCCTCAAGATCACCTGGGATGACGGCCCGAACGCCGGCTACGACACCGATGCCTTCCGCAAGGATCTGGAGGCCGCGGCCCGCAAGCCCGGCAAGGTCGTGCGCACGCAGGGCGACGTCGACGGCGCCCTGGCCAAGGCCAAGACGAAGGTCCAGGCCGAGTACTTCGTGCCGCACCTCGCCCAGGCCCCGATGGAGCCCCCGGCCGCCGTGGCCCGGGTCAAGGACGGGTTCTGCGAGGCCTGGGCCTGCGTGCAGGGCCCGCAGGCGGCCAATGACCGCCTGATGAAGGCGCTCAAGCTGCCCGACGACAAGGTCAAGGTGAACGTGACGCTGCTCGGCGGCGGGTTCGGGCGCAAGTCCAAGCCCGATTACGTGGTCGAGGCGGCCCTGTGCTCGCAGGCCGTCGGCGGCGCACCGGTCAAGCTCACCTGGACCCGCGAGGACGACCTCCACCACGGATTCTACCACACGATCTCGGTGGAGCATCTGGAGGCCGGCCTCGACGACAAGGGCCTGCCGGTGGCCTGGCTGCACCGCTCGGCCGCGCCGACGATCGGTTCGCTGTTCGCGCCCGATCCGAAGCACGAGCTGCCGCTGGAGCTGGGGATGGGGCTGGTGAACACGCCCTTCAACGTGCCGAACCTCCGGCTGGAGAACCCGGAAGCCGCCGCCCATGTCCGGATCGGCTGGTTCCGCTCGGTCTCGAACATCCCGCACGCCTTCGCGATCCAGTCCTTCGTGTCGGAGCTGGCGCACGCCGCCGGCCGCGACCCGAAGGACTACCTGCTGGAGCTCATCGGCCCGGACCGGACGATCGATCCCGCGGCGATCGGCGATGTCTGGAACTACGGCGAGGACCCGAAGCGCTACCCGATCGACACCGGCCGCCTGCGCGGCGTGATCGAGGCCGCCGCCAAGGGTGCCGGCTGGGGCCGGCAGATGCCCAAGGGCCGGGGTCTCGGCGTCGCCGGCCATTACAGCTTCGTCACCTACACGGCGGTCGCGGCCGAGGTGGAGGTCGACGACAAGGGCCAGGTGAAGGTGCAGGCCATCGACATCGCGGTGGATTGCGGGCCTCAGGTGAACCCGGAGCGCATCCGGTCGCAGATGGAAGGCGCCGTGGTCATGGGGATGGGGCTCGCCCTCACCTCCGAGATCACCTTCAAGCAGGGCCGGGCGGTGCAGAACAACTTCGACGGCTACGAGATTATCCGGATCGACGCCGCTCCGAAGGTGATCCGCGTGCATCTCGTCCCGACCGGTTCCTATGACGGGCCGCTCGGCGGCGTGGGTGAACCCGGCGTGCCTCCGGTGGCGCCGGCGATCGCCAACGCGATCTTCGCGGCCACCGGTCGGCGGGTGCGGCAATTGCCGATCCGCGACCAGCTCAGCGCCTGAACCGTCACGGGTTTCGGTGCGTTGGGGGCCGCGGAGAGATCCGCGGCCCCACTTGTTTTCAGAGAGCCCGACCCGATGATGCGTCCCGCTGCCCTCGCGACGTCCCTGACCCTGGTCCTGATGGCGGCACCCGCCCTCGCCTCGCCCTGCTCGGAGCGGATCGACAGCATCTCGAAGCGGGTGCATGCCGAGCTGACCGAGGCGATCTCCGCCTCGACCAGCGGCCAGGGCAATGCCGCCAAGCGCGGGGGCGAGGGCGTCACCGGCACGGAGGGGCAGCGCGCGAACGAATCGCCCCAGGCCCCGCCGGAGAAGTCGGCGCAGGCCGGGCAGGGTGCGGATGCCGCCCAGCAGGCGAAGGTCGCCCTGGAGGAGGCGCGCACGGCCGATTCCAAGGGGGACGCGGCGGGTTGCGAGGCGGCCGTCTCCCGCGCCGAGCAGCAGTTGAAGAAGGCGCCCTGAGGCGCCTGCGCGCCGCCTCGGACCCGGACGGGGACCGAAGCGGCGCGGGCAATCCGCGGTTCCGAAGCGGTGATCCGGATGGTCCCACGCGCGCCCGCATCCCAAGGCGCCCGCGCCAGCGGGCCTCATAGGCGAGATCCAGGGATCGCGCGGCCGGCTGGAGGGCTCCTTCGAGGCCTCCGCTCCGCTTCGGCACCTCAGGATGCGGGCGCGGGCGGGAGCGTCGCGGTTCGGCGCCCTTCCTGCGCGGCGAACCGGCCTGCCGCCGCGCGTCGGCGCAGCGCGATTACCGGCCGAGCGTGCTGATCTCGATCACGAATTTCCGGCGCAGCGCCCGCGAGAAATCCCCGTAGCCCGCGGCCGCCAACAGGAACGCCCCTGGGCCGCCGATGACGTGGCCGCGGTACCATTGCTCCAGACCGGTGCGCTCCTGCGGCAGCGGGGTCGGCAGCAGCCCGTAGCCCGGAGCCCGGTAGGCACCGGCGCCGACCACGTCGTTCTCGCCGGGCACCAGGATCGGCAGGCCGTTGACCGTGGCGCCGGTGGCCAGCAGGGATCGGTGCGCGTCGGCCAGGCTGTCGGCATCGGTGCAATTGTCGATCCCGTCACCCGAGACGTCGACCACCATGCGATCCGCCGGGACCGGGAGGGCCGGCAGCACGCGGGCGGTCACCGTCCGGAACATCTGGCCGAGGCAGGTGAACTCGCCGGCCTGCCGGGGCGTCGCGCGCACCTGCGCGGCCACGGAAGCGGCGTCGGTCCGGCTCGCGATCCGGCGCCAGCCCACGGCGAGATCCGCCCGATCCGCCCAGGTCACCATCGCGAACAGGATGCCGCCCGGGTTGCCGGTGATCGCGCCGATGACCGACGGATCCTCCAGCGCCTCGGCGATGCCCTCCATCTGCAGACGGAACCGCGCATCGTCGACGGATTGCGACACGTCGACGGCGACGACCAGCGCGGTGGCGACGCTGTCGGGCGCGGCGGCGGCGGGGCTCAAGCCGAGCATCAGCGCGCCGGCCGCGCGCAGGGCGCCGCGACGGCGCCGCCCCGAACCTGCCCGCTTCGTCGGCATCGGCGCTCCCGGACCGCGGGCGGCCGGAGGGCCGCCGCAGGCCGGTTAGGGCATGTTTCCCGGCACGGCGAAACCGGCCTTTCGGGGGAGCCCGTCGCGGCGATCGGGGCGGGGACCGAGGCGCGATGCGTCGCGGCCGGCCTCGGCTGTGCAGGCCCCCGCTCCGGCGGCGGAATCGCTCATCTCGGAGAGGGCCTTCCTGCAACGATCCCGCCCGCGCGGGGGACGCTCGGAGCGGCGCCGGCCGCCCCGTGCCGCGGCCTCAGGCCGCCTTGGCTGCCAGTCCGTGGCGGTGGCCGTTCAGGCCGGCGCAGAGATCGTCGATCTCCACGACATCCAGAGCCTCGCCGGTCTGGCCGGCGATCGTGTCGATCAGGTGGTCCTGGCGGGGATCGAACGGGTGACCCTGCATCCGGTAGTATTGGTAATAGCGCAACGCCGCCAGGACGGTGTCACGCTCGCGGTCGGTTACGGTGAAGTGCTGCATGGGTAGTTGCTTCCCCTTGTGGCTTCAACGAACGCTCGGGAGGGCCGCGACGCCGAGCCCGAGCTTGGCTGTTGTAACCCGTGGGCAACTGCCCGAACAGTTCTTGACAGCTCGCGCGGATGTGATTCGCAGCGATTGGGATTTCGGTCCTCGGCCGCAGAGGCGCGGCGCGTGTCGGCAAACCCAGGCGGCTCAGTCCCTTGCGGCCAATCGACGGTCGGTCAGAGCCCGCGCTCGGCGAGATAGCGCGGGAGCGCCTCGCTCGCCGGCCCGTAGCGGGCCTCGTCGAAGGCATCGGCGTTGTCCGAGGGCTCCAGGTTGATCTCGCAGGTCGGGATGCCGAGGGAACGGGCCTGCCGCACATAGCCCGCGGCCGGATAGACCGCGCCCGACGTCCCCACTGCGACGAACAGGTCGGCCGAGGCCAGCGCCGCCTCGATCGCGTCGAGGTGCAGGGGCATCTCGCCGAACCAGACCACGTCGGGCCTCAGGCGCCCCCGCGTGCCGCAGGCCCGGCAGGAATCCGCCCGGCTCAGATCCGCGCGCCACGGCGTGACGGCACCGCAGGCCGTGCAGCGGGCCTTGAGCAACTCGCCGTGCATGTGGGTGACCGCCCGCGAGCCGGCCCGTTCATGCAGGTCGTCGACATTCTGCGTGCACAGGAACAGGTGCCCACCCCGTCCGGCGAGCCGCGCTTCGGCCCCGGCCAGGGCGGCATGCGCGGCGTTGGGCTCGGCCGCGATCACGCCGCGGCGGCGATGATCGTAGAAATCGAGCACCGTGTCGGGGTCGGCCGCGTAGGCCTCGGGGGTGGCGAGCCGCATGGGGTCGAATCGTGCCCAGAGGCCGCCGCGGTCGCGGAACGTGCCGAGCCCGCTCTCGGCGGAGACGCCGGCCCCCGTGAGCACGAAGATCCGCGCGGGATGGTCCGTCATGGGCAATCTCCGGGCATGGGCACTCTCCGGGGCGCAAGGTTCAGGGCGGGCTCCCGCCGCCCGCGCAGCCCCACGCGCGCGATGGCCGGATATGTCCGCTGATTGACCGCCCGGTTGCTTTCGCGCCGGGCAGCGAGGCGTGATGCTGGCCCCGCATTCATTCGTCGGGGAGCAGGAAATGTCCGATGTTGCGCTGCTGGTCATCGATGTCCAGGAATCCTTCCGGCACCGGCCTTTCTGGAGCGACGCGGATGTCCCGCTCTTCACCGAGCGCCTGCAGGCGCTCATCGACGGCGCAGCGGAGCGCGGGATCCCGGTGCTGCAGGTGTTCCATCTGGCGGAGGCGGGGCCGTTCTCCCGCGCCTCCGGTCATCTCCGCACCCTCGATCCCATCGTGATCGCGCCGACCGCCCGCTTCCACAAGCGCCGGCACAGCGCCCTGATCGAGAGCGGGCTCGCGAGCTGGCTGACGCAGCACGGCATCCGCCGCCTGATCGTGTCGGGTATCCGGACCGAGCAGTGCTGCGAGACCACCGCCCGCCACGCCTCCGACCTCGGCTGGCAGGTGGATTACGTCACGGAAGCGACCCTGACCTTCGCCATGGATCATCCGGACGGGCGCCGCTTCGCCGCCGACGCCATCAAGGCCCGGACCGAACTGGTCCTCGCCGGCCGCTTCGCCCGGATCGCCACGGTGGCGGAGGCGCTGGCCGGGCCGGATCTGCAGGCCGCCGCGTGACGGGCACGCCGCGCGCCGCAGGGGATGCCGCTCCGCCACCGCGGGCCGCCGCGAGCCAGGGTGGCCGGTCGGCGCGGCGCATCCCGGTTCTGGTCGTCCTGCCGCCGCGCCGACCCTGTCTCTTATACACATCTGACGCTGCCGACGAAGAGGATAGTGTA
>CAXDNE010000094.1:0-23331 GCA_963990595.1 uncultured Methylobacterium sp.
CGCGCTTGCCTCTTGTCTCGTGGGCTCGGAGATGTGTATAAGAGACAGGTCCCGGGGGCGGGGACGGCGCTCGCGGGCGATCCGCGCGGACGCCTAGTCCGCGGGCGGTCGCCGGCGGCAGTGGCGGGCGGCCCGCGCCGGTCTCACTCCTGGTTCTGAAGCTCGTCGGCGAGCGACGCGATCTCCTCGATCGCCGCCGCCAGCTCCTCGGCCCCCTTCGCCTGCTCGCGGGCGGCCTGCTGCGCCTCGATCGCCGCCTGGCCGCCCTGGCGCGCCGCGGCGGCGATCTGGTCGACGCCGCGTTTGGCCTCCTCGACGTTGCGGAGGATCACGTCGGCGCCCTGCAGGATCTTCCGGTTGCCCTCGAGCACCGCGATCATGTCGTCGGCCGTGGTCTGAAGATCGGCGGTGATCGCCTTGTTCTTCTCGACCTCGGCGGCGGCGGCCGTGGAGATCTCTTCCAGGTCACGGCGGACCACGACGATCTGGTCCTGGATCGCCTTGACGAGATCCTTGATCCGCTCGGCATTCTCCGAGGAATCCCGGGCGAGGTTCCGGATGTCGGTGGAGACCACCATGAAGCCCTTGCCGAACTCGCCGGCCCGGGCCGCCTCGATCGAGCCGTTCACCGCCAGCATGTTGGTCTGGATCGCCACCGTGGTGATCGCGTCCACGATCTTGTCGATCCGGCGGCTCACCTGCTCCAGGGCGTTGATCTGCTCGCTACTCTTGTTGGTCCCCTCCAGCGACAGCGTCACGCCGGCGACCAGGGCGTCCACGGCGGCGCGGTTCTCCTGAAGCTGGCCGGTGATCCGGTTGCCCTTCTCCAACGCCTCCCGGGCATTGTCCTGGGAGACCCGGGCGCCCTTCTCGATCTGCGCGATCGCGGAGGCCGATTGCTGCGAGGCGCCCGATTGCTGCTGGGCGCCGCGATCGATCTGGTCGAGTGCCGTCATGATCTGCGTGGCGGCGCGGTTGATCTCCTCCACCGCCGAGGACAGCTCCTCGGCCGCGGAGGCCACCTCCTCGGCGCTCTTGCCGACGTCGGTGGCGTTCTTCAGCTCGTCGGCGATGGTCGAGAGTTCGTTGGCCGCCTGCTCGCTCTCGCCCAAAGCGGTGCTCTGCTGCTCGACGGTCTTGAGCGATTCCTGGCAGGCCGAGGATTGCTCCTCGGCGGCCGCGGCGATCAGCTCGGCCCCCTTCTGGGCGTCGACCGCGGCCTTCTCGGCCTCCAGCGACACCCGGGCGATCGCGTCGGTCCCCGTCATGATCTCCAGCATGGCGGTGCGCACCCCGTCGAGCTGCGCGGTGATCGTCCGGCCCTTCTCGACCTCCCCGCGGGCGCTCTCGGCCGCGCGGTTGATCCCGTCGGCGATGACCTTCCCGTCCTCCTGAATCCGGCCGATCAGCTCCTGGATCTCCTGGGCGCTCCGCTCGGATGTCTCGGCGAGCGTGCGCACCTCGTCGGCCACCACCGCGAAGCCCTTGCCGTGCTGCCCGGCGCGGGCGGCCTCGATGGCGGCGTTCAGCGCGAGCAGGTTGGTCTGGTCGGCGATGCGGGCCACGGCGCGGACGATGTCGCCGATATTGGCCGCCTGGCGCTCCAGCTCGACGATCATCGTGACCGAGGCCGTCTGACGCTCGGCGGCGGTGCCGATCGAGCCGACGCTGAGGGCGATCTGCTGGCTGACGCCGGCGATCAGGGTCTGGAGCGCCTCCGTCTTCCGGCGCGAGATCTCGGCCTCGCTGCGGGCGGCGCCGATCGCGTCGGCCACCATGGTCACGGCGCGCTGCGACTGCTCGGAGGCGCCGGCCGCCTCCTCGGCGCCGGCGGCGATCTGCTCCATCGCCTTGCGCAGTTCCTCCGCCGCCGCCGACGCCTCCGCCACGCCGCTGGCGAGCTGAGTCGTCGCGGCCGCGATGCGCTCGGCCGCCTTCTGCTGCTTGGCGAAGGTGCGGGCCCGGCGCCGGGTCTCCTCGTTGAGCCGCCCGATCTGGCTGAGACCGGCCTGCTCACGCGTCCGGGCGGCGGGCTGCGCCGCGGGGAGGCCGGCTTTTTTAACGAGCGCCATGACGACTTTCCTTCACGCAGCCCGAGGCCGCACGCCACCAAAGAACACGTAGACGATCGCGTTGTCCATGTCATAGGGAAGCAGAGTTTCCAATTATGTGAATAGACGTGCTTGCAATTTTGCGTCGTCATCTGTAGTTTTCAGTTTACATATGTTAGTATCTGGCAATCTACAATGCGTAACGGTCGATCGTTATACGATTTATCTCTGTGGTGACGAGTCGATCGAGTTAGATGCCGGATGAGGTGCCGATACGATTGATATGCCGTGATCGGTTCTCACTCGCTGGCCGGTGTACGACCAACCAAAGACCGGTCTCGACCACCCATGACATCCGGTGGGCTGCACATCCGATGTCCCTCAATCGGGCGACGCATCGCTCACGTTTGCGGATCTGCTGGGCCGCGAAGGGACGCGGAACGGCCTGGACGGTGCGCTCACGACTCACTCCGTGTTCGCCGGATGCTCCAACGCGCGCGGATGGCGTCAGGACGATGAGTCCCGCGCGCCACGCGGGTACTGCTGGGCCCTCGACCTGCGCGGGCGCGGCGCCCTTGGGCCGGCGCCGCCGAGGCACCATCGAGGCCGCGCCTGCGAACGACGTGACGGCGCGCGCTGGCCCGGCGATTCCGGTTGAGGAATGCCGAAAACAGATCCGCTCTCGTCCGCATCAGGCCCGATACGACTTCGCGAGCCAGCACCTTGGTGGCCGATTGGAACGCGGCGATCGTCAGAAAACGACAAGACCAATCAGATCTGCCGATAAACGGCGGCGTAAATAGACAACTGTAATTTCTTAGATAAATCTTGATATTTGGCATACCGATACATAACTTGCTGAAAGATCACGCCCGATGGTGCGTCGAAATGCTGTCCGTTGTCTTGGGAATTGGGGATGCGTTAACCATAATGGGGCAATGCTGCGCCACGTTGAAACGGGACCGACGCCTGGCGGCTGGGGCCGTTGCAGATGCCGACAATTCCGATGGTGTCCTTGCCTCTCCGCACGGCCCCGCGGGCTGAGAGGCCTATCGCCAATGCCGTGCGCGCGTGGTGAGCTCTTCCTCCGGATGTCCGACCGGAGGGGCCGGGCAATCGGCCGACTGTTGGTCACGGCCGCCGGTGTCGGGGTGCTGAACCTCGGGATGTCGGCCCACCCTGCGGATCGACCTGAGCCCCAGGTGACGACGGGCGCGGACGGCAAGAACGGGCCAGCCAACGTCCTCCGGTCGAATGTCTCCGCGACGCCCGGCCAGGCGGGCGGTGACCTGACCGTGATCGATGTCGGAACCGCCGCTGCCGGGCGCGACGCGGCCGCGACGATCGCGATCGGCTCGCAGGGCGGGCGAGGCGGACGGGGCAACGCTTACCTCGGGGCTTCCGTCCCCGGCGCCATGGGCGGTCGCGGCGGTGCCGTCTCGGTGACGCTGTCGGAGGATGTGAGCGGGCAGGGCGATCAGGTCGACGGTACCGCGCGGCTGGTCTTCCGGCCGATCCCCCGGTTCTGGGTCTTTTCCGCGGGTGGAGACGGGGCAGACGGGCAGAAGGATGTCGGTGGCGGCGGCGATGCCGGCTCGGCCGCCCTGACCCTGTCGTCGCGGGTCTCGACCGTCGAGATCGGCGGCCGGGTCGATCCCGACGGCGGCCGCTGGATTCGACCCTACGGCACGCTCGGCGGGACGTTCCTCTCGGACGACCACTTCATCGGTCGCGCGAGCTTCCAGGGAACCGGCGCGCTGGGATTGTTCTCAACGGAATCGTCGATCCTCGATCGCCTCGGCGAAGCCGGGCTGGGGCTCCAGATCAGCCTGGGCGGCGGCGTCGAGGTGACCGGCGAGTATCAGGCTCAGGTCGGCGATCACTTCCTCGCGCAGTCCGGGACCGCGCGCCTGCAGTTGCGGTTCTGACAAGCGCGGATCGATCGCCGACGGATCCGGTCCGGGCCGGCGCCATCGGTGTCGATCCGATCGGATTCCCCGGATCGGCTCAGCTGAGCGACATGCGCAGCGGCGGCTCGACCTCCGGAGGAAGGGGCGAGACATAACCGCCGGCCCCCTGCCGCCGCGCCAGATCCGCCTTGGCCGCGTCGCGCAGGCCCGCATCGGTGAGGGCCAGGGCGCCGGTGGCGGCCATCGCCTTGGCGACCTGCACCATCGCCTTGTGGGCCGCGGGGCTGCGGCCCTGCGCCACCACCTGCCACGTGTGGAACGGCGTGCCGATCGCGACCGTGGGTGCGTGGGCCTGGACCGTCGGCACCACCCAGCTCACGTCGCCGACATCGGTGGAGCCCACCGCCGGGTTGCGCGGGGCGTCGAGGGGCACGAGGAAATCGGCGAGCAGTGCCTCCGTCCGCGGCATCCCGATGGCGCGGAACACGGCATCGATGTCGCCGTCGGTGAGCGTGGCCCGGATCTGAGCGGCGAAATCCCGGTCGGCGGCGTCGAAATGCGGTGGCCCGAGCTCCTCCATCACGCCGTGCAGCGCCTGTTCCAGCGGGGTGTTGCCCAGCAGGTTCGACACGGCGCTGACGATCCGCACCTCGACCGCGGTCTCGGTCATCAGGGCGGCGCCCTGGGCGATCATCTTCACGCGCTCCACCAGCGCCAGCATGCCCGGGAGGTCGCGGGCCCGGATGGAGTAGCGCACGGTCGCGCTGGCCTGGACGACGTTGGGGGCGATGCCGCCGGCATCGAGATAGGCGTAGTGCACCCGCGCGTCGGACGGCATGTGCTCGCGCATGTAGTTCACGCCGACATTCATCAACTCGACGGCATCGAGGGCCGAGCGCCCGAGATGCGGGGCCGCCGCCGCGTGGGCGGTGCGCCCGGTGAAGACGAAATCCGCCCGGGTGTTGGCCAGCGCCACCGGCGGGGCCACCTCCCAGAAGCTCGCCGGGTGCCAGGAGATCGCGATGTCGGCATCCGCGAAGGCGCCGGCGCGGACCATGAAGGCCTTGGCGGCGCCGCCCTCCTCAGCGGGACAGCCATAGTAGCGCACGCGGCCGGGGGTGCCGGTCTCGGCGAGCCAGTCCTTCACGGCGGTGGCGGCGAGCAGCGCCGCCGAGCCCAGGAGATTGTGGCCGCAGCCGTGGCCGTGGCCCCCGGCCTCGACCGGCCGGTGCTCGGCCACGCCCGCTTCCTGCGACAGGCCGGGCAGGGCGTCGTACTCGCCGAGGAACGCGATGACCGGCCCGCCGTCTCCGGCCTCGCCCATCACGGCGGTGGGAATGCCGGCGACCTGCTCGGTGATCCGGAAGCCCTGGTGGCGCAGCTCGGCGACGTGCTCGGCGCAGGACCGCGTCTCCGTGTAGCAGACCTCCGGCATGCCCCAGACCCGCTCCGACAGGGCGATCAGCCGCTCCTTCTGCGCGTCGACGTGACGCCACACGGCGTTGCGGTTGTCCATGGCCTGGGTCTCCGGAAGGGCGTGTCGGCCGTCCTCTTGCAGGGTCAGGGCCAGGAAACCACAGGGAACACGGCGGTGACGACACGTTTCGGTTGAACCGTCACTGGCCCGCCCCTTGCCAAGGCGCCTGCCGCGATGATGCTGTGCCGCTCGCGGCGGTAAACGGGAATGCGTACATGGATGAGCGGGATCTGCGCGGCCTCATCGGGCAGGTGAAGGACGGCCGCCTGTCGCGGCGCGCCTTCGTGCAGCGCATGGTGGCGGTGGGCCTCACGGCGCCCATGGCCGGGCTGATGCTGGCCGGGAACGGGGTCGCGATGGCGGCCGATATCCGGGCCGGCTACAAGCCGACCAAGGCCGGCGGCGGCGGCGCGCTCAAGCTCCTGTGGTGGCAGGCGCCGACGCTGATCAACCCGCATTTCGCCATCGGCACTAAGGACCAGGACGCCTCGCGGATCTTCTACGAGCCGCTCGCCGCCTGGGACCCGGACGGCAACCTCGTGCCGGTGCTGGCCGCCACGATCCCCTCCAAGGAGAACGGGGCGCTCGCCGCCGACGGCCGCTCGGTGGTCTGGACGCTCAAGCCCGGCGTGACGTGGCACGACGGCAAGCCGCTCACCGCCGACGACCTCGTCTTCACCTGGGAGTACGCCCGCGACCCCGCCACCGCGGCAGTCACGGCCGGCTCCTACAAGGATTGCAAGGTCGAGAAGATCGACGACCTCAGCGTCCGGGTCCTGTTCGACAAGCCGACGCCCTACTGGTGCGACGCCTTCGTGGGCATCGTCGGGATGGTGCTGCCGAAGCACCTGTTCGGACCCTATAGCGGCGCCAAGTCCCGGGACGCGCCCCAGAACCTGGCCCCCGTAGGCACCGGCCCGTACCGGTTCGTGGAGTTCCGGCCCGGCGACATCGTCCGCGGCGAGCGCAACCCCGATTATCACCTGCCGAACCGTCCCTATTTCGACACCGTCGAGATGAAGGGCGGCGGCGACGCGGTCTCGGCCGCCCGGGCCGTGCTCCAGACCGGCGAGTACGACTACGCCTGGAACATGCTGATCGAGGACGAGGTGCTGAAGCGCCTGGAAACCGGCGGCAAGGGCCGGGTCGACGTGGTCTACGGCGGCAAGCTGGAGTTCCTGCTCCTCAACGCCACCGATCCGAACGTCGAGGTCGACGGCGAGCGCGCCTCGATCACCACCAAGCACCCCGCCTTCTCCGACCCGAAGGTGTGCCAGGCGATGAACCTGCTGGTCGACCGCAAGTCGATCCAGACCTACATCTACGGCCGCACCGGCAAACCCACCGCCAACACGGTCAACGGTCCCGAGCGCTTCGTCTCCAAGGACACAAGCTTCGCCTTCGACCCGGCACGAGCCAACGCGCTCCTCGACGAGGCCGGCTGGAAGAAGGGCTCCGACGGGATCCGCGCCAAGGACGGCAAGAAGCTCAAGCTGCTGTTCCAGACCTCGATCAACGCCCCGCGCCAGAAGACCCAGGCGATCATCAAGCAGGCGGCCGCGAAGGCCGGGATCGAGATCGAGCTGAAATCGGTGACCGGATCGGTGTTCTTCTCCTCCGACCCGGCGAACCCCGACACCTGCACGCATTTCTACGCCGACATGGAGATGTACGCCTACAGCATGACCCAGGCCGATCCGGCGATCTGGCTGCTCATGTACGCCTCCTGGGAAGTGGCCCAGAAGGCCAACAAGTGGCAGGGCCGCAACGTCGTGCGCTGGCGCAACGCCGCCTACGACGCGGCCTACAACGCCGCCCAGAGCGAGCTCGACCCGGTCAAGCGCGCGGCGCTCCTGATCAAGTGCAACGACCTCGCGGTCTCCGAGAACGTGCTGCCGCTGATCCACCGCGCCGAGGTCTCGGCGGTGGGCGCCAAGCTCGCGGCGCCCCGCAGCGGCTGGGACAACGACCTGTCGTTCCTGCCCGACTGGTACAGGGAGGCCTGAGCGGGAGGCAGAGCGCCATGGGCGCCTACATCCTGCGACGGCTCCTGATCGCGATCCCGAGCCTGCTCGGCATCAGCCTGATCCTGTTCACCGTCCTGGCGCTCGCGCCGGGCGACCCGTTCGGCGAACTCGCCAGCAATCCGAACGTGCCCCCGGAGGTGCGGGCGGCTCTGCGCGTCAAGTTCGGCCTCGATGACCCGATCCTCACCCGCTACCTGCACTGGCTCACCGCCATGCTGCACGGCGACTGGGGCTTCTCCTTCGCGAGCCGGGTGAACGTCGACACGCTGATCCTGCAGCGGCTGCCGACGACCCTGTTCGTGGTCGGCTCCTCCCAGGTGCTGGCGCTGCTGATCGCGATCCCCGTGGGCCTCACCGCGGCGCGCCGGCCCTACTCGCTCGTCGACCAAGTGGCCAACACGCTGGCCTTCGTGGGCTTCTCCCTGCCGACCTTCTTCACCGGCCTGCTGTTCATCCTGCTGTTCTCGATCAAGCTCGGCTGGCTGCCCTTCGTCTACCAGGCCGACCTGCCGGGCTCCGGGCTCCCCTGGATCTGGGCGAATGTCCGGCAGGCGATCATGCCGGTGGCGGTGCTGGGCTTCTTCCAGGCCGCCTCCTACACCCGCTACGTCCGCGCCTCGGCGCTCGACGTCGCCCGCCTCGACTACGTCACCACGGCCCGCGCCAAGGGCCTGACCGAGGGCACGGTCACTCGCCGGCACATCGCCCGCAACGCCCTGATCCCGGTGGTGACGCTCGTCGCCCTCCAGATCCCGGCGGTGTTCGGCGGCGCCATCGTCACCGAGCAGATCTTCCGGATCCCCGGCATCGGCTCGCTGCTGATCGACGCGATGCTCGCCAACGACACGCCGGTGGTGATGGCGGTGACCTTCGTGTTCGCCGGCCTCGTCATCCTGTTCAACCTCGTCGCGGACCTGCTCTATGGCTGGCTCGACCCTCGCATCGCCCTCCGATGAGGCGGTGCCCGTCGCCCGCGCGCCGGCCTCGCCGGGACGGGAGACGTGGCGGCGCTTCCGGCGGCACCGGCTGGCGCTCGCCAGCGTCGGCGTGCTGGCGCTCCTCGTCGCCGGGGTGGTGTTCGGCGGCCTGCTCTGGCCGGTCGCCATCGACGACATCGACTTCGCGGCCCAGCTCCAGGGCCCGTCCTGGGACCACCCGTTCGGCACCGACGATCTCGGCCAGGATCTCCTGGCCCGGATGATCTACGGCGGCCGGATCTCGCTGGCCGTGGGCTTCGCCGCCATGGCGGTGGCGAGCCTGATCGGCGTTCTGGTGGGCGCGCTCGCCGGCATGTCGCGCCGCTTCCTCGACCCGGTGCTGATGTGGCTGACCGACCTGTTCCTGTCGCTGCCGCAACTGCCGCTGCTGCTCCTCGTGATCTACCTGTTCCGCGACAGCCTGAAGGCCGTGTTCGGCAGCCAGGGCGGCGTGTTCCTGATGATCGTCGCGGTGATCGGCGGCCTGCGCTGGATGCCGGTTGCCCGGCTGGTGCGGGCGCAGTTCCTGACGCTCCGCGAGAAGGAGTTCGTGGAGGCCGCCCGTTCGCAGGGCGCCACCACCGGGCACCTCGTGCGCCGCCACATCCTGCCGAACGCGCTGGGTCCGGTGATCGTGGCGGCCTCGATCGAGGTCTCGTCCGCGATCATCGCGGAATCGACGCTGTCCTTCCTGGGCCTCGGCTTCCCCCCCGACATCCCGACCTGGGGGCGGCTGCTGTTCGACGCCAAGGACCATCTCGACGTCGCGCCGCACTGGGCGCTGTTTCCCGGCGGCGCGATCTTCCTGACGGTGCTGTCGATCAACTTCATCGGCGACGGCCTGCGCGACGCGCTGGACCCGCGGCGGGTGCTGTAGGGCATGCGGCTGGGCTCCGATGACTGCCGGCTTGCGGCGAACGCGCCTGCAGAGAAACCGACGGACTCTCAAAGCCGCTCAGGCCTCGCGGCTTCAGGATCACGCGCAGGTTCCCTCTCCCGTGCGGGAGAGGGACAGGGTGAGGGATCAGGTCTGTCCGGAGAGGGCGCGCCGTGCGACCGCCGCGATGGCGTGCCCTGTCCTGAAACGTCTCGTCCCTCACCCCAACCCTCTCCCGCACGGGAGAGAGGGACCCGTTGCGCCTCGTCACCGGCGCCGGCGTCCACCGGAGATGCGCGATCATCGCAGCGTTGCGGACGAGGCGAAGGCGCGTGGCCGCACCGTCACAGCGCGATGAATCAGGAGCGACGCCCGTGACGGATCCGATCCTCTCGGTCTCCGACCTCACCGTGTCCTTCCGCTCGGACGGGCGCTGGCGCGAGGTCGTGCACGGCGTCTCGTTCGACGTCGGTCCCCGCGAGACCGTGGCGCTCGTCGGCGAATCCGGCTCCGGCAAGAGCGTGAGCGCCCTGTCGATCCTGCGCCTCCTGCCGCGGGACGCGAGCCGCATCGGCGGGAGTGTGCGCTTCGCCGGCCGCGAACTCCTCACCGCCCCCGAGGCCGAGATGCGGCGGGTGCGCGGCGATTCCATCGCCATGATCTTCCAGGAGCCGATGACCTCGCTGAACCCGGTCCTGACCATCGGCTTCCAGATCGCCGAGGCGCTGATCCGGCACCGGGGCCTGTCCCGGTCGGCCGCCGAGGCGGAGGCGCTCCGGCTCCTCGACAAGGTCCGGATCCCGGCCGCCCGGTCGCGGCTGCACGAGTACCCGCACCGCTTCTCCGGCGGCATGCGCCAGCGGGTGATGATCGCCATGGCGCTGGCCTGCCGGCCGAAGCTCCTGATCGCCGACGAGCCCACCACGGCGCTCGACGTGACGATCCAGGCCCAGATCCTCGACCTGATCAAGAGCCTCCAGGACGAGGAGGGGATGTCTGTCCTGTTCATCACCCACGACATGGGGGTGGTGGCGGAGATCGCCGACCGCACCGTGGTGATGTACCGGGGCCGGGCCGTGGAGGTCGGGCCGACCGCGCGGATCTTCGACGCCCCCGCCGAGCCCTACACGCGGGCGCTCCTCGCCGCGGTCCCGCGCCTCGGGACGATGGCGGGCCGCGCCCGGCCGCTGCGCTTCCCCGTAGTCGACCGAGCCACCGGCACGACGGCGGCCCTCACCGAGACACCCGACACCGTCAGGGCCACCGAGCGCCCGGTGCTGGAGGTGCGCGACCTGACCACCCGGTTCGACATCCGCTCCGGTCTGCTCGGCCGGGTGACCGGCCGCGTCCACGCGGTGGAGCGGGTCTCATTCAGTCTCGCGGCGGGCGAGACCCTGGCGCTGGTCGGCGAATCCGGCTGCGGCAAGTCCACCACCGGCCGCTCGATCCTGCGCCTCGTCGAGCCCCTGTCGGGCTCGATCCTGCTCGACGGCGAGGACATCACGGGTCTCGACGCCGGCACCCTGCGCACGCGCCGGCAGCGGATGCAGATGATCTTCCAGGATCCCTTCGCCAGCCTCGATCCGCGCATGAGCGTCGGCGCGGCGGTCGCGGAGCCGCTGCTGATCAACCGGCTCGCCTCCCGGAAAGAGGCGCAGAGGCGGGCCGAGGATCTGCTGACCCGGGTCGGGCTCGCGCCCGAGACAGCCGGGCGCTTCCCGCATGAATTCTCCGGCGGGCAGCGCCAGCGCATCTGCATCGCCCGGGCGCTCGCCCTGAACCCGAGGCTGATCGTCGCCGACGAGGCGGTCTCGGCTCTGGACGTCTCTGTGAAGGCGCAGGTCGTGAACCTGATGCTCGACCTCCAGGCCGAGCTCGGCCTCGCCTACCTGTTCATCTCGCACGACATGGCGGTGGTGGAGCGGGTGAGCCACCGGGTCGCCGTGATGTATCTCGGCGAGATCGTGGAGATCGGTCCCCGGTCCGCGGTCTTCGGCGATCCGCAGCACCCCTACACGAAGAAGCTCCTGGCCGCCGTGCCCGTTCCGGACCCGGCCCGCCGACGCGACCGGCACGCGCTGCCGGACGACGAGATCCGTAGCCCGATCCGCGCCCCCGACTACGTGGCGCCGGAGCGGCTCTACCGGGAGGTGACGCCCGGCCACGTCGTGCAGGTCTGGGAGACCGATTGGGACGCGGGCGCGCCGCAGGACGCGGCGGCCTGAGCGCCCGCCGCGCTTCTCGTTCGGGCACAGAGTCGTGCCCCATCGCGGATCTCCACAGGCCAGGGCCGGCCTGGCCTGAGATCGGCCGCGGCCAGCGCCAGCGTGAGCGGGGACCGACCTCGCGGCCGGCCCCCGCGCACTCACGCGAACATGTCGGGCTGGGTCTCGGCGATGTGGTTGTAGAGCGTCTGGAAGTGCAGCCAGCCGATATAGTCGCTGCCCACGTGCTCGCGGCTGTAGCGGGCGGTCTTCTCCGAGAGGAGCTGCGGCTTGATGCCGGAGGCCTCGACCAGCAGCTGCTGCTGGCAGGCCCGCTCCAGGGCGATGAACCAGAAGGCCGCGTCGTCGATGCTGTGCTGCGAGCAGGTCAGCAGGCCGTGGTTCTGATGCAGCACGCCGCGGTTGCGGCCGATCTGCTGGGCGACCGACAGGCCGCTCTCCCTCTCCACCGCCACGGCGCCCGCCGAGGCGCCGATCACCGCGTGGCTGTTGTAGAAGGCCGCCGCGTCCTGGCTGATCATCTCCAGCGGCCGGCCGGTGGCGCACCACGCGGTGCCGTAGGTGGTGTGCGCGTGGCACATCGCCATGACCTCCGGGTACTCCTCGTGCACGGCGGCGTGCAGCACGAAGCCCGCCCGGTTGATGGCGTGGCGCCCCTCGACCACCCGGCCCGTGTGGTCGGCCAGGATCAGGTTCGACATCCGCACCTGCGAGAAGTGCACGCACATCGGATTGGTCCAGTAGAGCTCCGGACGCTCGGGATCGCGGATCGTCAGGTGCCCGGCGAAGCCATAGTCGAAGCCGTGCATCGCGAAGGCGCGGCAGGCGGCCACGAGGTGCTGCTTGCGGTACGCGCGCTCCTCGGCGTGGTTGGCGAAGTCCGGGATCTCCGGGAAGATCAGGCCGGCCTGCTCGGGCTGGTAGATCGAGGTCCGCTTGCGGCCGGCATCGTCGTTGGGCAGGTCGAGGGCGACAGCCTCGTCGTGGGAATGATTGTCGAGCATGGCGTGTCCTTTCGTCGGGTGAGGAACGTGGGGGCGTCAGCGGTTGACGAGGCGCTTGGGCACCGTCAGCGCCAGGAGGCTGCCCAGGGCGAGGCACGCGGCGAGGGTGTAGACGCCGAGGCTCGTGGACTTGGTGGTGTCGATGATCCAGCCGATCAGGTAGGGGCTCACGAACCCCGCGAGATTGCCGACCGAGTTGATCACCGCGATGCCGGTGGCGGCGGCCGCTCCCGCCAGGATGGCGGTCGGCAGGCACCAGAACTGGGCGAGCGTCACGAGCACGCCGATGGTCGCCACGGTGAGCGCCGCCTCGGCGATGATCAGGTCCGTGCTGAACCGGATGCTGACCAGCCAGCCCACCACGCCGAGGAGGCCCGGCACCGTGATGTGCCAGCGCCGCTCCCGGGCCGCGTCGGACATCCGCCCGACCGTGACCATCGCCACTGCGGCCGCGCCGTAGGGCAGCATGGTCAGAAGGCCGATCTTCAGCGGGTCGGCGACGCCCGCGCCCTTGATCAGGGTCGGCAACCAGAAGCCGACGCCGTAGAGGCCCATAATGAAGAAGAAGTAGATCCCGCAGAGCAGCCAGACCCAGCCGCTGGTGAAGCCGTCGCGGAAGCGGTGGGCGGTGACGTTGGCGCCGTCCGCCGCGACGTTGCGGGCGAGAAGCGCCTTCTCGTCGGCGCTCAGCCACTTGGCCTTCTGGATGCCGTCGTCGAGACAGGCGAAGACGCAGAAGCCCAGGACCAAGGACGGCAGCGCCTCGATCAGGAACAGCCACTGCCAGCCGGCGAGGCCGCCCATGCCGGCAAACGCGTTCATGATCCAGCCGGAGAGCGGGCCGCCGACGAGACCGGCGATCGGGATGCCGGTCATGAACATCGCGATGATGCCGCCGCGCCGCTCGGACGGGTACCAGTAGGTCAGGTACAGGATCACGCCCGGGAACAGCCCGGCCTCGGCGAGGCCGAGGAGAAAGCGCAGGACGTAGAACCACGTCGGCGAGGTCACGAACATCATGGCCGCCGAGATGACCGCCCAGCTCAGCATGACCCGGGCGATCCAGATCCGGGCGCCGACCTTGTGGAGGATCATGTTGCTCGGCACCTCGAACAGGAAGTAGCCGATGAAGAAGATCCCGGCGCCGAGCCCGTACACCGTCTCGCTGAACTGCAGGTCGCTGAGCATCTGCAGCTTGGCGAAGCCGACATTGACACGGTCGAGGTAGGCCGCGACGTAGCAGGCGAACAGGAATGGCACGAGGCGCCACGTGACCTTGCGGTAGACCCTCGTCGTCTCGTTGATACTGGGATCGACGAGGGCCATGACCCCCTGTGCCATCGCGAAATCTCCCTAGATCTTTTCTGCCGCAGCCGTCTTCGCGGTGCGGGCTGCACTATCGTTCTCCGTCGATTCATTGACAAACGACGATTTTTCACGCTTTCGATGAATCCGATTCACGGATCATCGCATGCGCCGGATCCCGAGCTTTCCCGCCCTGCGGGCCTTCGAGTCGGCGGCCCGGCTCGGCAGCTTCGCCCGGGCGAGCGCGGAGCTGCACCTGACGCCGTCGGCGGTGAGCCACCAGATCCGGGCGCTGGAGCGCTGGTTCGGGCGCGCCCTGTTCCGGCGGGCGAACCGGCAGGCGACGCTGACCTCCGACGGGCAGCGCCTGCTCGCGGGTCTGTCGAGCGCCTTCGACGCGATCGAGGCCGTCTGCGCGGAGCTCAGCCCGCCGCCACCCTCGTCGCTCGCCGTCCACTGCACGCCGAGCTTCGCGGCCAAGTGGCTCGGGCCGCGGCTGCCCGCTTTCGTAGAGACGCATCCCGGCATCGCCATCCGCCTCTCGACCAGCGCCGACCCGGTGGATCTCGGCCGTCACGAGGAGATCGACATTTTGATCGCCTACGGTCGGCCCCCGCGCGGGGCAGGCCTCACGGTGGAATCCCTCGGGCCAGAGGAGATCGCCGCCCTCTGCACGCCGGAGGTCGCCCGGGCGGTCGGCCCGGTCCGGCGCGAGACGGTGGAGCGCTTCACCCGGCTGGACTCGTCATTCAGCCCGGTGCGCTGGCCGGACTGGTTCGCGCATAACGGGCTGCCCGCGCCGCTCGGGGCGGCGGGGGCGGCTTTCGACCGGGGCTCGCTCGTGATCTCGGCGGCGGTCCAGGGGCTCGGGGTCGCGCTGGAGACCCTGCGGTTCGCGCAGGATGAGATCGGCGGCGGCCAACTCGTGCGCCTGGGCGACGGCCGGCTCCGGAGCCTGCATCGGGACCTTCATTTCATCTGCTACCGCGAGCGCGACGGGACCCAGGAGAAGATCCAGGCCTTTCGTCGATGGCTCCTGGACGTGGAGGCGGCGAGCCGGGCCGGGCAGGCGGGGACGCCGGACTGAGTCCGGCCCATCCGGCGCAGCGATGCTCCCGCGGCCAACCCGCTGTTCCCCGGCCGGTGTCCCGCGCCATCGTTCCGGGACGCCGAAGGCACGCCCGGCATCCGGAAACACGCTCCTGCCGGAACCCGGCGCGTGGGCAGCGACGGATCCCGGGCTCCGCCCCGCAGCCCCGCGTCGATGGTGCGGCACCGCGCGCAACGCGGTTGCGATCCGAGATCCGACTGCGCGCCTGTCTCCCACAAAGCCCGCGCCGTCGCGATCCTTTGCTTGGGCAACCGGGTCATCGAATGATAGGTCCGTTCTTGCGAAATAGTGCCGAGCGCGGCCGGGATCGGGGTTCGAGTCCGGCCGGATGCCAACGGCCGGGGAGGATCCGCCATGTCGATGTTCGCCAAGCTGCAGCGGCGCGCCAGCGAGGGTCGGCCCGTCCGGGTGGGCCTGATCGGGGCCGGCAAGTTCGGCTCCATGTACCTGTCGCAGGCGCCCCGCACGCCCGGGATCCATCTGATCGCCGTGGCTGACCTGTCGCCGGACCGGGCGCGCCAGTCGCTGCGACGCGTCGGCTGGGACGAGGCGCGGTCCGCGGCGCGGGGGATGGAGGAGGCCGCGCAGGGCGGGACCACCTTCGTCACCGAGGATGCCGACGCGATAATCGCGAGCCCCTTCGTGGACATCGTCATCGACGCCACCGGCAGCCCGGCCGCCGGTATCCGCCACGCCCTGCGGGCCTTCGCGCACGGCAAGCACATCGTGATGGTCAACGTCGAGGCCGACGTGCTCGCCGGGCCGCTGCTCGCCCGCCGGGCCGCGGAGGCCGGGGTGATCTACTCCATGGCCTCGGGCGACCAGCCGGCGCTCATCGCCGAACTGGTCGACTGGGCGCGGACCATCGGACTGGAGGTGATCTGCGCCGGCAAGGGCACGAAATACCTGCCGGCCTACCACGCCTCCACGCCCGACACGGTCTGGGGCCATTACGGCTTCAGCGCCGAGCAGGTCGCGGGGGGCGACTTCAACCCGCAGATGTTCAACTCCTTCCTCGACGGCACCAAGTCGGCGCTGGAGATGGCCGCGGTGGCCAATGCCTGCGGGCTCGCCCCCCCGCGCGACGGCCTCGCCTTCCCGCCCTGCGGGGTCGACGACCTGCCGGGCATCCTGAAGCCCGTGGCGGATGGCGGCATCCTGGCCGAGCGCGGCACCGTCGAGGTGGTCTCGTCCATCGAGCGGGACGGGCGGCCGGTGTTCCGGGATCTGCGCTGGGGCGTCTACGCGGTGTTCGAGGCGCCGAGCGACTACGTGCGCGACTGCTTCGCCCAGTACGGCCTCAAGACCGACGACAGCGGCCGCTACGCCGCCACCTACAAGCCCTACCACCTGATCGGTCTGGAACTCGGCGTCTCGGTGGCCTCCATCGCGGTCCGCGGCGAGGCCACGGGCGCCACGGGCGACTGGCGCGGCGACGTCGCCGCGACCGCCAAGCGGGCGCTGCGGGCGGGGGAGCGGCTCGACGGCGAGGGCGGCTTCACCGTCTACGGCAAGCTGATGCCGACGGCGGATTCGCTGGCGCAGGACGCCCTGCCGATCGGGCTCGCCCACAACATGGTGCTGAAGAACGACGTGCCCGCCGGACGGGCGGTGCGCTGGTGCGACGTCGCTTACGAGGCCGACCAGGAGGCCATCCGGATCCGGCGCGAGATGGAGACCCTGTTCCGGGAGGAGCTCCGCCGCGCCGATGCCGCCCGGAAGGTCGCCTGAGCGCAGCCCGGGTCCCCTGGGACGAGGGCCGTCCCGAACGCCCGCGGCGGCGAACAGCCGCCGCCGTTCGTATCGCCGTGCGGTTGCCTGCATGGCCTCCGATCGTGAAGAGAGCGGGCGAGAGCCGGTGCTCCCGTCCTGGCGGGCGGAGCCCCGATTGCGCACAGGCATCCGCCGGAGGCCGCGACCATGGACTTCACCATCTCGCCCCGCGTGGAGGATTACCGCGCCCGGATCGCCGCCTTCGTGGACGCGCATATCCTGCCGCTGGAAGCGGACCCGGCCGCCTATGATGGCCACGGCAACATCAGCCTCTCGGCGCTGGCGCGGCTGCGCGGCCTGGCGCGCGAGCAGGGTCTGTGGTGCCTCCAGCTGAAGCCCGAGACGGGCGGCGCCGGGCTCGACAAGGTCGGCATGGCGGTCTGCTACGAGGCCATGAACCGCTCGATCTTCGGGCCGGTCGTATTCAACTCGGCCGCACCCGACGACGGCAACATGATGGTGCTGGAGAAGGTGGCGACCCCGGCCCAGAAGGCGCGCTGGCTCGCGCCGATCGTCGACGGCCAGGTCCGCTCGGCCTTCGCGATGACCGAGCCGCATCCCGGCGGCGGCTCCGATCCCGGCATGATCCAGACCCGGGCCGAGCGGCGGGGCGACACCTACGTGGTCACCGGCCGCAAATGGTACATCACCGGCGCCCAGGAGGCCGCCCATTTCATCCTGATGGCGCGCACCTCCGACGACGCCCGAAAAGGTCTGACCGCCTTCCTGTTCCACAAGGACCAGCCCGGCTGGCGGATCCTGCGGCGCATCCCGATCATGGGGCCGGAGGAGCATGGCGGCCATTGCGAGCTGCTGTTCGACGGCCTGGAGATCCCGGCCGAGAACGTGCTGATGAACGAGGGCGACGGCCTCAAGCTCACGCAGATCCGCCTCGGACCCGCGCGGCTGACCCACTGCATGCGCTGGCTCGGCCTGTCGAAGCGCTGCGTCGAGATCGCCCGGGCCTACGCGGCGGAGCGCCACGGGTTCGGGATCCGCTTGGCCGACCGCGAGAGCATCCAGCTGATGCTGGGCGACCTCGCCATGAAGATCGAGATCGGCCGCCTGCTGGTGATGAAAGCCGCCTGGGCGCTGGACCAGGGGAGCTTCGCCCGCAAGGAGGTCTCGATGGCCAAGGTCCACGTGGCGAACCTCCTCCATGCGGCGGCCGACGTGGCGATCCAGATCAACGGCGCCCGGGGCTACTCCACCGATACGCCCCTCGAATGGATCTACCGCTACGCCCGGCAGGCCAGGCTGGTGGACGGGGCCGACGAGGTCCACAAGATGGTGCTGAACCGGAACCTGGAGGCCGAAGGCGACGCCTTCTGGTCGTGGGGTGTCGGGGCGTGACGGCCGCCCCAGGGGCAGCTTCGAGACGGCGTTGTCCCACCCCCGCCCTCATCCCGAGGTGCTGTGCAGCAGCCTCGAAGGAGGGTTTTGGGGATCGCGGCGCCCTCCGAAGACCTCCTTCGAGGCCCGCTGACGCGGGAACCTCAGGATGAGGGCGGGGGGCGGGATCTACGTCCGCCGGCGAGGCGGGCGCGTTCCGATCGGCTGAGTAGAACATGGAGGCCAAGAGTATGACCGAAGTCGTGATCACAGGCGCGGTGCGAACCGCGATCGGCACCTTCGGCGGCGCGCTCGCGGCGACCCCGCCTTCGGAGCTGGCGGCGCAATGTGTCGCGGAAGCGCTGCGCCGCTCGGGGACGAAACCCGAGGCGGTCGGCCACGTGGTCTTCGGCAACGTCATCCCCACCGAGCCGCGGGATGCCTACATCGCCCGCGTCGCCGCCATGGAGGGAGGCATCCCCAAGGAGGTGCCGGCCATGACGGTCAACCGCCTCTGCGGCAGCGGCCTTCAGGCGATCGTCTCGGCCGCGCAGTCCATCCTGCTCGGCGACGCCAAGACCGCCCTGGCCGGCGGGGCCGAGAGCATGAGCCGCGCCCCCCACATCCTGACCACCGGGCGGACCGGGCAGCGCATGGCCGACGCCGTCCTCGTCGACTACCTGCTCGGCGCGCTGAGCGACCCGTTCGGCAATGGCCACATGGGCGTCACCGCGGAGAACGTGGCCGAGCGCTACGCCATCGCCCGCGACGTGCAGGACGCCTTCGCCGCCGAGAGCCAGGCGCGCGCCGCCCGGGCGATCCGCGAGGGCCGGTTCCGCGAGCAGATCCTGCCGATCGAGGTGCAGCGCAAGCGCGAGACGGTGGCGTTCGACACCGACGAGCACCCGAAAGCCACGAGCGCCGAAGACCTCGCGAAGCTGCGCCCGGCCTTCTCCAAGACCGGCAGCGTCACGGCCGGCAACGCCTCGGGGCTAAACGACGGCGCCGCGGTCCTCGTCCTGTCGAGCGCCGCTCAGGCCGCGCGCGACGGCGCGACGCCGCTCGCCCGGATCGTCGGCTACGCCCATGCGGGCGTGGACCCGTCGGAGATGGGCATGGGCCCGGTCCCGGCGGTGCGGCGCCTCCTCGAACGCACGGGCCTGCGGGCGTCGGATTTCGACGTGATCGAATCGAACGAGGCCTTCGCGGCGCAGGCCTGCGCGGTGTCCCGCGCCCTCGATCTCGATCCCGACAAGGTGAACCCGAACGGGGGCGCCATCGCGCTGGGCCACCCGATCGGCGCTACCGGCGCGATCATCACCGTCAAGGCCCTCTACGAGCTGTCCCGGACCGGCGGCCGCTACGGGCTGGTGACCATGTGCATCGGCGGCGGCCAGGGGATCGCCATGGCCCTCGAGCGGCTGCACTGAGATGGTCGCTCTCTTCGACCTGACCGGCCGGCACGTCCTGGTGACCGGCGCCTCCAGCGGCCTCGGCCGCCACTTCGCCGGGACGCTGGCGCGCGCCGGAGCCCGCCTGTCCCTCTGCGCGCGCCGGGCCGACGCCCTCGCCGACACCGTGGACCGCGTCGAGGGGGCGGGCGGTCAGGCCCACGCGGTGGTCATGGACGTGACCGACTCCGCCAGCGTCGAGGCGGCGCTGGACGCCGCCGAGGCGCGGTTCGGTCCCGTGGCGGTGCTGATCAACAATGCCGGCGTCACCGCGACGAAGCCCGCGCTCGACCTCGCCGAGGCCGAGTGGGACGCGGTGCTCGACACGAACCTGAAGGGCGTCTGGCTGGTCGCGCAGGCGACGGGACGGCGGATGGTCCGGCACGGCGCGGGCGGCAGCATCGTCAACATCGCGTCGATCCTGGGCCTGCGGGTGACCGGGGGGCTCGCGCCCTACGCGGCCTCGAAGGCCGGGGTGGTGCAGCTCACCAAGAGCCTCGCCCTGGAATGGGCGCGCCACAAGATCCGGGTGAACGCCCTGGCGCCCGGCTACATCAAGACCGAGCTGAACGACACGTTCTTCGAGTCGGAGGCCGGAAAGGCCCTGATCAGGCGCGTGCCGCAGCGCCGCCTCGGGGAGGCCGCCGAACTCGACGGCCCGCTGCTCCTCCTCGCATCGGAGGCCGGGGCGTACATGACCGGGAGTGTCGTCGCGGTCGATGGCGGCCACCTCGTTTCGGGGCTGTAGCGGATGGACGCGGCGCGGCTGCGCGACTGGATGGCCGGACATCTCGGCTGCCCGGATCTCGCGATCGAGGAGATCCGGCCGCTCGGCGGCGGCTCGATCCAGGAGAACAGGCTGGTGCGCTGCCGCCTCGGGGATGCGGTGCGCGCCTTCGTCCTGCGCATGGACGCCGCCGCCACCATCGCGTCGAGCCGTTCCCGGGCGGAGGAGTTCCGCATCCTCCAGGCGGTCCGGGGCGCGGGCGTGCGCGTGCCCGAGCCCGTCGGGTTCTGCACGGACCCGTCCGTGATCGGCGCGCCCTTCGCGCTGATGGGCTTGGTGGCGGGCGTGGGCCTCGGGCCGCGCATCGCCAAGGACCTCAGCCTCGGGGGCGACCGGGAGCGTCTGGCGGAAGACCTCGGACGCGAACTCGCCAAGATCCACGCGACCCTCGACGTTCGCGAGCCGGTGCCCGCCGCGCTGGCCTTCCTGGGAACGCCGGAACCGGACCCGGCCCGCGCCGAGATCGCGCGGCTGCGCGCGAGCCTCGACGGGATCGGCGCGCAGCGGCCGGCCATCGAATGGGGCCTGCGCTGGGGCGAGGTCCGGGCGCCTCACTGCCCGGCGCCGACCCTCGTTCACCGCGACTTCCGCACCGGCAACTACATGGTCGACGAGGCCGGCCTCACCGCCGTGCTCGATTGGGAATTCGCCGGCTGGGGCGATCCCGCGCAGGATCTCGGCTGGTTCTGCGCCGCCTGCTGGCGCTTCGGCCGGCCGGAGCTGGAGGCCGGCGGCATCGGGTCCCGGGCGGCCTTCTACCGGGGCTACACGGAGGCGGGCGGACGGGCGATCGATTCCGCGCGCGTGGCCTACTGGGAGGTGATGGCCCACCTACGCTGGGCGGTGATCGCCCTGGAGCAGGGCGCCCGTCACGTCTCCGGCCGCGAATTCTCCCTGGAACTGGCCCTCACCGGCCGGATGGTGCCCGATCTGGAGCGCGTCATCCTCCAGGCCACCGCGCCGGAGACCTGGAGCTGAGCATGCAGGACGATCCTTCCGGCGCCGCCCTCCTCGACGCGGCCCGCCGGGCCCTCACCGAGGAGGTGGTCCCCGGCCTCACCGGTCGCCCGCGCTACGTCGCGCTGATGGTCGCCAACGCCATCGGGATCGCCGCGCGCGAACTCGTGCAGGCCGATCGCCTGCGTGAGACGGCCGATCGGGTCCTGGCCGGCGCTCCGGTCGAGCTCCTGGTCCAGGCGATCCGCGCCGGCGCGCGCGACGCCGATCCCGACCTCCATGGGGCGCTGAGTGCGGCCGCCGAGGTTGCCGCGCAGGTTTGGAAACCGGCCGCGCCCGGCGGCTGAGCGCCTGCGCACCTGACCGCTTACGGAATCCCCGTCGGCCCCCTCATCCTGAGGTGCCCGCGTCGGCGGGCCTCGAAGGAGCCCTTGAGCCGGGCGCGATCTCTGGAGGCCTCCTTCGAGGCCTCCGCTATGCTCCGGCGCCTCAGGATGAGGACGCGGGCGGTCCGAAGCTTTCGATCAGAGCACCCGTGCCTGGTCGCGCAGCACGAATTTCTGGATCTTCCCGGTCGAGGTCTTCGGCAGCGGGCCGAACACGACGGTCCTCGGAACCTTGAACCGGGCCATCCGCTCGCGACAGAAGGCGATCAGCTCCTGGGCGGAGGGGGCCTCGGCTCCCGGCTTGATCTCGAGGAAGGCGCACGGGCTCTCGCCCCAGGTGGGGTCCGGCCGCGCCACCACGGCCGCCAGCATCACGGCGGGATGGCGCATCAGCACCTCCTCGACCTCCAGGCTCGAGATGTTCTCGCCGCCAGAGATGATGATGTCCTTCGCCCGATCCTTGATCTCCACGGAGCCGTCCGGATGCCAGACGGCGAGGTCGCCGGTCCGGTACCAGCCGCCCGCGAGCGCCCGCCCGGTGGCTTCGGGATTGCCGAGATAGCCCTTCATCACCGTGTTGCCGCGCAGGCAGATCTCGCCCATCGCCGCGCCATCCCGCGGGACCGGCTGCCCGGTCGCCGGATCGACCACCGCCACCGCCTCCAGCGTCGCCAGCGGCACGCCCTGGCGGGCCATGCGGCCGTACCGCTCGTCTTCCGTCAGATCCGCCCAGTCCGGCTGTGCCAGGCAGACCGTCGCGGGGCCGTAGCTCTCGGTCGCGCCGTAGAGATGCGTCACCTGAAAGCCGAGCTCCTCCATGGTGCGGATGATCGTCGAGGAGGGCGCCGCCCCGCCGACCGCGCAGCGCACGCGCTGCGGGAAGGCCACGCGGTCCGATTCCGGCGCGTGGGCGATCATCGAGAGCACGATCGGGGCGCCGCAGAGATGGGTGACCCCGTGCTCGGCGATGAGCCGGAAGATCGCCGCCGGCTCGACCTTGCGCAGGCAGACCTGGGTGGCGCAGGCGGCGACGCTGGCCCAGGGATACGACCAGCCGCTGCAATGAAACATCGGCAGCGTCCAGAGATACACGCTGTCGGCGGTCAGCCCGAAGGTGACCGCGTTGCCGAGCGCCTGCAGATAGGCGCCGCGATGGCTGTAGACCGCGCCCTTCGGATCGCCGGTCGTTCCGGACGTGTAGAGCAGGCAGAGCGACTGCCACTCGTCCTCGGGACCGGCCCAGGCGTAGTCCGGATCGCCCTCGGCCAGCAGCGTCTCGTAGGGGATCGCGTCGGCGATGCCGGTCTCGCCGATCGCCACAACGAGGACAGGCTCGGGGAGGTCCGAAAGCGCCCGGGCGGCCAGCGGTCCGTACTCGGCCTCGACGATCAGCACCCGCGCAGCACCATGCGTCAGCGAGAACGCGATGGTGGCGGGGTCGAGGCGGGTGTTGAGCGGGTTCAGAACGGCGCCGAGCATCGGTACAGCGAAATGCGCCTCGATCATCTCGGGCACGTTCGGGGCGAGGATCGCCACCGTGTCGAGGCGCCCGATCCCCCGGCGGGCGAGCCCGGAGGCGAGGCGGCGGCAGCGCGCGTAGAGTGCGCCATAGGTCAGGCGCCGGGACCCGTCGATCTGTCTCTTATACACATCTGACGCTGCCGACGAAGAGGATAGTGTA